>DASXIA010000493.1:0-18083 GCA_036488155.1 Streptosporangiaceae bacterium | reverse complement strand
GGTTTGCGAAGTCTTTCGACCGGTTCCTGATATTCGGCGGCGACGGCACGGTCTACGAGCCGGCGGGCCCGGTGTGGGACGAGACACGCGTGGACCGGCCACGCTAAATCGGGGCTTGCTAGGCTGCATGAATCTCATGGGGGACGTGAACATCAGAAGCCGCCTTCCCCGGAAGCCGGAGCCGGAAGGATCAAGCACCGTGAAGAAGCTGCTCGTGATAGTCCTGCTCGGACTCAGCGCATTCGCCGTATGGCGGAAGGTCAAGGCAGACCGGGCTGAGCTCGACCTGTGGACCGAGGCGACCACAGCTGACGACTGACCTGGCCGTCGGTCCTGCGTATGACTGGCGTGGCTGACGAACCGGGCATCACGCTCGCTTGTTGTGGCCTGATCGGGACCCTTGTCGCTGACGAAGGACTCGTCGAGCGGTCCTTCGCCGAGGCCATTGCCACCCAGGGGGTCGTCAGCGGTACGAGCGCGTTCGCGCGCCGGATGTCACAGGTCCATCGGGCTCGTGGCCGCTCCGCTGCGGATGTGCTCCGGCTGTTGTTTCCGGACAACGAGGCTCGCGCTCAGGCAGCTGAGCTGGCCTTCGACCGCGCGCTGGCCGATGCGGTCGGCCGGGTCACGATTCATCTTGAGCCCGGCGCGGTTCAGGTGCTCGATCAGCTCCGCGCCGCGGGGATCTCGGTGTGCGTGCTGACGAGTTTGCCTCGGCGGGTTCTTGACCGGGTGGTGGATGCTGCTGGGCTGGGCTGCCACATCGATCTGGCGTTGAGCCCCGACGATGTGCCGAGGGGCTTTCCCGCGCCCGATTTGGTGCTGATGTCTGTGCTGCGGACGGGCACCGGGTCGGTGGGCGAGGTGGCGGTTATCCACGGCACGGGCGCCGGTGTGGAAGCCGGCCGAAGGTCTGGCGCGAGCATTGTGGCTGGGGTGCTGACCGGACCCCACGCTGCCCGGCGGCTGCGGTCAGCCGGGGCTACCCACCTTCTCGAAAGCATCGCTGACCTGCCTGGGCTAGTGCTCCCGGGCGATGCCGCCTTCCGGCCTGATATGTCGGCCTCTAGCGAGAACGGTGATGCCGGCCGAATGAAGCCGGCTGAGCCTGAGGCAGCTCAGCCCGATGAGCCCGAGCCGACCCAGGCCAGCGAGGCGAGCATCGACGTTCCTGCCCAGGCGCCCTTCGGCCGCCGTCCGTAGGGCGATAGGTCAGCACTTGAATGCAGCCTGCGGATGCAGCTTGAGAGCGTTCGGCATGACAATGGCCGACGGGACAGGTGACCCTTACGACACGGCCGACGGGAGCGAGGCGCGCTCGTAGACCTTAAGGGTTCTCGGTGGACGACGAGGCACGCACGATCTCGTGCGAGCCAACATGTTGGCGCCGGTCCCTGCCGCGACCGTGCCAATTCTACGCATTTCTTCCCGAAAGTCGCTACTTTGCCGAAGTAAGTACATAGAGCGATGAATCATATATTGACCACTGTCTTGTGGGCCTGACTGTTAACCTCTTGTTGCGCCCCTGGCGAGCGAACGGGGAAGTGGCCAGGGGAATCATCCGCAGCTGATCAGAAAGGTAGATGTGGGCATTCTGAAGCGATCCGCGATGGCTGTGGCCGCCGTTGGGGCGGCGTGCGTAATTGTGGCAGGGGGAACGATTCCCGCACTGGCCGCGAAGACGAGCGGCGTGCGGTACGCGGTAGTGCAGGACGACGTGGCGGTGGGGGGCCCTAACAGCACTCGGTGCGCCGTGACTGTCCTGTCCGCGGAAGTTTCGCGCGGCAATCCGGCCTATGTGTCTGCCATGGTGGAGAACACGTTGACGCGGGCGTGCACGGGCTGGTTGCAGAGCTCGGTGAACGGCGGGGCCTGGCAAGGCGTGTCGCCGAGGCAGCGCGTGCCAGGGGGGCAGGGGCCGAACAACGCGGCGTGGTACAAGACCGGCAACTACTACGCCGGACCGGGGACCCGCATCCGGGCCTGCATAAAGCCCGTTACGCCGAAAGGCACGGCGCCCACATGCAGCAGACCGGTGTCGCTCGCCGCTAGCAGTGCGAAGCCAGGGAGCGACGGCACGTCGGTGTATTACGCCCACAGGCGCCAGTCCGTGGACATTAACAATCGCCTGGCCCATTGTTTCGCGTATCTGAACAGCAGCACCAGGCACAAGGCCAGGACCTCTCACGTGAACCTGATTCTCGTTGGAGCGTTGATGGTACGGAGATGCTTCGGATGGCTTGAGTCGTCCACGAACAAGGGCAAGACCTGGGAACAAGCCACGCCGACCTACTCCGTGGATTACTTCTCCGAAGGGTCGCTCGAATACGCCTTTGCTCCGGCCGTCGCCGACGGGACCGGCCACCTCGTCCGCGCCTGCGTACGGGTCAATGCCGGGAAGAAGTGCACCGCGGCCTGGTAGATACGGACGCTGGGCCACATGGATGGCCCATTCTCACGGATAGGACCGTCAGAGTGGGCCATCCAAGATCCACTCCGTCACCTCAGCGCTCGGCTTCCACAGACCGTGGCCGGAACTCGTGCACGGGTTCCCAGAGCGGGGTCTCGGTCGCATTGGTCTAGCCCGGCGGCGCGGAATCGGAACAGGCACGGCAGCGTCATAGCGATATGGGGCTGCCTGTGAGGACGGTAGTTCCCCGCTCACCGCTCCCGCCAGCGCCGCCTCCGGTTGCCACGCCAGGCTGTCCCGGTCGTGGGCATTCCGCATCTTCCGAGCGTGCCACCGGAGGTTGTACGCCGTGAAGGAAGCAGGGCTCCTCCTCAAACCAGGCCTGGGCCACTACCGGCGGCGCCAGCTCTCGGTAGACCGTGTACAAGTTTCCTCAATGCTCAGCTGGCCGCGGAGCAGTCATTGCGGAAGGTTCACATGATGCGCCAGGTCCTGAGCGCCGCCCTGACTCGTGCCGCTCGCGAGGAACTGGTCAGTCGCAACGTGGCACGGCTTGCCGAACTGCCGTCCTGGCAGCCAGGCGTGGTCTGCGGACGAGGCCCAGGCCTTCCTGCGGACGACCCAGAACGGAGCCGCTGTACCGGCGTTCATCTTCCTGTTCGTATCCGGAATGCGGAGAGGAGAGGTGCGAGGTCTCCGCTGGACAGAGATCGACCGTGACGCCGCAATGATCAGGGTGCGCCAGCAGCTCCAGCGGCTCGATGGCAGCCCCAAGCTGGACCCGTTAAGACTCGCGCTGGCAACCGTGATCTGCCTATCGTGCCGCTTGCGCGTCAAGCGCTGGTTTGCCTGCCAGCAAAAACAGGAGCCGATCGAGAAGCCTTCGGCCGGGCCTTACAGGACACCGGCCTGGTCTTCACCATCCGCAGCGGCCCGCCTGTCGAGCCTCGGAACCTGGTTCGCTCGTTCCGCCGGATCTGCGAAGATCACGAGATCCGTGTGATCACCGTGCACCACCTGCGGCACACCACGGCCTCGCTGCTGAAGAAGCTGTACGTTCCGCCCTGAGACGCTCAGATGATCTTGAGCAACGCGCAGTTCACCACGACGATGCAGATCTACACGCATGTGGACGAGGACGCCCGGAATGAGGCGCTGGCCGAGCTCAACGACCTGCTCACCTCGGAGGACTAACTCTCGTTGTGGTCGGAAGTGGTGGTCAAGCGCTGTGGCCGGGCCGACTGAGCCGAAGCCGGCGAGCGCTAATGTCCCTGTCCAGGTACCCTTGGAGCGCTGTAACTCGGGGCTATAGCTCAGCTGGAAGAGCACCTGCTTTGCAAGCAGGGGGTCAGGGGTTCGAGTCCCCTTAGCTCCACCACCAGATATCGCCAGGTCAGAGCCGGTCTCGGCGAGCTCGTAGTCGATCTTCATACCGCGCCACTCCGGCGCCGTGCCCGCTGCGTGCCCGATCTCTCTGCTTTCCGCCCGTCCGGCGTGTCTTCCGCCGCAGCTCGTCGGCGGCCGCTGATGGCGCGCATGGGCCACAGCAGTACCCGTGCGGCGCTGATCTACCTGCACTCCAGCGATGAGAGGCAGCGACAAATCGCCGACGCGCTCGGCGACCTCGCGCAGGTTAGCACCGGCCGCAGTGGTGAGTGTGTTTCCCGTATGGCGAAGATCATGGAAATGAACTACTGGCACCTCGGCTTTCCTGAGCGCGGGCAGCCACACCCGTCGCCGGAAGTTCCCACGCCGCAGCGCCGCGCCGGTCGGGCTGGTAAAAACGAGGCCGTCAGCCTCGGTTTGTGCGAAGCACGACAGGTGCCACCGCACCACGGAGCCATTAGCTCGGGGAAGCCGACGTCGGCGTGGCCACGGCTGGTGAGACGTCCCCGGACTAACCCAGCTCGAAGTCCCAGAAGATCAGCATCGGGTCGCCGTTGTAGGCGGCGGCAGCCGCAGCTGGGTACCAGGCGCGCAATGCCCAGATGTCTGACGGATGCTCGGGCAGCACCCGCTCGGGCGGCGGCGCGTCGGCCGGGCCCTGGTACGGGACGCCGACCCGCACCGGCCCCGCAGGGGAACACCGCGCCGGCGCAGCGCGCAGCTCTTCGCAGTGGCGGACCTCGAAGCCGAGAGGCAGCGCGGCGGTGAGGTACTCACTGGTCATCCGGCTGCGGTGCGGCAGATAGCCGTAGCTGCCGTCAGGCATCGCCAGGACCAGCGGATAGTCCATCCGTGAGTCGGCGATCACCAGGTGCCCGCCCGGCCGCAGCGCCCGCGCGAATTCGGCCAGCACCGGGGCCAGTTCCGGTACGTGGGTGAGCGCCAGCGAGATCGTCACGAGATCGACCTGTTGGTCCGCGACCGGCAGCGCCCGCAAGTCACCCTGGCAGAAGCCCGCGCCGGGAACCTTGGCCCTGGCGATGGCGAGCATTTTCGCCGAGCCGTCCACGCCGATCACCGAGTGGCCCTTGGCGGCCAGGTAGGCCGCGTGGCGGCCGGTGCCGCAGGCAGCGTCGAGGGCCGGCCCGATCGGCAGGCGGTCGATGATCGGCCGGATGATCGGCTCCTCAAGGTCAATCAGGTCGTTCGGCCCGTCGTAGTACTCGGCCCAGACGTCGTAGCCCTCCGCCGCCGTGATCGGGCGGACCATGGCGCCGTCGCCGAACTCGCTGGCGCAGTCAAGCATCGCGCGGATCTCGGCGATCCTGGCCTCGGTGAACTCGCGGTCGTACTCGCCGTTGTAGGCGCGAAGCAGGGCAACGCCTTGCAGGCCGAGCAGGTAAGCCAGGGGGTGCTGGTAGATCACCTGCCGATACTAAGAGCCGCCGTTCCGGACGGGCTACCGGATATCGCCGGACTAGCGCGAGCTGCGCGTCGTGCCCGTTACGTGCCCGATTGAGCAAGCCACCACGGTCAAGTGGGGTCAGTCGCGGACAGGGGAAAATGGCGTGGCTGGGCGCCTATTGGGTGCGACCACGTGCTCCAGCCAGTAATCAGGACCACGTTTGCGGAGCAAGGAGTGTGGCGCGTCCACGACCGCCCGTCACGGGGCGAAGCTCGCAACGGCCGGATATTGGGGTGTGCTCTGCTGCCAGATCATGGCGTGCTGGCCTGACGTGTTTTCGGCAAGCTCGAACGTTGATCCGTCTGCTGTGACCCTGTGCTTGGTCCCGAATCTCCCGGTCGTTGTCGTAACGGGCCGCTCATATATCTGGCCCACCACGCCTCCGGTGCTGCCCGGCTGAGGAAGGGGGATTGTCTGCCAGGCGATCATCCCGCTGCCGGCCGGGTCAGTTGTGGCCGCAGGAGCGAACCCGTTGCCCATGACGACCGGGGTGCCGAGCTTGCCTCCCAGCGTTACGCGGCGACGGTAGACCAGCGACTTATGCGCCGTGACATACCGGGACCACGCCAGTATGGAATTCCCGTTCCGGTCGGTTGCCATAGCAGCGTAGGACGTTACTACGTCGATGTTCCGGGCGACCTTCGCAACAGGACCAAGCCTGCCCGAATGACTCCAGGCTCGCCATACCAGGTCCTCCACCTGGCTTCCGTTGCTGAGATTGGTGACGGTCGAGACGTCGAAGACCGTGTCCCCGTTTGCGTCATCGGCGATCTGCTGCACGTGGTAGCTAGTCCTCGCGGCGTTTGGAATGACGTTCTTGACTCCGGAGGGCGGGCTGGTGGGGGAGGTCAGGCGGACCGCGTCGACGCCCTTGAAGCCAGTCCACGCCACCGTCACGACACCCGCGGGACTGACCGCTATACGGGGCGGATTTCCGAGAGGGGCGCCGCCGAGCGAAAGCAGCGGGCCAAGTTTCCCGGTCGGGCTGATGAAGCGTGCCTGTACGCCATCTTGCCCGCCTTCCCAGGCCACCAGGGCCGCGCCAGAGGGAAGCATCGCCGTCCTCACCTGAATGATGTCTCCCACGCCTGGGCTCATGTTGAGCAGTGGCCCGGGTTTGCCTGAGCGTGCCACCTGCCGGGCCAGGACCGGGCCCACGTTGGCTGCTGGCCACGCGACCACGCCGACACCGCGAGGACTCATCGCAGCGTCAGCCCAGATCCCCTCATCCGTCTGGGTGGACAGAGTACGGATCGGGCCGAGGACACCGGTCCGGGACCTGGTCCTCTCCTGCACGTGGTACACGTTGCTGCCCGGCGGAAGCGCAACCCACATGAGCAACGCGTCCCCGGACCTGTCGAGCGCCGTCCGCTGCCACACACTTATCCATCCGGAGGGCGAAACAGCGACGTGAGGCGTCCAGCTCGCCATTGCGGCACTGGCCGCCAGCACGGATGCCGACAACGCTGCGGCGCCCACTGCCAGCACCCGGCCCAGTTGGTACCTGACCCCACGCCCTTTCCAGCCCATCTCATGACTCCTTAATGCGCGCGAATCAGCCAATTAGTGCCCGCGAATCAACCAACCCGGCAGTCTTCCACACTAGTTCTAGCCACGCTGGACATCAGCGCACTCTCACCTGATCACCGGACATGGCCGACTGCCGCCCAACGTCCCGGAAGTGGTCAGCTCCTGCCTTGAGCCAGGTCTTGCCTAGCTCCGCGGTGAGAACTTTCTCTACTACTTCAAGGACGCGGGAAGCGCGCCGGGCCGACGTGATCGCTGATCTTGAAGGGCTACGCGCGATGTCGCGCTGACTTGAAGAGCGACTGGCATACATCCGACGACCGGCCGGGCCTTAGACCGGGACGCGTGATGCCGGAAGGGCTGCCTGGAGCGGCACTTACCTTGAAGCGCCGAATCGGCGAGCTGCAGCGGGCTCGCGGCGGAACAGCTGAGGAATCGGCTCACACGCCGTTAAAAGCGTGGTGCCTTCGCTGACACAATGCCAGCATGGAGCCAGTGCGCGTTCTGGACACCTTGGAGACCGATCGCCTCATCCTTCGGCATCGCAGAGTGGACGAGGCCGCCATCTATCGCCGGTTGTGGACTGAGCGGGATCCGAGGGTGCCGCCGCACCGGCGGATAAGTCCCGAGGGCCGACCTACCGTGGAGGACATCGCCGCGCAGATGCGCGCAGAGCGTGCGGAGTCGGGGCCGGGGATTCTGGCGGTGGAGCGGAAGGGCACGGCCGACGTCATCGGGTATTGCGGGCTGATCTTTCATGGGAACGGATCGCCCGACGAGCCTGAGTTGGCCTACGAGTTGCTGCGTGCGGCTCACGCCTGCGGTTACGCAACTGAGGCAGGTCGGGCCGTGGTCACATGGGCGAGCGGGGCGGGCTACCGGCGGTTGTGGGCGGGGGTCTGGGACTGGAATGTCGCGTCGCGACGGGTCCTGGAGAAGCTCGGGTTCCGCGAAACGGGCCGGGTGGAACCCGACTCTGTCTACGGCCACAGCCTGCTATCCGTACGAGAGCTTTGAACGGTGCCCGGCAGCGGATCCCGTTGGGACACGCAATTTGATCATGATCGGATCCGTCTGGATCTGTGTCTGCGAGGGAACCTCTGGCGGGTAGGGGGACCGCCCAGCGCTCAGCTGGCATCATCGCGAACGGCGTCGATGATGGCGATTGCGCTGTCGTGGACAACTTGGGGCGCTATCAGCTCTGCTTGATGTCACGCGCCCTTGTTCGCGGCTGTGCCAGCGCTGACAGGCTAGGAACTCTCCGCGTATTCCCACGGCGTAACGTCCAACCGCTGCGCGTAAAGCCGTTCGTAGAACGGCCGGTGGTAGGCGGCGAACCGGGCCAGCTCGGGGGAATTCTCGACGGTGTGCGGGTACACCCGCTCGCGACGCTCGAAGCCGGAGCTAGCGCTGACGTCCGCGTGCCATCGTGCGGACCGGCGCCACTCAGACCGTTCACCGGGCTCCCAGGTGAGCGCCCGCGAGATGAAGGGCAGGCCGACGGCCGCGCAGTAGGCCGCCATCGTCGCCTCGGGTCGCGTCACGAGGTCATCGGAGTCGATGACAACTGAAGCGTCCCCCCCGGCATCGCGAACAGCGGCCTGCACCTTGCACAACGTCTCCAGGCCGATCGCGTGGATGTCGATGTCGGGGTACAGCGCGTAGTTAGATGCTGCGATCTTCTCGGGACGGCGGATGAGGAATGCATGCCGGGCCTCAGCGAGGAAGCGCCGGTCGGCGAGTACGTCCGGGAGGTAGTAGGTCGGAGGGTGGTCCTTCAAGAACACGCTGATGTTATGCGTCTCATCACACAGCCAGGCGAGGAGCGACTGAGGCGAATTGAAGGTTCGCGCTCCGGCATCAGTCTCGCCATAGTCCCTTAGGTTGCAGAACGGTTCGTGGAGTACGGTCATGTCGCCGCGCTCAACCATCGAGCGAAAGAACGCCGTCGATCGCGTTCGTGGTGCACTCCACAATGCGAACACCGCCATCGCCACAACGTACCCCTGAACGCAGCACCTAGTGCCTTTGGCACCGGTAGCTGTGCTCGACCACGTTCAGCTCCCGAAGCACCAAGTGAGGCCTCCGTGTCGCATATCAAGCGGAGCCTGACACACCGCGACTAGGGCTGAGCATCCGCTGCGAGTTCGCCGCCGCGCCTAGGCATGACATCTTTGACGGTTATGGTTGCTCACGTCTGATTGCCATTCTGGCATCGGAGTCGGGCAGTTGGCGGCCGCCGTGCCGAGCACCTTGCCGGGCGGGGGACGCAGCCAGGTCCGGGCCTAGTGCGCCACTCGCCGTGCCTAGGTTCAGCGCCGGAGGTACAGCTGGCGCTACGGAGCGCGCCAAAGGTGAAGGCCGACATGACTGGATGCCGCGCGGAAGTCGTTGTCGGTCGTCAGGAGCGTGTGACCACCAGCGATGGCCAGCTGGGCGATCAGGGCATCGATAGTGCCGACCTGAACACCAGCGGAGCGCAACGTGTTGCGCACGCCCGATTAGTCGGGTGGTGGCGACGATCTCACCACCGGCGAGAGCACCCGCAGCGCCCGGACCTCTGGCACGTCCGGAGGAGCGTCCCGGCGAAGTGCGAGCGACCAGACGCTGGTGTCCACGAGCATGCTCACCCGCGCGAGCGCCCGGCCTTGTAGTCGTACTCCGGATCGATCTCGACCGTGCCGAAGAGGCTGAGTATGCGCGCCTGCTCGCGGCGGGCAATGAACTCCTCTAGCGCCTTGGTGACCGCGGCGTTCTTGGTACGCTCGCCGCTGGCCGCAAGGGCGCGCTCCAGCAAGTCGGGGTCGCTTGCCAGGTTAGTAGCCATGTGCGCCTCCTCACACATTGAGTCTAAACAAGAACGTGTGCAGGTCAGCGTGTGACAGGGCTGGCCAGGCGCGGCCGAAGCCGTCCCGCTGACCTTCCTGTTTCTGTCGCGACCGTGCCGTCGGCGTCAACCGCCGGCGTTAGGTCTGCACCCAGGCCGCGTAGAAGATAGCGAGACCCCCCGCCACGCACAGTCCAGAGATCAGCCAGAACCTGATCACGATCGTCGTATCCGTCCAGCCGCTCAGCTCGAAGTGATATTGCAGCGGCGCCATCTTGAACACTCGCTTCCCCGTGCCGGTTCTGATCCTGGTCACCTTGAAGACGCCGATCTGGATCACGTCCGACATCGTGATGATCACAAACAGGCCGCCCAGTATCCCGAGCAGCAGCTCGGTCTTGGTGCAGATCGCCAGCCCGGCCAGCACGCCGCCGAGAGCCAGCGACCCGGTATCGCCCATGATGATCTTTGCTGGCGGCGCATTCCACCACAAGTACCCGATACAAGCGCCCAGTACCGAGGCCGCGACGACTGCCATGTCCAGCGGGTCGCGCACCTGATAGCACCCCTGGGACAGAACGCTGGCACACACGTTGCGGTCCTGCCAGATCCCGATCAGCACGTAGGCGGCCAGCACCACGATCGTCGATCCGGTGGCCAGGCCGTCGAGGCCGTCGGCGAGGTTCACCGCATTGGACGCGCCGACCGTCATGATGACGGCCCAGATCACAAATGGCAGGACACCGAGGAGCGGGCCGAAATCCCGCAGGAACGACAGCCGCGCGTCGGCGGGGGTCAGGTCGAACCTGTCAGGATGCTGCAGTACTTCCAGCCCGAATGCGGCCGCGACGACCACTTGGCCGGCCACTTTCGCCCGGCTGCGTAGACCCAGGCTAGTCTGCCGGAAGATCTTCAGGAAGTCGTCGATGAACCCGACCAGGGCGAGGCCGGTCATCATCATGAGCACCAGCAAGCCCGACGCGGTCACCCCACTGTAGGTCAGGGCGTGCCCGGCCACGTAGCCGATCAAAGAGGCAGCGACGAAGACCGCGCCGCCCATCGTCGGCGTGCCTCGCTTGCTCTCGTGCGACTTGAGGCCCTCGACCCGGATGGGCTGGCCGTAGCCCAGCCGACGCATGAGCCTGATGAATAGGGGCGTTCCCAACAGGGCGGTGACCAGCGCCACGGCGCCGGAAAGGATGATGGTCGTCACCGGTGCGGATCCCCGCGGTTGTACGCCGACTGGCACTTCCCCCACGAGGCCTGACGGCGGTTCACGCTGAGCAGATTATCCAAGAACGTTCGTGAACAAGGAAGTAAGACATGATCTGGATCTGCGCGTGCTAGCGGGATTGCGGCACAGCCGGACAGCAGTTGGTGATTCGAGGTTCAACGCCCGCTGGCATCGGCTTCTATTTACGGGGACGGTTTAGGATCTCGCGGCATGGCAGAGTCGAGAAGGGTGCTCATCCCGCTCCGCCCGCTGCCTGACTGGGATCGCGGAGTCGTCGGCACGCGCTCGCCGAGTTGTTAGGAGCCGAGCTAGTCCGGTGCGTCGATCGGGTCGCCATCGCGGATGGAGCTTGACCTGGCGCCGCGGTAGCCACTCGAGATCGGGCAGGCGCGGGACCGGCTTGTCCATCGAGCGGTGGTCTTGATGCCGTTTGTCGAGATCAACCGCAGCCGGATCGACTGCGAGGTGGTCAAACACCGCGGTCAGCGCCTCACGTGGCTTATCGCGGAGCACCTCGCTCGCGATCACGAGTACCTGGCTCTGGTCGAAGTGATCAAGATATGCAGCGAGCTGGAGCCCGTACAGGCTGGGCCCGAGATAACGGTCGTCGAGCAGGGCCACCTCCGAGCGGCGGCGCTCCCGGCCGGCTGAGACTTGATGCATGTACATCGACTGCATCCGGGCGATGGGGTCGCGCACCACGTAGATCAGACGTGCCTCCGGAACGACCTGTGCCATCCGCTCGATGTCCTCCATCGTCGCCGGTCAGCGCCGGCACCCATTCTCCGACGGGCAGTTCAGGGGGCGCGAAGCATTTTCTCCTTGCGCCGGCGCAAGGTGATCGGTCATTTCCAGCGTCGCGCCCGGACCTCGCCTTGCATCAGCACGGCCAGCGTGCCGATGTCGTCGGCTTGCGTCGTGTCGGACGCGATGCGGTTAGCGCGCACGCGTCCGCATCTGATGCAACGATGGATTATCGCCAGCCCCTTGCCGCGCTTGTGCACGATCTGCTTCGGGCGCATAAGGCCGCCGCAGTCGGACGCACGATCACCTGGCTCGAGGTCGAGATGCTTTGACCACAAACAGGCCGGGCAGTGGTTGCGATAGCTTCCGTTCGTCAGCGGCGCTACGGCTGTGCCGCAATTCTCACAGTTGAAGCCCTGATTCTGGGCAGCCCTGCTGATGGCTCTGCCTCCGGATTGAAGAAGCGATCTTCAATCGGAGTGCAGGGTTCCGTTTCACTCTTGCGGCCGCGACCAGGGCTTTGCTACCCGGCTGGCCGCTCCCAGGCTTGGCGCGGGCGAGGGACCGATTCACCGCCCGTTCCCCCTCGTCAGGGGTCAGCGATTACTTCCGCTTCCTGCATTCACCGGGGCTTGTCTCATCCCGCGGATCCGTACCTAGACCGGGTTTGCTCGACTGTCCCGGTCACTGTCAGCCGAGCCTCCTCAGCTGCCAGCGGTAGGTGTCATCCCGTCCGCACTGGCGTCGGCGTCCGTCCCCTGGCCTCAGAGCCCGAAAGTGAACGCTGCGTGCGCTGTCTCCACTCACACCTCCCGGCTAGGCGACGTAGCCGATTTCAGCAACGCACGCGCGCCTTGGCAACTGAGATACGACCGTGCTGTGCCAGTTCACCTGGCGAGCAGCGTCCTGTACCGTCTGGCTGTGCAGGACGACGCTCCGCCGGCCTTTGTGGTGATCGGCGAGGCACTCATCGACCTCGCCGCACCTGCCGAGGACGGGTCAGCTATCGCCAGGCCGGGCGGCAGTCCCATGAATGTCGCCGTCGGCCTTGCCCGGCTCGGTCAGCGCACTGCATTCGCCGGACGTCTGTCGGAGGATCCGTTCGGGACCGTACTGCGGCGGCATCTCGAACGGTCAGCAGTCGACCTGAGGCACGTCGTGCCGGCCGCCGAGCCGAGCACGATAGCGCTCGTGGAACTAGCCGGAGGCCACGCGACGTACCAGTTCTCACTTGGTGCTGACTTTCACTGGTCAGCGGACGAGCTCGCATTCCTGCCCGGCGGAGCCCGCGCCGTCCACTTCGGCTCGCTGGCATCCTGGCTGCCTCCCGGAGACGCCGCGATCGCAGGGGCCGTCAGCGGGCTGCGACTCAACGACTCGGTGCTTATCAGCTACGACCCGAATATCAGGCCCTCGCTTCAGCCTGATCACGTGAGCGCGCGGCGGCAGATCGAGCAGTCCGTCAGCTTGTCCCATATCGTTAGGGCCAGCCTGGATGACGTGCGCTGGCTCTACGGGCGGGGAGCCGACGCAGACGCCGTTGCCCGTAAGTGGCTCGCTCTGGGAGCCAGGCTCGTCGTCATTACGAAGGGTGCCGATGGCGCGACCGGCTGGGCACCAGGGCAGCCGCCGGTCAGCCGGCCGGCGTTTCGGGCTGCCGTCATGGATACGGTCGGTGCCGGGGACGCGTTCACCAGCGGGCTGCTGGACGCGCTAGACCGCCGCGACCTGCTAGCGCCGGAACGGCTGGTCGCGCCCAGCGACGCAGCGACGCTCGCCGGTGTCATCGATGACGCCAGCCGCATCGCGGGAATAACCTGCAGCCGGCCGGGCGCCAATCCCCCCAGCCGGTCCGAGGCCGACAGCTGGGTTCATGGCGGCACCTAAGCGCGAGGCGCCCCCCGCGTCGCGAGCGCGCCGAGCAAGACCCGGACCTGCGCTACTGCCTACGAGGTGAGCTGCCCGGCGGCAGCGAACAGCGTCGTCAGATCCGCCACGGTGATCACCTGGGCCTGCCTCGGGAAGATCCTGCCAGTCAGGAACTCATGGACTTCCGGGTCCGGGTCGGCTGTCAGGTCGGCAAGGACGAACACCTGGTAGTCACGGTCGTGCGCGTCGCGGACCGTGGACAGCATCACGCCGCTAGTGCTGAGCCCGGCCAGGAACAGCGTGTCGATGCCGCGTTCGCGGAGCTGCTCGTCCAGATCGGTGGTCGAGAACGCGCCAACCCGCGTCTTGCGCACGACGATGTCGCCTGCTTGCGGCGACAGCCGCTCGTGGACAGCGGTCGACGGCGAATCAGCGTGGTAGTCACTCTTAGCTGAGGTGACCCGCCTGCGCAGCATGCTGGTCAGCGGGATCGCGTCGTAGTCGGAATCCTCGAAGGCGACGCGGACAAAGCCGATCAGGCCGCCGTGGCTGCGGACGAACGCGATCGCCTGTGCCGCGCGCGCTACTAGCTCATCAGCGTCGGCGATGCGATCCAGCACGCCAGACTGGTAGTCCATGACCAGCAGGGCGGTTCGGCTGGGGTCGATAGGAGGAAACGTGCTGGTCACAGGAACTCCCTTGGTTTCGCTGGCAGATGGATCAATGTGGACGTAGCGGCCGCCACGCAGTAGCGAGGCGACGCCGGCGATCGCGGCCAGGAACGCCGAGACGCTCAGCGCGATCACCAGGCCCTGATGGAATGGGCCCGAGATGAGCTGCGGGAAGAACTCCCGGCCAGTCAGGACCTGCTTGCCGGATTGCGGCAGCGCGGACAGCACGCCTGCTGCGGACAGCAAGTGCTTGACCGGGTTCACGCCAAGAACCGCGGCGAACAGTGACGACACTGGCGGCAAGCTGGCTATCTGACGGGCGACCGAATACGGCACGCCGTGCTGCTCCAGGCCCCGGCTGAGCGTGTGCGGCAGGCTGGCCGCCAGCCCGGCGATCATCAGCGTGAAGAACACGCCGATCGACAGGGCCGTGCCGGAGTTCTGGTACGTCGCGCGCATCCCGGACGCCGCGCCCCGGTACCTGGCCGGCACGCTGCTCATGATCGAGGCCGAGTTGGGTGCCGCGAACATCCCGCCGCCCACGCCGTTCGCGAAGGACAGCAGGGCGAATATCCAGTAGGGGAAGATCACCGGCATGACGATCAGCCCGATGAAGCTTGCGCCGAAGATCACCATTCCCGCAGTGGCGAAGCCGCGTGCGCCGAACCTGTCGGACAGTGCTCCGGAGATCGGACCCGAGATAAGGATTCCCGCGGTCAGCGGCAGCAGGAAGATGCCGGCCCAGAGCGGTGTGTCGCTGTAGTTGTAGCCGTGCAATGGCAGCCAGATTCCCTGCAGCCAGATGATCAGCGTGAACTGCAGTCCCCCTCGCGCAATCGCTACGGCCAGGCCGGCCACGTTCCCGGCAGTAAATGCCCTGATCTTGAACAGGTCGAGCTGAAACATCGGGTCAGCTACCCTGGTCTCGATCAGCGCAAAGGCGACTAGCAGCAGGACGCCGCCGGCCAGCAACGCGATCACCGTGGGGCTGGTCCAGCCCATCGTGTGGCCGCCGTAGGGCTGTATCCCGATCGTGAGCGCCACCAGGACAGCGCCCAGGCCGATCGCGAACGTCACGTTGCCCCACCAGTCGATGCGGCCCCGATGGCGCTCTCCGTTGTCGCGGAGCTTGAAGTATGCCCAGGCGGTGCCGTAAATGCCGACCGGGACGTTGATCCAGAACACCGCGCGCCAGTCGAAAGCCGCCAGCAGCCCGCCGGCAACAAGTCCGACGAACTGACCGACGATCGCGGCCACCTGGTTGATGCCGAGCGCGAAGCCGCGGCGGTCCGGCGGGAACGCGTCGGTCAGAATCGCGGCGGAATTCGCCGTGAGCATCGACCCGCCGATGGCTTGCAGCACTCGCCAGCCGATCAGCCAGAGTGCGGCGCCGCGGCCGGTGAACGGGTCGAAAGACAGCAGGATGGATGCGGCTGTGAATACCGCGAAGCCAGCGTTGTAGATCTTGACGCGGCCGAACATGTCGCCGAGGCGGCCAAGCGTGACCACAAGCACCGCCTGCACGAGGCGGTATCCCATGATCATCCACAGCAAGTAGAAGATATTGCCCGCGGAAAGCGGATCCAGGTGGATGCCGCGGAATATGGCCGGCAACGCGATGATGACAATGGACCCGTCGAGCGCTGACATGAATACCGACGCGGTTGTATTCGCCAGCGCCACCCAGCGGTAGCGATCGGCGACTGTGCTGGCCGGGTGGGCCACGCTGGCGCGGCGGACCACGCTGGCGCGACGGGCGGGGATGGCCTGGCCGTCTGGAGGCGCGGCGGCCTTGCGGCCACGGCTGAGTCCGGCCATCAGATGTTCTGCGCCAGCCGGTCAAGCAGCGGGACGACTGCCATCAGCTGATCGACCTCCGCGCTGCTGAATCCCGTCGATAGCGCTTGCGCAAGGCGTCGCGTGCTCTCGTCGCGCCGGTCTCGCAGTACCTGCTGCCCAGGTGGCGTGATCGACATCACCGCCCGCCTGCCGTCTGCCGGATCGGGTCGTCGCTCGACCAGGCCACGCGCTTCCAGCCCGGCGAGGGTAGCGCCCATCGACTGCGGGCTGATCTGCTCCTGCCTGGCCAGGTCGCTCGACGTCGCTGAGCCGCCGCGGTCCAGCCGGGCCAGCGCGGAGCTCTCGGGCAGTGTGAGCGCGCCCTCCGCTTTTAGCTGCCGCAGTCGCCGCACCAGGAGTCCCACGCTGACTCTCAGCGCTCCGGCGACCTCGCTGACGTCCAGGGCCTCAGCCATAAGATAAGCCTACACTGATAAGGTCAGCCTTACTAATCGCCTGGCCCACGCTGACCAGGAGCGATCTTCGACGGTCTTCGTCAGCCGCGCTGACCGGGCGCAAGTATTCTCTCCGAGTGGCTATCAGCACTGGGACCATGAAGCTGCTTGTGACCGGCGGTGCGGGCTATATCGGCAGCGTGGTCGCCGCGCAGCTCGCCGACGCCGGCCACGAGGTGACCGTGCTCGACGACCTGTCGACCGGGCATGCGGACGCGGTCCCGCCCGGAGCCCGTTTCGTGCGGGGGGACTTGCGCGCAGACGCTGCTGCGGTGCTGGCCGGCGGCGTCGATGCCGTGCTCCACTTTGCAGCCAAGTCCCTGGTCGGCGAATCGGTAGCGGACCCCGGCCTGTACTGGAGCCACAACCTCGGCGGGACGCTGGCGCTGCTGGAGGGGATGCGGGCGGCCGGGGTGACGACCATCGTGTTCTCCTCGACCGCTGCGGTCTACGGCCAGCCAGAGACGGTCCCGGTCGAGGAAACCGCTCAGCCAAGGCCGACCAACCCGTACGGGGCCTCGAAGCTCGCGGTGGACACAGCGCTGGCCGAGTATGCACGACTGCACGGGTTCGCGGCCGTCAGCCTGCGCTACTTCAACGTGGCCGGCGCCGTCCAGGATTCCGGCGGACGCTGGCTCGGTGAGCGGCACACTGTCGAAACGCACCTGATCCCGAACATCCTCAGGATCGCTCGAGACCATTCGGGGCCGGTGAGCATCTACGGCGACGACTACCCGACAGCCGACGGAAGCTGCGTCCGGGACTACATTCACGTGGGCGACCTCGCCGCCGCGCACCTGCTTGCGCTGGGTGCATGCGGCCCCGGCGAGCACAAGATCTACAACCTCGGCTCCGGCACCGGCTACTCCAACTTCGAGGTGGTGGCCGCATGCCGGGAGGTAACCGGGCTCGACATCCCGGTCAAGATCACCGGCAGGCGGGCTGGCGATCCAGCGGTGCTGGTCGCATCGTCTGAGCGCATCAGCCGGGACCTTGGCTGGAAGCCGGAGCACGGCCTGCGGGACGTGGTAGCGGACGCCTGGGCCTGCGGCTACCGCTAACGGGGCGTGCTCACCCAGGTACGGTGCCTGACCGCGCTGGACCTGGCGCAGGCCAGCCCGGACGGTGCGGCCGTGCCCGGCCGAGCTGCCTCCGTTTTTCCAGGCGGGAACGGGCTGGCATCCTGTCCCTGTGCTTATCGCGCTCGCGGGACTTCCAGGGTCGGGCAAAAGCGCAGTTGCCGAGGATCTCAGTCGGGCACTGCACTGCGCCGTTCTGTCGGTAGATCCGGCCGAAGCTGCCATGTGGCGGGCGGGCGTCAGCAAGTCCGAGCCGACCGGGCTGGCAGCTTACATGGTGGTCGAGGCACTCGCGGCAGAGCAGATCGCGCTCGGCCATGACGTCATTGTCGACGCGGTCAACGCTGTGGAGCCCGCCCGAGCTCAGTGGCGAGCGCTCGCTCATCAGCTGGCCGTTGACCTGCGGTTTGTCGAGGTGCAGTGCTCCGACCCCGATGTCCACCGGCGTCGACTGGAGGGACGACGACGGGGCCTTGCGGGCTTCTATGAGCCAAGCTGGAGTGACGTTCAGAGGCGGCGAGAGGAATTCGCAGCCTGGACCGACGACAGGCTCACTCTCGACTCGATGGACTCGCGC
>DASXIA010000429.1:0-5335 GCA_036488155.1 Streptosporangiaceae bacterium | reverse complement strand
CGTCGATGCCACGCTCGATCATTTCTCGCTCTTCTGCAAGCGTCAGCCCTGGCGGGGGTTCATGGCAGTACCCGTGGTGGCCGATCTCGTGTCCGGCAGCCACAATCGCCTTCGTCTCCTCCGGATGGCGGTCAGCGGTGTCTCCCGGGATGAAGAAGGTGGCCGGCAGTTGGTACTTGTCGAGAAGCGCCAGGATGCGCGGCACGCCTTCGTTCGCTCCGTAAGCACCGCGTGAAAGCGCCGAGGGGGTGTCTACCTTGAACGAGCCGAGCCACGCAGACTCCGCGTCAAAATCGAAGGTAAGCGAGACGGCAAGGCGGCGATCGGTTGCCGTGCCTCGGCGCGGCAGCGCGCCGGGGTCGGAGGTTCCGGTCACGGCAGTGCCCCTTTCTGGTCGATGGTGATAACCGAGTGCGACGATATCCGGCCGAGACCGCACAGAGTGCGCCGCGGTTGCCGGAGCCTGCCGGCGGGCCGGCCGGTGCTGGCTGGCTGACTAGGTTCATGGCGGCACACCCAGGGCATGGTCTCCCTTTAGACGGTGTATACGCATCCGGGGGAGTCGCCACCGTGGACGTGACGTTGCACCGCCGCGCATGGAGGCGCGGTCCCGCCGGGTTGGTGATCGGAAAGGACAATTCCGATGCGTTCGCCACCAACCTCTCCGACAGGAGCAGTTGAGACAGGTTGCAAAGGATGTCTGGCACCGTACCGGCTGGATATGCCGATTGACACAGTTGGACGTTACGGGCGAATGTTCGACCTGCCAGGGCTTATTACCGATGAGGTAGTCCTGCGCCGGATCGGAGCATCCGGCGGTTTCTGCGACGCCAGCGCGGTAGATGAGGTTTCTGGTGCGACGAAGGAAGCCAGCGCCGAGGCTGGCTGGCCATTTTTCGGCCAGTTCGTCGCTCACGACCTCACCGCAGACCGCTCACCTCTGGCGACGCACGTTGAACTGGGATCCCTCGCGAACCTGCGAAGTGCCCGGGCCGATCTCGAGCCGCTCTACGGGCCCGGACCGGCCGGCTCACCTTACCTATACCGGCGCTGTGACCCGGCGAAGCTTCTTGACTTCGACGGCGATGTCCCCCGAAATCAAGAAGGAATTGCCGTTATCGCCGATCCTCGCAACGACTCGCACATTTTCATGAACCAGATGCAGGTCGCGTTCATCCGCGCGCACAACCGGATCGTCGACCGGCTTCGTGCGGGCGGCACGGACGAGCGCGCGGTATTCCAGGAGGCACGGCGCATGCTGACCTGGCACTACCAGTGGGTGATCGTCAATGAATTCCTAACCCAACTGGTCGGTAGCGACCTGGTCACCAGAATCCTCGCTGACGGACCCCGGTTCTACCGGCCCGAGGGCGCACCTTTCATTCCGGTCGAGTTCGCGGACGCAGCCTATCGATACGGCCACTCGCAAATTCGTGAGACTTATGTACTGCGGCCGGGCCGTGACGCCATCAGGTTCTTCCCCGACCTTATGGGTTTCGGGCCGGTCGGCGACCGGATAGTCGACTGGGCGCTGTACTTTGACGTGCCCGGGCATCAGCCGGCTCAGCGCGCCAAGCGCATAGACGGGCGCCTTGTCTCGTCGCTGATCTCTCTCCCGGAAGCGATTGCAGGGGAGGTCAGCCACTCAGCCTACGGTTCGCTCGCCGCACGGGACCTTCAGCGCGGGCATGGTCTAAGCCTGCCGTCCGGGGAGAGCGTGGCCAGGCTCATTGGCGCCGAGGTGCTGAGTGAGGATGAGCTCGGGCTCTCGCCGGACCACTGGACCGGCCAGACGCCGCTATGGATGTATATCCAGCGAGAGGCCGCATGTCGGCACGCCGGGGACCGCCTGGGAGAGGTCGGAGGCACCATCGTCGCGGAAGTACTGATCGGCGTGATCCAGTGTGACCCGGAGTCCTACCTGACGCGCGACCCCGACTGGCGGCCGACCCTGCCCGCGCATGACGACGGCTTCAAGCTCAGGGACCTGCTCATCGAGGCAGCGTGACGGTGTTACCGGCCGCGCAAAACAACCGGGCCTCAGCCTTCAGCGAACAACCGGAGTACCAGCCCCGTTCGCGGCTTCGGGCCGAACGAGGTGGACTTCCGCGGGACCCGCCGCCCGAGTTCGGCGACCTGGTAAACCTGCGCCGCCGACATGGGGCCGCAGATGACGGCTGTTCCGCCGGGTTCGCCGTCGGCGGCCCGGATGGCCTCCGCCGCATCGTGGATGGCACGCACGCTGCGGGCATCGTCCTCAATCGCCCAGATCCGGGCGAACAGCAGCCCTTGCAGCACCGCGGCGGGGACGTGCTGCCAGAGCTCGGCAGGGTGGTCTGGCACCGCAGCGTGCAACTGGCCGGGGTCGGGATCAGTGAGCAGCCAGACCTTCGAGTTCCCGGCGAGCAGGAATGCCACGCCGCGCGCGCATGCCTTGTCAAGCGCGGCCAGCGCGTCGGCCTCGGCACCGGTACCGCCAGGCAGCTCGCTGACGCGGAACGCGCTCGCCGCCAGCCGCGCGGCAGCCTCGGGCACCAGCCCGGTCACCATCCGGTGAATCGCGCCGAGCAGCGGCGGATAGGCGGTCGAATCCACCAGCAGGGCCAGCCCGCGGTCCCAGGGCCCGGCACCCGCGCCGTCCTGCCGCTGTCGCTCCTGCAGCTGCAGGTAGGCCGCATAGCGGTGATGGCCGTCGGCGATCAGCGCGGTACGCGGCGCCAGGTCCGCGGCGATCACGGCTTGCTCCTCCGGATCGGTGATAGCCCACAGCCGGTGGCGCAGGCCGTCAGAAGTAACAGCGTCCGTTAGCGGGGGACGGCTGTCGGCGACCAGATCGACCAGGCCGGTCGCAGCCCCGTTCCCGCCCTGGTACAGAAGGAAGATCGGCTCGAGATTGGCCTGGGTGGCTTCCATCAGCTGGCGCCGGCCGGCCACCGGACCGGGTGCCACGTCCTCATGCGGCTGCACGATCCGGGACGCGTACGGCGCGAGCCCGAGCGCTCCGATCAGGCCGCGCTGGATGATGCCGCCGCCCGGCGCGGCCTGCTCGTAAACATAGAGTGCGGGCGCCGGGTCAGCGGCCAGGATGCCGTCGGCCAGCCAGCCGGACAGGTCGTGGGCGGCATCGGTAAAGGGGCTGCCGGGCTGACCTGGCGGATGGCGGGGGAGGATCAGCCTGACCACGTTGTGCGGATCGGCGGCCATCAGCTGGTTCTCGTTATCGGCCGCGATCACGTCGTACGGTGGAGAGGTGACCTCGGCGAGCCCGCTCACCCGGTCTTCGGCATAACGGACGCCGCGGAACGGGGCGAGCACCAGGCCCGGAGCGTCTCTGACGACCGGTGCCTCGCTAGACGAAAGGGTTGGCACATATGTCAGAAGGACCGGCGGGCGGTCGCGATTCCCGCCCAGAGAATCCGGCTTCGTCACAAGATGCTCCCGATTCGGTGACAGGCAATGGTGCCGACACCCATCAGCTCTACAAGCGCGGCCTGGACTTGCTCGGTCGCGGCAGTGCGGCGGCGGCCGCGCAGTTGCTCGAGCGGGCCGCAGCGGCCGAGCCGCGGTCCAGGAGCATCCTAGAGGCCCTCGCCAGAGCGCAGTTCGACGCAGGCCAGTACGCTGCCGCGGCCGGCAACTTCCGGCTGATCGTGGAGGCCAGCCCGACCGACGACTACGCCCAGTTCGGGCTCGGCCTCGCGCTGGCCCGCACCGGCGATCCCGGTGCTGCGGCCGAGCACCTCGCGCTGGCCGCCGCGATGTCCCCTCACCAGCGGCACTATGCCGACGCGTTGCGGAGCGTGCGCGCGACCCTGCGGGCGAGGAACGAACTGCGACAAGGCCGTCAAGGTTGACCGGGAACGCAGGTAGCGCGGACGCTGTCAGCCCGCATCTTCCCGGCCTGGAGGGCTGCCCTGGGCCGCTCAGCGAGCATTACGACGCCGCGCTGCTGGACCTGGATGGCGTGGTCTACCTGGGCGGCATCGCGATTCCGGGTGCCTCCGACGCGCTAGCCGACGCTGCCAAGCGGGGGA
Source organism: Streptosporangiaceae bacterium (assembly GCA_036488155.1). Classification (GTDB taxonomy): domain Bacteria; phylum Actinomycetota; class Actinomycetes; order Streptosporangiales; family Streptosporangiaceae; genus JAJYUU01. The sequence goes on along the minus strand of DASXIA010000429.1, from coordinate 1,301 downwards.
TGAAACTCGCGTATGTCACGAATAACGCTTCCCGGTCGCCGAGCGCTATCGCCGCGCAGCTGATCGGCATGGGCGTGGCCGCGACCGCCGCGGACATCGTGACGTCGGCGCAGGCGGCCGCGCATGTGTTGGCGGACAGGCTGCCAGCTGGCGCACCGGTCCTGGTGGTCGGCGGAACCGGCTTGCGCCTGGCTGTCAGGGACCGCGGACTTCGGCCGGTCACGACGGCAGCTGACCGGCCGCTGGCCGTCGTGCAGGGCTACTCGCCCGGGATCGGCTACGGGCTGCTGGCCGAGGCTGCGATTGCGCTCAACGCGGGCGCCTTGTTCGTGGCGTCCAACGCCGACGCGACATTGCCGACACCGCGTGGTCCGCAGCCGGGTAACGGCTCGCTTGTCCAGGTCCTGGTGCACGCCACCGGACGGGAGCCGATCGTGGCCGGCAAGCCGGAGCCGCCGTTGCACGCCGAGTCAGTGGAGCGGGTGGGCGCGAAACGACCGCTCGTGGTCGGGGACCGGCTGGACACCGATATCGAAGGCGCGGTCCGGGGCAAATCCGACAGTTTGCTGGTGCTGACAGGCGTCAGCAGGCCGGCCGACGTGCTGCTGGCTGGTCCGAAGCGCCGCCCGTCGTACCTGGCTGCCGACCTGTCCGGCCTGAACGCCAGTCATCCGGAGATCACCAGCAGCGGTGCGGGTTTCGCCTGCGGCGGATGGACGGTCGTGCCTGCGGCAAAGGGCGCGGCTGGCTGGCTGGCCGTCTCCGGCGCAGGTGCCTGGATTGACGGTCTCCGGGCGCTGTGTGCCGCGGCATGGTCGGCCGGCCCGCCGTCCGGTGATCCGCAGGAGCAGCGCCGGACCGCCGAAGCCGTCCTGACGGCTATCGAGCATGCGGACTGATCGCGCCGCTCGCTGATACCGCAGCACGCCGGAATCACCCTCAAGGCTGACGGGGGATCAACCCAGCGGCCGACGCGAACTATCGCGTCTTTGCCCGAGACTGGTAGCGGTCCGGACGCCACCGCGTCCGGACTTAGTCGGCCAGAAGGGGCGGCACACATGATTGAGGCACGAGGCCTCACCAAGCGGTACGGAGGTACCGTCGCTGTCGACAACCTGTCGTTCAGCGTGGCGCCTGGCAAGATCACCGGGTTCCTTGGCCCGAACGGTGCGGGCAAGACCACGACAATGCGGCTCATCCTGGGCCTTGACCGGCCGACGTCCGGCACGGTCACGGTGGACGGGCGGCCATTCACGCAGGTGGCTCAGCCGATGCGCCAGGTTGGCGCGCTGCTGGACGCG
>DASXIA010000413.1:0-1865 GCA_036488155.1 Streptosporangiaceae bacterium | reverse complement strand
GAGGAGCACCGGACCTGGTAAGCGCCGCGCTTCAAAGTTTCCTCGATTAGATTCAAGGAGCTTGCCGCCGGAGCTAGCCAGTTTTGCTGGGCTGCGGCTTCTTTCCGAGCTGGCGGCGTCGCTTGTCGCGGACGTAGATGGCGCCCGGCCTGCCGTCGCCCGCGCTGCGGCGTTCAAGCTCGAAAAGCGTCGTCGCCGCCATCAGGTCGCTCAGCTTGGCGTACCCGTAGCTGCGCGAGTCGAAATCCGGCTGCTGCTTGGTGATCAGCGTCCCGACGTAGCCGAGGGCGGCCCAGCCGTCATCGTCCGATGCCGCCTCCACCGCGCCGCGCAACTGGCTCACCAGCCCGGCGTCACCCTTGAGCTGCGCGGCCGAGGCACGCCGCGCGGCAGCGGGAGCCGCATCCGTCGAGCCAGCAACCGCTGCGGCCTCGCCGCGGAGGTTCTCGATGTAGATGAACTTGTCGCAGGCCGCAACGAAGGGCTTGGGCGTCTTGCGCTCGCCGAACCCGTACACGGTCAGCCCGGACTCGCGCAGCCGCGCCGCCAGCCTGGTGAAGTCGCTGTCGCTGGACACCAGGCAGAAACCGTCGAACCGGCCCGAGTACAGCAGGTCCATCGCGTCGATAACCATCGCCGAGTCGGTCGCATTCTTACCCGTTGTGTACGCGAACTGCTGGACCGGCTGGATCGACTGCGCGAGCAACTGGTCCTTCCAGCCTTTCAGGCTTGTCCCAGTCCAGTCCCCGTAAGCGCGCTTAACATGCGCGGTCCCGTACTTGGCGACCTCGGCCAGCAGCCCTTCGGTGATGCTCGGCTGAGCGTTGTCCGCATCAATCAGCACCGCGAGCCTGGCCGCGTTCTCGCTCACCTGGACCTCTTTTCATGACTCCGGGCCCCAGGATAGCCAGGATGTAACTGACCGCTCGCTGCCGCGCGCCGAACGGTAACTCCGAATCCGCAAGCCTCACCAAATGCCTGCCGTCGAGCCGTATATCCTGAACCATCCATCGGGGATATACTGGCGGTGGTACGGGAGGCGAGTATGGCCAAGACCCTCATCGACGTGGACGAAGACCAGCTGGCCGCAGCCCAGCAGGTGCTGAAGACCAAGACCAAGAAAGACACCGTCAACGCGGCACTCCGCCAGGTGATTGCCCTGGCCGCGCGCCGCCGTGATCTGCAGCGGCTGACCTCAGGCGGGCTGCCCGACCTGGCAAATGAAGACGTGATGCGCGCTGCATGGCAACAGTAGCCAGCCACCTTGCAGACACCAGCGCATTAGCCCGGCTGCGTCACGCGGCCGTCGCCTCAGTGCTCGGCCCGCTGATCGAAGCCGGGCTGGTCGCCACCTGTGGCGTTATCGAGTTCGAGCTGGGCTGGGCAACACGCACAGCGGATGAGTTCGACGAAGTCAGAGCAGACCGGCAGGCCGGCTACGAGTGGCTGGCCACTCACGACGAGGACTGGCACCGGGCCCTGGCAGTGCAGGCCGCTCTGTGGCGCGGCGGACAGATCAAGGCAGTCGGCTTTCCTGACCTGGTCATTGCTGCAGTCGCGGAGCGAGAACGTGTCACCATCTTGCACTTCGACAGCGATTACGACCTGATCGCTCAGGTGACCGGCCAGCCGACCCAATGGGTGGTACCACGCGGCACGGTGCCCTAAAGCTGATTCAGAAGATCTAGCCATCGGGGCAATTGCTCCAGCCGGGGTGCCAGACCGTCCCACCACAGTTGGGTGTCGGCCGTGTCACGGTGCCGGTTTCGGAAGTGGCGTATCGCACTGGCGAGGTCATCGAGGTACCAGCGCAACCGGTAAAGGACGATGACTGCGCGGTCGAGCGCTCGGCCGGTGATCTGCTC
>DASXIA010000330.1:0-25115 GCA_036488155.1 Streptosporangiaceae bacterium | reverse complement strand
CCGCGATCAGCCCGGATGCCCAAGCCACCGCGGCCGCGAACCCGGTAGCTGCACTGGCAGGCGCAGCGGCATAACCCCGCATGATCTGACGGGGAACGCGCGATTAGCTGCGAATCACAATGGTGCTCGCGGCTTTGTCCTGAAGGCCACGAAGGTCGCGATCCATCATCATCGCGGGCACCACCAGCATCAGCAGCAGGGTTCGGGCGAGCGCTCTCGGCAGCCCGACCGGCTGCCCGTCCAGGCGCACGACCCGGAGTCCGAGAAGCCGCTTGCCGATGGTGAACCCGGTGAGCGCTGTCAGCAGCCAGTCCTCGACGCCGAATACAGCCAGCGTCCATAGCCTCGACTGCGTGAGCACGCTGCCGGCGTGACCGGCCTGCGGGTGATAAAACAACGCGATCGCGATCACACTGCAGACGATCCAGTCGATGAGCAGGGCGCCGAACCGCCTGCTCCAGCCCGCCACCGAGCCGCTGCCGGACTCTGGCAGCCCGAACTGCCGGCCCGGATAGAATTCACTGTCGGCGGTCTGCTGGTTTGAGGCAGGCGCCCGCTGGTTGGTCACAGGCACAACGGTAGCCGCTGTGCCAGGCCAGGGAGCCAGCGCCCGCTGTGGTTCAGCGCGCTGTGGTTTGGCGCACTGGTTTGGCGCACTGGGGTTTGGCGCACTGCACTCGCGGACGGCGGCCGGCAGGACGGGGTACCGGTGCTTACGACCCGCCAGCCTCCGGCGTAACACCGGCGAAACATGGGGGACACCGTCAGGAAACTGACGAGCGTTAACTTCCTAATCGGTGCCTGGATGGCCGCGCAGCGCATGCTGCGCGACGCGATACCGGGTGGCAGCAACCGGGAGGCAGCACTAATTGCGCCGTGGCACTCACCGTCGCGGTGCGTAAGGAGAGCTGATGTTCACAAGCGGCGACGAGGTCCTGCGGTACATCGAGTCCGAGGGGGTGCAGTTCGTCGACGTGCGCTTCTGCGACCTGCCTGGCACGTTGCAGCACTTCACCGTGCCTGCTGAGTCGTTCGACGAGAGCGTGTTCACCGACGGCCGGATGTTCGACGGCTCGTCGATCCGGGGCTTCCAGCAGATCCACGAGTCGGACATGCTACTGCTCCCCGACCCGGCGACCGCCGTGCTTGACCCGTTCCGGACGCACAAGACGCTGAACCTGACGTTCTTCGTGCACGACCCGCTGACCGGGGAGCCGTACAGCCGCGACCCTCGCAATGTCGCCCGCAAGGCGGAGGACTACCTGCGCGGCAGCGGCATCGCCGACACGGCGTACTTCGGCCCGGAGGCCGAGTTCTACATTTTCGACTCGGCCCGCTACGAGACCGGACCGAACCAGGGCTATTACCACATCGACTCGATCGAGGGTGCCTGGAACACCGGCCGGGATGAGCCAGGCGGCAACCTCGGCGCCAAGCCCGCTTACAAGGGCGGCTACTTCCCGGTGCCGCCGATGGACCACTACACCGACCTGCGCTCGGAGATGGTGCGCAAGCTGATCGAGGTCGGCATCACCGTCGAGATGCAGCATCACGAAGTCGGTACCGCCGGCCAGGCCGAGATCGACATCAAGTTCGGCACGCTGCTGGCCATGGCCGACAACCTGATGCTCTACAAGTACGTGGTCAAGAGCGTCGCCAGGGCGGCTGGCAAGACAGTGACATTCATGCCGAAGCCGCTGTTCGGAGATAACGGCTCGGGCATGCACTGCCACCAGAGCCTCTGGAGGGACGGCGCTCCCCTGTTCTACGACGAGGTCGGCTATGCCGGCCTGTCCGACCTCGGCCGCTACTACGTCGGCGGCTTGCTGAAGCACGCGCCGTCGCTGCTGGCCTTCACCAACCCGACGATGAACTCCTATCACCGGCTCGTCCCCGGTTTCGAGGCCCCGGTGAACCTGGTCTATAGCCAGCGCAACCGGTCGGCCTGCATCCGGGTCCCGATCACCGGCCCGAACCCGAAGGCCAAGCGGCTGGAGTTCCGCGTCCCGGACCCGTCGGCCAACCCGTACCTGGCGTTCGCCGCCATGATGATGGCCGGGGTCGACGGCATCAAGAACAAGATCGAGCCGCCGGAGCCGGTCGACAAGGACCTGTACGAGCTGCCGCCGGACGAGGCGAAGGCCATCCCCCAGGTGCCGGGCTCACTGGAAGCCGTGCTCAACAACCTGGAAGCCGACCACGAGTTCCTGCTCGAGGGTGGCGTGTTCACCCCGGACCTGATCGAGACCTGGCTGGACTACAAGCGGTCCAACGAGATGGACGCGATCCGGCTGCGCCCGCACCCGCACGAGTTCGAGCTGTACTACGACGTGTGACCTGCGCATAGCGGCTGACCTGGGGCTGCGTCACGGCCCAGCCCCAGCAGTCAGCACAGAGTCCGCAGGAAAAGGGCCCGCGGCATTGGAGGACCGGGAACTGCTCGCGGCAATCGGTCAGGTTGTGGTGACCGCCGCGGCGCTGGAGTACGCCGTCGCTGTCCTGGTGGCCTTAACCGAAGGCCACCAGGATCAAGCCTGCGAGGACCGTGCCCTCTCGATCGTGAAGGGGCCCGGCGGGGCGATGCGCGAGCTGAGGAAGCTGGCATGCGCTCACCTCCGCGGGCAGGGCATGTCGGAGCGGCTAATCGCGGAGTGGCTGCTCGGAAGTCGTCGGCTGACCGAAGCTGGAAAACCGCTCCCCGACGACACTGACATCTCGGAGAAGACAGTCCGGAAAGACCTGGCGCTCTGGGACCGCGCACATGCCGACGCCGTCCCGGTGCTTCAGTTCGACGTGTTCCATCTCTGGCGCGACGCCAGGGCCGTTCTGCATGACCGGCACGTCATCGCGCACTCCATCGCACTGGAAGAAGTGGAGGCCGGCGGGCAAGGCGGGCTGGTCATCCTCGACGCGCGCAACGGCGCGGAAATGACCCTGACGACAGCCGTGGCCCTCAGCCTCGTCCAGGACATCCGGATCACCTATCGCAGGTTCTACAAGGCCATCGCAGCCGAGTCGTCGCGCGGCTCCTAGCCACGCTTGCGCGCGGGCTCCGGACCAGCCGCCCGCGACGCCCCGCCAGCCGTAGCCAGCCGGGCGCACGGTGCTCGTGACTAGGGCCGCAGCCCAGGGCGTCCCCACATGCGTCCGGCACAGCGCCCCCCCAGGCACCGAAGCCGGCCCGGGCTGCGACCGCGCTCAGCTACCCCGCCGCAGCGCGAGTAACCACAGTTGGCTCCACGTAGACCGTCACTGCCCGGTCAGCACTTGCCCGGCCAGCTTCCGCAGCTCCGCATCCGAGGGACCTTTGCATGCGGCTGGCGCGAGTTGGGCATCCGGGCGGCGGTCGGCGTGCCGGTGCGCGTCGAGGGGCGGTTGTGGGGCCTCATGGTCGTAGCCTCGCGCGCGGGGCCGCTGCCGGCTGGCACCGAGACCAGGCTGGCGGGGTTCACCGACCTGGCAAGCACAGCGATCGCCAACGCGGAAGCCCACGAGACCTTGACCGCCTCGCGCGCGAAAATCGTCGCCACCGCCGATGCCACCCGCAGCCGCATCGAACGCAACCTGCACGACGGCGCCCAGCAGCGCCTTGTCTCCCTCACCTTGGACCTGCGCGCCGCCCAGGCAGGCTTGCCGCCCAGGACCGGCGGAGTAGCACAGCAGCTCGACCGCATCGCCGCAGGGATGGACGGCCTACTGGACGACCTGCGCGAGATCGCCCGCGGCCTGCACCCCGCCATCCTCGCCGAGCGCGGCCTGCCCCCGGCCTTCAAAACGCTGGCCCGTCGATCCGCCGTCCCCGTTGACCTCGACATCTAGGTCGGCCGGCGGCTGCCCCAACCGGCCGAGATCGCCGCCTACTACGCGGTCTCCGAGGCACTGACCAACGCCGCCAAGCACGCGCGCGCCACCGCCGTCTTGATCGAGGTTGCCGAAGGTAACGGAGTCCTGGACGTACGCGTCCGCGACAACGGGCGCGGTGGCGCCGACTTCAGCCACGGCTCTGGCCTGGCCGGGCTCAGGGACCGTGCCGAAGCCCTCGGCGGCCATCTCCAGCTGGACAGCCCGCCCGGAGCTGGCACCACCCTGGAGATCGAACTGCCCCTCAAACCCGGCAAGCCAGGGCTGCCACCCGAGCCGGGTTGGTGAGCTTTCGCTACGCCCTCAGTCGCCTCACATTGCGATACTGCACGGCGAATGCAATCTGCACATGTTCCTTTACACACCGTCATTACGGATGTAGGAATGTTTTGTTGACCCAGCCAGTCGACCGTAAGGGGTAGGCATCAATGTGGCGGCGCAGGTCGCAGCGCGTCGAAGTGTCAGGACGGCGGGCGGCGAGAGCCGAGCAGGAACGGAAGGACCTCAGGGACAGGCTCACCTCGTTCGAGGCCCTGGCCCACGCCGCCGGCGTCCATTTGCGTTCCGCGGAGCCTGACGTCGTCCCAGAGGTGCCACCGTCTGTCATCGCAGCAGCATCGGCGTGGCGCCCAGGCGGCTTGCCTGTCGTGGTCGACGTGGGAGCGACGAGGGTCGTCGCAGTCACCGGGCCTGCTGGTGACCCCAGGGAATGGATGCCTTCCATTGCGGCTGCCGCGTCCTTATCCCTGCCTGCCAGGCAGGTCACCAGGATCGAGCGGGTTCACATGCCTGCCGGGCTCCTGGCTGCTGCCGCCATCCCGGCCGCCGGAGGCCTGGCCGCAGGAGTAGCCGAAAACCTCCAGGCTGGTGAACCTCCTCGGCGGCATAGGCCTGCCCACCGACGGCAGAGCAGGCGGCGGAGCCTGCCAGGCGGTCTGTACCGCGAAACTCCCACCGGCGGAGGCCTGGCCGTCCGGGTAGCCGACACTCTCACCGCCGCAGAGGCCCGGCGCGCCGCGGTCGCCGCCGTCAGCGCTGCCCGTCGCAACGGCTGGCAGGCATCCCAGACCGCCGCGATCATCCCCGTAATAGCAGCCGCCGCAGTATGGCACGCCGCTGCCATTTCCGGCCGGGTGGCGATCTTCTGCGGTGTCACGGCAGCCACCGCGACGGCGGCCGGAGCGGCCTTCGCCGTCCTGCCCGGCCACCCGGTCGTGCCTCTGGTTCGCGTCAGCCCGCTGCCCGCAATTGCCGCGCACGCGCATGCGCATGCGCACTCTTACATCCCGGCGCGCAAGGACGCCCGCCACCTCACGAGCGACTCTGAGCCGGCCACCACCACGCCGGACGTCTCCCCGAGTCAAATGCCCGTGCGGCAGCCGCAGGGTTCGGCCAAGCCCGAGCGGTCCACATCGGCACGGGTGCCGCCCTCCCGCTCGCCGTCACCACGGCCTACAACGTCCGCTCCCACGCCGTCACCAACGCCAAGCCCGAGCCCGTCAGCCTCAGGAACCGCCGACGTGTGCCTCGGCGTACTCATCCTTAATATCTGCGTTCCCTTGTAACCGTCAGCCCGCTCGGCCCCGGGCGTAGCGGGCCGTGCAGAGCGGGACGAAAACGACCAGCAGCAACGCGGTCCAGCCAAGGGCTGCGATAACCGGGTGTTCCAACGGCCACGCGCCGTTCGCCGGGGTAGTCGGGTTGCCGAACAGTTGCCTGGTCGCTGCAGCAGCGGCACTGACCGGATTCCAGTCAGCGATCGTGCGCAACCAGGCGGGCATGCCGGAGGTCGGCACGAACACGTTGGACAGGCCGGTGACAGGAAAGAGCAGGATCGAGGCCTGCGCGGCGGTTTCTTCTCTGCCGAGCACCAGTCCCAGGTACATGCCTACCCAGGTCATGGCGACCTGGAAGGCCACGAGCAGGCCAACCGCGGCTAGCGCGTCGCCGGCGCCGTTGTTGATGCGCCAGCCAACGGCGACGCCGCACAGCGCCATCAGGACCAAACTCACCGCTCCGTAGACGGCAGTCGCCGCCGCCTGACCGAAGGGCACCGCTACCCGGCTGATCGGCAGGGAGCGAAACCTGTCGACGACCCCGCGATATGCATCACGCGCCATGCCGACCATCGATGGGGTGATGTTGGCGGCGGTCATGACGAACAAGCCGGGAACCAGGAACGCGCGGTAGTTCTCCCGGCCGGGCACCGCGATCGCGCTGCCGAACACATAGCCGAACACCAGCACCATGACTACGGGCGCGCCAACTGTCAGCGCCAGCGCGGTCTGGTCGTGCCTCAGCTTAGTGAGCACGCGCTCTGCCGCTGACAGGCCGTCAGACACCGGCCACCAGATCCTCGTGACGATCACGCCACAGCCTCCTTCTCTGCCTCGTTGCGTGCGCTGTCGCCGGTGCGGTCGAGGAAGACCTCGTCAAGCGTGGGCCGGCGGAAGCTGACGTCCTGCGCCCGCACACCTGCGGCCTCCAGATACCGGACGAGTTCTGGCAAGGTGACCGACCCGGTGGCGATCCGAACCGTCAGCAGCAGCTGCTCAGTTTCGATAGCGGGCGGCCTTATCGCCCATCGTGATGCGACCGACGCGGCGGCTGAAAGGTCGGCAGCGTCTTCCACGGCTACGACGACTCTGGTGCCGATGGTGTCTTTCAGCTCCTCAGGACTGCCGCTGGCGACGGTCCTGCCCGCCTCGATGATCACGACATCGTCGGCGAGACGATCTGCCTCGTCCAGGTACTGAGTCGTGAGAAGCACGGTCGTGCCGGTCGCGGCCAGCGCGCGGACCGACGACCAGATCGCTGCCCGGCTACGCGGGTCCACGCCAGTAGTCGGCTCGTCGAGGAACAGCACTGCCGGCCTGACAACCAGACTGGCCACAAGGTCCAGCCGACGGCGCATCCCGCCGGACCAAGTCCTGACCAGGCGGTCAGCGGCATCAGCGAGCCCATGCTCGGCGAGCAGTTCGTCGGCTCGCCGCCAGGCACCGCGCCTGCCCAAGTGGTGCATGAGGCCGAGGATGGCGAGGTTCTCCAGCCCGGTCAGATCGTCGTCGACAGCTGCGTGCTGGCCCGCCAGGCCGATGCAACCACGTACAAGCGCGGCCTGGCGGGAGATGTCATGGCCCGCCACGCTGGCCGTCCCGGCATCCGGCCTGGTGAGCGTGGCGAGAATCCTGATGGCCGTCGTCTTGCCGGCCCCGTTTGGACCGAGCAGCGCGCATATCGTGCCCTCGGGCACCGTCAGATCGAAGTTGTCAAGCGCCCGGATTGCGCCGAACGACTTGGTCAGGCCGTGGGCTTCGATCGCCTGCACTCCGTGCCTCCTCAGCTTAGTTTCAGAACTGCGATCAATGTTCGCTATTCTGCAGCTTAGATCACTGAGTACAGTGTTCGCAATGACGAAAGAGTCGACGGCTGGTGCCAGCCGAAGCATCTGGACGCGCCCGGCTCGCTCAGCGCGCGGCCCGGTCCCCGAACACAGCGCAGCGGAGATAGCCAGGGCTGCGATTGGGCTGGCCGACTCTCACGGCCTGAGCGCGGTGACCATGCGCGCGGTGGCTGCGGCCATCGGAGCCGCCCCGGCCTCGCTGTACCGGTATGTGGACACCCGCAGCGAAGTGCTGGAATTGATGGCCGATCAAACGGCAGGCGAGTACGCACTGGACGAGCGAGGTACCGGCGAGCCCGTCGCCGACTTGCTAGCGCTAGCCCATCAGGTCCTTGCCAGTTACCGCCGGCATCCGTGGCTACTCGAGATTCCGCCTGCCGCCGGCCTGCCTGGACCTAATGCACTGGTCTACATGGAGCACATACTGGCCGCTCTCAGCGGTACCGCCCTCAGCCGGTACGCCAAACTTGAGCTGATCGGGCTGTTCGGCGGCACGATCAGGGCGTTTGCCCAGATGGAGGCCGACCAGCAACGCGCTGGCCAGGACGCTGCGCAATGGCAGGAACTGGTGGCCAGCTATCTGATCCAGGTGGCAGCCGGCGGACAGCATCCGCATCTTGCCGCGGTGCTGGCCGGTCCGCCTGAGAAGGACGATGCGCTAGCTCAGGAGCCCATCTTCGACAGGGCGCTAACCCGAATCCTTACCGCCCTGCTGCCGGCACAGGAATCCTGACCGCGCCAGGATGGCCGCCTGCCGGTTAACGGGTTGTGCGCCGCGGCGCTACCGGGCTGTCTGGAGCCAGTCCTGGTAGTGCGTGGGTGCAAGGTCCGCCTCCGGGCCCGCAGTGAGGACGTCACCGGTGACGGCCGCGAACATGCCGGCCTGGTCGTCAGTGATGACGGTCCGGTTGTCGTGCTCTGCATCCAGGGTGATCCTGCCGAGTACGTCGAGAGGGAAGACGTCCGGGCCGGCGATGTTCCGGATGCCCTGAAGCGGGGCGCCGATGGAAACTTCGACGACCGCGTCGGCAACATCCGCTGCGGCGATCGGCTGGACCTGGGTGGCGGGCAAGCGGACCGTGGTGTCGTCGGAGGTCTCGGACACCACAGTGTCCATGAACTCGAAGAACTGGGTGGCGCGCACGATGGAGTACGGCGCAGGCCCCTGGCGGAGCAACTCCTCCTGCAGGGTTTTGGCCCGGTAGTAGTCCATCTGGGGCACCTGGTCCACACCGACGATCGAGAGGATCACCTGGTGCCGGACGCCGGCGGGTTCCCCCGCGGCCAGCAGGTTTCCCATAGAGGTGCGGAAGAAGTCCACGGACGCCTCGTCGAATGTCGGCGAGTTCGCCAGGTCGATAACGACATCGGCGCCCTCCAGCGCCTGGTCCAGGCCCTTCCCCGTGATCAGGTCGACGCCGGTAGACGGCGCCGCGGGAACGGCCTGGTGTCCGGCGGCCGTCAGCTTCTGGACCACTTGCGAGCCGATCAGTCCGGTACCGCCAATGACTGTGAGCTTCATGCTTCTCACCCTTCCCGGCGCGCCTTCCGGACACACCGGGGGGTGTCGAGGATCCATCTCCGCCGGTGGGGGCAAATACACCGCCGTGACCGGAGTCACAGCCTTGCCGGCTTTTTGTGGAGTTCCTACAACTGGCGGCTTCCGAATGCGTCCTGCTCCGCACTGGTCCGCCTGCTCGTGACCGAGCAAGATAGACGTGAGTGAAGGCGACGCTCGGGCTACGGGCATCGCCTTTTGTGTGTGAGTGGCCGGAGGCTTCGCCGTTGTTCAGTCGTATCGCCATCGTCAACCGCGGGGAAGCCGCGATGCGGCTGATCCATGCCGTCCGGGATCTGTCAGCTGAGACTGGCATGCGGATCGAGACAGTCGCCCTCTACACCAGCGCCGACCGCACCTCCATGTTCGTCCGGGAGGCCGACCTCGCCTATCCCCTCGGACTCGCCTCGGCCCGCCCCTACCTGGACTATGCCGTGCTTGAGCGCGCCCTCGTCGAGACCGGCGCCGACGCTGCCTGGGTCGGCTGGGGCTTCGTCGCCGAAGACCCCGCGTTCGCCGGGCTATGCCAGAAGATCGGCGTTACGTTCATCGGGCCGGATGCAGAGGCGATGCGCAGGCTGGGTGACAAGATTGGGGCGAAGCTCCTCGCCGAGGAGGTCGGCGTACCTGTTGCGCCGTGGAGCCGCGGTGAAGTCGCGACCCTCGACGACGCGCTCGCTGCGGCCGCCCGCATCGGCTACCCGCTGATGCTCAAGGCCGCCGCGGGTGGCGGCGGGCGTGGCATCCGCGTCATCACCTCCGACGGCGATCTCACCGACACATTCGAGCGGACCAGGCAGGAGGCGCTGCGCGCATTCGGCAGCGGCACTGTGTTCCTGGAGCGGCTCGTCACTGGTGCCCGGCACGTCGAGGTCCAGCTGATAGCGGACGGGCAGGGCACGGCCTGGGCGCTCGGCGTCCGGGATTGCTCGGTACAGCGGCGCAACCAGAAGATCATCGAGGAATCCGCCTCGCCCGTCCTGGCACCAGAGCAGGCAGCGGAACTAAAGCTGTCGGCCGAGCGGCTTGCGCTGACGGTTGGCTATCGCGGTGCGGCGACTGTCGAGTTCCTCTACCACCCGGCCGAGAGGCGGTTCGCCTTCCTCGAGGTCAACACCCGTCTCCAGGTCGAGCACCCGATCACCGAGATGGTCACCGGCGTGGACCTGGTCAGGCTCCAGCTGCACGTGGCGGCAGGCGGGAAGCTTGAAGAGCCGAAGCCGGTCGAGTCCGGACACGCCGTGGAGGCGCGGCTTAACGCCGAGGACCCGGACCGTGACTTCGCGCCCGCGCCCGGCCGCATTGCCCGGCTGGCGCTGCCCGCTGGCCCCGGCATCCGCGTCGACACTGGCGTCAGCGAAGGCGACATCATCCCGGCCGACTTCGACTCGATGATCGCCAAGATCATCGCCTACGGCGGCGACCGCGATCAGGCCCTTGGGCGGCTGCGGCGCGCGCTGGCCGAGACGACGGTGGTCATCGAGGGCGGCGCCGCTAACAAGAGCTTCCTGCTCGACCTGCTCGACCAGTCCGAAGTGATCGAGGCCAGCGCCGACACGGCATGGATAGACCGCGCCCGGGCTGAGGGCCGTCTTGCCGCACATAAGCACGCCGCCGTCGCGCTAGCCGCCGCCGGCATCGAGGCCTACCAGGACGAGGAAGATGTCAGTCGGCAGCGGCTGCTGGCCACCGCGCATGGCGGGCGTCCTCAGGTGCAGCACGATTCGGGACGACCGCTCGACCTGAAACTCCGCGGCGCCAGCTACCGGGTACGCGTCGCGCGCCTCGGCCCAGATCGATTCCGGGTCGGGGTCTCTGCTGGCGCTGCCGTGCACCAGGCCGACATCGAGGTTGAGCGGTTTGACGAGCACAGCGGCCGACTCGTCGTGAACGGCAGGCGGTTCCGGCTGACCACCGCCACTCACGGGCCCGTCCATCTGGTCGAGATCGACAGCGTCGCGCACCGGATCAGCCTCGATGAGGGCGGCGTGGTCCGCTCGCCCGCGCCCGCCCTTGTGGTCGCCACCCCGCTGAGCGTCGGGGACGAGGTCGCGGAGAACGCGCCGGTCCTCGTGCTAGAGAGCATGAAGATGGAGACGGTGCTCAGAGCACCCTTCCGCGGCCAGGTGCGGGAGTGCCTGGTTTCGGTCGGCAGCCAGGTTGAGGCAGGCGCGCCGTTGCTGCGGTTGGATCCGGTTGCCACTGAAGACGCTGGGCAGGACACCCCCGCAGCCAGCGAAGCCGCCGAGATTGACCTGCCGACTTCGACGTCGGAGGCTCCCGCGGCCGAGCAGGTCGAGCGACTCCGGGAAGACCTGCGCGGCCTGCTGCTCGGTTTCGACGGCGACGCCGCCGACCGCAAGCGACTGCTGGCCGGCTATCTCGCCGCCCGAGCTGAGCTAGGCGGGCAGCCGCTACCAGGCGAGCCGGAGCTGCTAACCGTATTCGCCGACCTCTCGGAGCTGAGCCGCAACAGGCAGGGAAGCGACTTGGAGGTCGAACCAGGCAGCGCGGTGCACAGTCCGCGCGAGTACTTCCACAGCTACCTGCAGACCCTCGACGTCGAGCGGGCCGGCATCACTGAAGGCTTCCAGGCGAGGCTGAAGCGGATGCTCGCTCATTACGACGTCACCAGTCTCGACCGGTCCCCGCAGCTTGAGACGGCGGTCTTCCGGATCTTCCTGGCACAGCAGCGGATGACAGGCAACGTCGAAATAGTCTCCGAGTTGCTGCGGCAGTGGCTGGTAAGCGCACCGCCGGCCGAGCCGCTGCGTGAGCGTGCCGGGCTGGCCCTTGAGCACCTCATCGAGGCGACGCAGGTGCGATTCCCGGCGGTATCCGACCTCGCCCGCGGCGTGATATTTCGCTGGTTTGCCCAGCCCCTGCTGCGCCGCAGCCGGGCCAGGGTGTATGCGACGGTACGCAACGACCTCCGCTACCTCGACCGCAACCCCGACGCGCCGGACCGCGCCAGGCGTATCCAGTCCATGGTCGCCAGCTCTGAGCCGCTAGTACGGCTGATCGGCCAGCGGATTGGCAGAGGCGTTGACCACGCGCCGCTGCTCGAAGTGCTGACCCGCCGCTACTACAGCAACCGCAAGCTGGCCGATGTCATGGCGCGAGACGTCTCGGGCAGCCGGTTCGTTACCGCGGAGTACAGCGGCACCGGCACCACGACCCCGCTGGCGGCCACGGCCACCAGCTACGCGGGCCTGCCGGGCGCGATAGCCGGCATTGCCGAACTTGCTCGGCAGGCACCGGCGGGCGGCCTGGTCGCTGACCTGTACGTCACCTGGGCGGAGCAGCCCGACGCCGACGCCCTTGCAGCACGGATCAGGGACCTGCTGACGGAATCTCCGCTGTCCGCCGCGATGGCACAGATCACACGGATCACCGTCACGGTCGTCGGCACCGGCGGCACGGCCATGCAGCAGCACTTCACATTCCGCCCTGACGGCGGACGCCTGGCCGAGGACCGGCTGATCCGCGGCCTGCACCCGCAGGTCGCCGAGCGGCTGCAACTGGACCGGCTGCGCGAGTTCGACCTGGCCCGGCTCCCGTCGGCGGACGAGGAGATCTACCTGTTCAAGGCCGTGGCGAAGACCAACCCGGCCGACGAGCGCCTGATAGCAATGGGTCAGGTCCGTGACCTGACGCCACTGCGTGAGGCGGACGGCAGGCTGGTAGCGCTGCCAGAGCTCGAGAACGTACTGGCCGGCTGCCTCGACGCGATCCGCATCGTCCAGGCGCAACGGCCGCAGCACCGGCGCTTCGCTCGCAACCGGATCATGATGTATGTCTGGCCCGCGAGCGAGTTCACCGTCGAGGAACTAGCGCCCCTCGCGCGCCGGATCCGGCCGGGCGTGTCTGGCTCGGGGGTCGAGGAGGTCCAGTTCGTAGCGCGGCTGCGCGGCGCAACCGCAGAGCCGGCCGAGATGGCCGTGCGCGTCAGCGACGACGCCCGCGGCCGGGTGCAGATCGATGTTGGGCCGCCGCCGACCGAGCCGCTACTGCCGCTGGATGATTACCAGCAGAAGGTGCTGCGCGCGACCCGTCGCGGCAACGCCTACCCCTTCCAGCTGGCTGACCTGCTGGCCGGGCCGGGCGGCCGCTTCACCGAACACGACCTTAACGACGCCGGGGCGCTAGTCCCAGTAGGCCGCCCGAAGGGGATGAATGGCGCGGCCATTGTCGCGGGAGTCGTCAGTACGCCAACAAAGAAGCACCCGGCCGGCGTGACCAGAGTGGTGCTGCTCGGCGATCCGACCAAGTCGCTGGGCGCGCTGTCGGAGCCGGAGTGCGCCCGCGTCATAGCCGCCATTGACCTGGCCGAGCGGATGGCCGTGCCGCTGGAGTGGTTCTCGCTGTCGTCTGGCGCGCGGATCTCGATGGAATCCGGCACCGAGAACATGGACTGGGTGGCCGCCGCCCTCAAGCGGATCGTCGAGTTCACCCAGGCCGGCGGTGAGATCAACATCGTGGTCGCCGGTATCAACGTCGGCGCCCAGCCGTACTGGAACGCTGAGGCTACCATGCTCATGCACACCAGAGGAATTCTGGTGATGACGCCGGAGTCTGCGATGGTGCTGACCGGCAAGCAGGCACTGGACTTCTCTGGCGGCGTCTCGGCGGAGGACAACTTCGGCATCGGCGGCTACGACCGGGTCATGGGGCCGAACGGCGAGGCGCAGTACTGGGCACCCAGCCTGGCTGCCGCATGCGACGTCCTGATGGCGCACTATGACCACACTTACATCACGCCCGGCGAGACGGCGCCACGGCGGGCCACCACGAGCGACCCGAGGGACCGCGACGTCTCGAATTTCCCGCACGTGGTGGCCGGCAGCGACTTCGCCACGGTCGGGGAGATTTTCTCAGCCGAGCACAACTCGGACCGGAAGAAGCCGTTCGACATCCGCGCAGTGATGGGCGCGCTGACTGACCAGGACCACCCGGTACTCGAGCGCTGGGCCGGGATGGAAGACGCGGACACCTCGGTGGTTCAGGACGCGCACATCGGCGGCTGGCCAGTCTGCCTGATCGGCATCGAGTCGCGCGCTGTGCCGCGACGCGGGTTCCCGCCCGCCGACGGCCCGGACACCTACACCGCGGGCACGCTATTCCCGCAGTCGTCGAAGAAGACCGCGCGGGCGATTAACGCCGCGTCCGGCAACCGGCCGCTTGTGGTGCTCGCCAACCTGTCCGGCTTCGACGGTTCACCCGAGTCGATGCGCAAGCTGCAGCTGGAGTACGGTGCCGAGATCGGCCGGGCGATCGTGAACTTCGACGGCCCGATCGTGTTCTGCGTGATCTCCCGCTATCACGGCGGCGCGTTCGTGGTGTTCTCCAAGGTCCTCAACCCCAACATGACGGTGCTGGCCTTGGAAGGCTCCTTCGCGTCGGTGCTCGGCGGTGCGCCGGCGGCGGCCGTGGTGTTCTCCGGCGAAGTGAGTAACCGCACGGCGACCGACTCCCGGGTAGCCGACTTGCAAGCCAAGGCAGCCGAGACCAGCGGTGCCGAGCGCGCCGCGCTGAACGCGGCGCTCATCGAGGTCCGGGAGTCGGTGCGGGCTGAGAAGCTGGGAGAGGTGGCCGCGGAGTTCGATCGGATCCACTCCATCCAGCGCGCCGTCGAGATCGGTTCGGTCGATGCGATCATCACGCTGCCACAGCTGCGGCCCCGGATAATCGACGCCATCGAGCTCGGCTTGCGCCGCTGACCGCGCCGCGCAGCGAGTTACATAAGAGCCGCCGAGATTTGGGCTAGTCGTGCATCTGCCCGTCGTCAATCTCAAGTCCGGGCCGGTCGCATTCCTCAATCTCGAAGATCGACGCCCACGGGATGAACTTGTTGGGCGATCGGTCCGGCGTCTGGACGACTACGCCAAACTCCGTCAGGTAAAGCGAGCTGCGGTCGGGCAGATCCAGCGTCGCGCCGGCACCCGCGTACACGATGCGTGCATGCCGGAAGCTGCAAGCGATCAGGCCGGCATAGCTGCCGGTCGGCGTGATGCTTACGGCCATGGCGCTACTGACCCTCGGGTGGCATTACCAGGTGTCGCCGGCACGATATGGCGGAGGTCATCATGCACTGTTCATCGTCACTAAGCGCACCGGCGTGACTGACCTTGTGCACAATGCCAGCTGTGGAACGATCAGCCATCACCTCGGGGCTGGCTTCGCGGTTGGTCGCCGCCCAGTTCCCGCAGTGGGCCAGTCTCCCGGTCAATCCCGTCGAGGTTAACGGGCACGACAACGTCACCTTCCGGCTCGGCGAATCGATGTCTGTCCGACCTGCCGCAGTTCGCCGCTGACCTCGCCGGGTTCCTCGCCGCCCTGTACCAGATTGACATCACGGGAGGACCGCTAGCCGGGTACGAGACCTGCTTCTTCGGGGTGCCCTTGACGCACTGGGACAGCCAGACGCGCCAATCGATCGCCATCCTGTCTGACGAGATCGACGCCCAACTGGCCATTGACGTCTGGGAGGCCGCGCTCGCGGCACCCTGGGACGGCCCGCGGCCGCGGCTGGGCACTCTGGAAAGCCCTCATCACGCTCGCTCGCGTCCGCCCTGACTATGGCGCCGAAGCTGATCGTGCCCGAGATGTCATCCGCATGGTCCTAGCCGAGCACTCCCTGTTTGCATAACCGGAACGCTATTCCGTATAGTTCCGGAAGGGCGTTCCGCTTCTCGCCACGGTACAGCACTGCGTGAGCGCACGCCGAACCTACGCACGAGGAGTAACCAGATGCACTATCGCACTCTCGGCCGGACCGGCATTAAGGTCAGTCCCTATGCGCTCGGCGCGATGATGTTCGGGGCCGTTGGGAACCCCGACCACGACGACTCGATCCGCATCATCCACAAGGCGCTGGACGCCGGGATCAACTTCATCGACACCGCCGACGCCTACTCCCGCGGCGAGTCCGAGGAGATCGTCGGCAAGGCGCTCAAGGGGCGCCGCGACGAGGTCGTCCTGGCCACCAAGCTCCACCTGCCGATGGGTGACGATCCCAACCAGCGGGGCAACTCACGGCGCTGGATCCTGACAGAGGTCGAGAACTCGCTGCGCCGCCTGCAGACCGATCACATCGACCTCTACCAGATCCACCGGCCAGATCCCGACACCGATATCCAGGAGACGCTGTCCGCGCTCTCGGACCTGATCCACGCGGGCAAGGTCCGCGTCATCGGGTCCTCCGCGATGCCCGCCTCCGACATCGTCGAGGCCCAGTGGGCGGCCGAGCGGCGCGGCCTGGAACGGTTCCGCACCGAACAGCCGGCCTACTCGATCCTCGATCGCGGGATCGAAGCCGAGGTCCTGCCCGTCGCCCAGCGCTACGGAATGGGCGCTGTGGTGTGGAGTCCACTCGCGCAGGGAATGCTCACCGGTCGCATCCGCAAGGGCCAGCAGACCGACCTGCGCCGCGCCGCCATGTTCAGGCACATCACCGACGAGCAGCGAATCGACGTCGTCGAGCAAATCATTCCGCTCGCCGAGAAGGCGGGGCTGCGGATGACGCACCTCGCGATGGCGTTCGCGATCGCTCATCCCGGCGTGACTAGCGCGCTTATCGGCCCCCGCACGATGGAGCACCTCGACGATTTGCTCGCCGGAATTGACGTTACGCTCAGCGACGAGGTCCTGGACCGGATCGACGAGATCGTCCCGCCCGGCACCAATGTCGGCGCCCTCGACATGGCCTACCGGCCCCCGGCCATCCAGCGACCCGACCTCCGCCGCCGACCCGCCGGTGAACGCGCCGCCGCCTGACGTGAGCGGTGACCAATATGCGCGACTCCGTTTGTTCTTGCTCGGGTACTGACGGGACTGTCACACTTTGATCCGACAACTGGTTCGAGGGGGCCCGTCCAGCGGGCAGAAAGTAGCTGCGTATGTCAAGGATCTGGCGATGGATCACGCCGGTGGCGGTGGCCGGGGGCCTCGTCGCGGGAGTGCCGGCGATCCCGGCGGCGACCGCAAGCACGGCCGCCAGCAGCATCATCACGATCAACGCCACCTCACCGAACTACCCACGCCTTCCGGCCAAGGATCACGGCAAGTTCGACGGGTTCGCGATCGTCATCTACAAAGACACCGCGAACAGCGCGAACACGGGCGTCGTCAGCGGCACCGTGACGACCACAGCCACGACCGACTCTGCCACGCTGCTTGCCAAGCCGTTCGGCGCCAGAAAATTCACCCAGGTCGGGACGCCGGTCACGCTGACTCCGGTTAGCGGTGTCGCCAGTTATTCGTTTAACGTCACGCCATCGCTCGCGACACAGTACAAGGTGGCCGTATCCGGAGCGGACACGGCCACCTCGGGTCCCGCATCGGTCTACGTGACCGAAGGCGGCCGCATTGCACATGTCCGCGCACATAAGAGCGGGAGCACAATCAAGTTCTCATTCCGCCTCTACGTGGTGCTGCCCAAGTCGGCCCTTAGGCACGAGATCGGCAAGCACTGGTACGAGTACTTGGCCGTCGGCTATCCGCGCTTTCCCAAGTTCGCTCCGCTGGACAAGCGCGCGACGGCCTCCAAAGCCACGAAGGTCAACTCTGGCGAATTCTTCCGGACGTTCTCCTACTCCTTCCGGTTGCGACACAGCAACCCCAACCCAGACCCGATCGAGTGCGTAAAGGACACCGAGTCGACTGATGGCATGGGCCTGCCAGGTCATCATGGCTGCGGCGCCAAGCGCGTCCCCACGAACGTCCTTTACCTTGGCTAACGGCTGACGGGGCCAGCTTGCCCGGCTGGCTCAAGCCGGGCAAGCTGGCCGGGTGACCGTCAGCCCCGACCCTGACGCCGCGCTGATCGAGCAGCAACTGCGCGCAGCCGGCTCGCCGCAGCGCGCCGCCAGCGAGCAGAACTACCTCAAGAGCAAGCTCGAGTTCGCCGGCACCACGGTCCCGCAGGCACGCGCGATCGTGACAGCCTGGCGGCGCGCTCACCCGCAATTGACGCGCAAGCGCCTCACCGAGGTTGCCGCAGCCCTCTGGGACGGGCCTACCTTCGAGTGCCGGCTCTCTTCCGTACTGCTGCTCACCGACCGGCGGGCCCTGCTGCATGCCGAGGACGCGGCGCTGGTCGAGCGGATGCTTCGCACCGCTGGCACCTGGGCGCTGGTCGACGGCCTCGCCGCTGACGTGATGGGAAACCTCGTCGAGCGATTTGGCGACCGGCTACACCTCACCCTTGACCAGTGGGCCACCGACGATAACTTCTGGATCCGCAGGTCCGCGTTGCTGGCAATGCTGGTACCGCTCCGGCGCGGTGACCCCGCGAACTTCGAGCGCTTCGCCGGTTACGCCGACGCCATGCTGGAAGAGCGAGAGTTCTTCATCCGCAAAGCGATCGGCTGGGTGCTGCGCGAGACCGGCAAGCGCCAGCCCGGCCTGGTGGCCGACTGGCTGGCGCCACGGGCGCACCGGGCGTCGGGCGTCACCATGCGAGAGGCAGTCAAGTGGCTACCCGCCGGCCAGCGGGATGCGCTGATGGCTGCCTACCAGGAAGGTCATCAAAAGGCAGGGTAGAGCGGTAGCTCCGGCGCGTGCCAGCCAGCGGTCGCCGCCAGCAGGGACCTGACCAGCGCCGCGATCGCTGGCAGGTCTCCGCCAGGCTCTAGCTCGGCTAGCAGCGACTGCCACCGGTACCGCATGAGCTGGCGGGTGCGCGGCGACGGCTGCTCGGAGTTCATCGGCACATCGGCCGCGAGCGACCGGCGCAGCAGCCATGACGTGGCCGACATCGTCCAGGCGGCCAGGGCGCGCCGCATCCCCGGCTGCCAGACCGCGTCATCGGCCAGCTCAGGCCATACCGAACTGACCTGCTCACGGTAGGCAGCTTCGGCCTCAGCGCTCAGTCCGGGCGGGAAACGGAAGACGCACCAGCAGGTGCTGAACGGCATCGTGATGTAGGCGGCATCGAGGAAGGCCGGGTGGAACCCGGCCTCCTCGAAATCGATGAACCGGACACCAGCGGTCGTCAGCAGATTGTTGTCCGGGCAGATGTCGCCCGGCGAGAAGACCGCGTACTGGTCTGCCGCCGCAGCGGCGGCTACCTCGGCGAGTTCACCAGCCAGCCCGTCCGGCGCGGGAACGCCCATTTTGGCGGCGTTCTCCGCAGCGGCGAGAACCCGGCCGGGCAGGCCAGCCAGATGTCGTTCGTCTGGCCGACCGGCAAGGTACCGTGCGGTCAGTCTGTCGAATTCGGACCGGTGGGCGTTCGTCACGGCCGACAGCCGGCCACAGGCATCGGCCCAGTCAAGAAGGGCCGTTCTCGCCTCCGGTGACGAGCCGGTCAGCAGTACGTCTGCCAGGCTGCGGCCGCCACCGAGATCGGACATGACGACCAGCTGCAGGCCAGGGTCAGCGGCCAGAAGGGCGGGCGCCAGAGCGCTGCTGCCGGCGACGTCGAGCCCGGCCGCCTCGGCGGCGAAACAACTGACACCCTCAGCCGTCTGCGGGTACGTCTTCACTACGACCGTGCCGCCGGCCCTGGTGCCACCGCCGACAGCATCCTCACTGGCAGACTCCCCGACACGGGAGTCCCCTGCCGCCGCATCGCGGCAGCGCAGCACAGCCGCCCCCTCGCGACCCTCACTCAGTTCAACGGGCTCGGTAAGCGGCCGGCCCAGCAGCGCCGACGCGGCAGCGACGATCTTCGCCGTCTGCGGTTCTGAATCTGCCTGCATCACTGCCCTGGCCGTCCGGTCCGGAGGGCCAGCTGATTAGCCGACATGCTTCGGTTGTTGATAGTAGACACCGAGCCGGATGAGCCAGGCGTGTAGCACGACAGGACCGGAGGCAAATTCCGCGGAACGCATGAGGACCGGCCGGTAGGCTGCCAACTTACTCAGCGCCGCCGGAAAGGATGCCGCGGAGCTGTCGAACAGCAGCAGTTCGGCCGGGCGCCGTCGGCTGAGCTGCGCCTGATCACCTCTGGGGAAGTTAGGCGGCTGGCTGCGCAGCGAATTGACATGGCCACGCGCGGAAACCGCGGCATCCTGAAGATAGGCGTTCTTATCGAATCTGGGCCACCACATCAAGAGTTGCTCGCCGGTGTAGGCAGGCTGGCCGACAAAAGACGGTAGCTCGGCGGCTATCCGGTATTGATCGATGTAAATAGACCCGTTGCCGCCGAGCGCCGAGGCATAGGGCGGGGCGGGCTCGACCTGGGGACGGACAGTACCGGGCAACTGCTGGTGATACGGGATCGGCGCGACCGTGAGCACTAGCGTGGCGCCGGCGAGCGCAACGAGCGACAGTCCGGTCGCCGCTGCCTTAATCGACTTGCTACGGAATCTGGCACAGCCGCGTGCGGCCGCCGCAATGACGATCGTGGCTACCGCCAGGATGACTCCGAGCGGCGCCAACCCGAACGGTGGGACATGCGGGTCCGCCTCATAGCCAAGTGGTACGGCGAGCAGCACTGCGGCAGGCAGCCAGCGAGCGAGCGGGCGGCCGGACAGCGGCTTGGCCAGCTCTGCGACGGTGATCGCCAGTACCAGGCAGACCGCCGCCCACAACGCGGAGGATGAGAAGTAATACTCGAGGGACTGGACGCTCCCGGCGAACTGCATCCAGGCGTAAATCGCCAGCTGGCCGGCCGCCGCTGCGCCAACCACTAGCACCGGCGTTGGCACCACGCGACCGCGGCGAGCAATCGCGACCGTGAAGGCGCCCAGTACGGCCAGCGGAACCAGCAGGTAGGGCACATACAGCACCCACCGCCAATTCGCCGAGTGCCAGATCCGCGTCTGGCCCGGCTGCGACAGGAAGCGGTAGGCCTGCCAGGTAATGGCGATGAAGTTGGCGTGGCCGATCACCGCTGCGGACGCCCACACCAGAAGCGCGGTGACCGCGATACCTACCCCCGCGAGCAGTGCCAGGTCACCGAGCAACCGTGCCCGGTCTCTCGCCAGCCGCACGCCCAGATAACCGATCAGCGTGCCGCCCGCGAGCAGCACGGCGAACCCATCTGACCACACTGCCAGCGTCATCAGCACCCCAGCAGCAGCCAGCCACAGGCGGCGCGAGCGAGGCCCGCACGGCATCGCCAGGCACGCCAGCCATCCGGCGGCGTACGCGACAAGTGCAGAGTCCGGATAGTCGGTGCCCCAGGCGGTCACTATCACCGGTGAGGAAAGCACCGCCAAGATGCCCACGACCCCGGCGGGCCGACCGTAGAGGCGGCGCAGCAGCAAGTAGACGGGACCCACAGCGACGAGCGCGAACACATACCGGGTGACAAAGAAGCCAGGCACCGCGCCGAAGGCCAGATATGCCAGCCGGGCCGGCACCAGGAAACCGACCCGGGCGGCCTCGCGCAGCCGCCCAGTGTGGGCATAGAAAGCCGCGTAGCGGGCAAACACCTGCCGCGGGTCAATGATGTAGGCAGTATGTATGGCCGGATCGGGCAGCGCGCTCGGTGCCATCAGCCGAAGCCGCAGCACAAGCGCGGCGACGGCCGGAGACAGCACAACCCCAAGGGCCTCCAGCCACACAGCCCACCGCAATCGCGCCCGCGCCGGGCCGCGCGTCACCTCGACCGTCTCGCTGGGACCGGACCCAGGCACCCCCGTGAGGCCGACCCCCGTATGCACCGACCCACTATGACAGCAGCGCAGGAATGCCCCGGCACTGAGCTCGAGGTGAAAGGTAAAATTTAGGACTCTCATTACGAAATCGCGGCACAGGTACGCTCCTGGTGGCTACTCCATCCATGCGGCCGCGAAGCGCAATCGCGCGTCACCCGTAGAAAAGTCGTTGCATCACTGCCCTGGCCTGCCGGGCGGACCGGCGCCAGTCCTCGACAAGGGCCTGCGCGCCGCCGGGCGGGTAGCCCAGTACCTGGGCGATCACCGCCAGATCGGCCGGCAGCGACGGCAGCGTATCGGACGGCCGGCCACGCACGAGCATGACTGCGTCCCTGATCCGGCTTGCCAGCAGCCAGGATGCGGTGAGCGTGGCCGCGTCGGCGGCTGAGATGAGCCCAGCCGAGCTTGCCGCGGCCAGCGCGGCATGCGTCCGGGTGGTGCGCAGTCCGGGCACCGCCATGGCATGCTGCAACTGCAGCAGCTGGGCGACCCACTCGACGTCCGACAGGCCACCGGGCCCGAGCTTCAGGTGCAGCGCGGGCTCGACGCCGCGCGGCATCCGCTCAGCCTCCATCCGCGCCTTGATCCGGCGAATCTCCCGGATGCCGGCCTGATCGATGCCGCCCTCCGGGTAGCGGATCTCGTCCGCCATCGCAATGAAGGCAGCGCCTACGCCCGGCTCGCCGGCCACGAACTCGGCCCGTAGCAGGGCCTGCGCCTCCCACGGGAGCGACCAGCGCCGGTAATAGGCCCGGAACGACGCGAGCGTGCGAACCAGCGGCCCCTGGCGCCCCTCCGGGCGCAGACCCGCGTCCACCTGTAGGGCAGGATCCGGGCCGGGCTTGCTGAGCAGCGTTCGGAGCTTCTCGGCCGCAGCGTGCGCGGCCCTGGAGGCGGCTTCATCGGAGGCGCCGGGCAGCGGATCATGCACGAACAGCACGTCCGCGTCACTGGCAAAGCCCATCTCATGCCCGCCGAACCGGCCCATCGCGATCACGGCGAGCCGCGTCGGCAGTGGC
Organism: Streptosporangiaceae bacterium; assembly: GCA_036488155.1. Classification (GTDB taxonomy): domain Bacteria; phylum Actinomycetota; class Actinomycetes; order Streptosporangiales; family Streptosporangiaceae; genus JAJYUU01. The sequence continues at coordinate 2,666 of DASXIA010000330.1, read as the reverse complement.
CCGCTGGCGCGCTGCGCCTGCACTACCGCGGCCTGGAGGACCGCCGCAATGCTTACCTGGGCGACCGCGGTCAGCGCCTCGCCAGTGTCCTCGACCCCGGCCAGCCCGAGGAGGTCAGCAGCCGCGGCTCGCAGCAGCTCCCGGCGACGGATCGCGAGAACCGCGCGGGCCGCTGTCTCCGCGGAATCGTGCCGGCTGACCGCCGCGGACGCCTCGGCGAGCAGTTCCCCGGCCGGGCGGCGCACTAGCTGCGCGTCATCGCCGAGCATCGCCACCGCGTCCGGCGCACGCAGCAGCAGCCCGGTCGCGTACCGGCTGGATGCCAGCAGCCGGGCCATCCGCTGCGCCACCACCGCGTTGTCCCGCAACAGCCGCAGGTACCACGGTGACCTGCCGAGCGCCTCGCTGACCTGCCGGAAAGCCAGCAGCCCGGCATCGGGCTCGGGCGCCTCAGCGAGCCAGCCAAGCAGCACCGGCAGCAGCGTCCGCTGCATCGCGGCCGTCCTCGACATTCCGGCGGTGAGCGCCTCGATATGCCGCAGCGCCCCCGCAGGGTCGGCGTAGCCCAGCGCCTCGAGCATGTCCCGCGCTGCTTCCGGCCGAAGGCGAGTTGCCTCGCCGGGTAGCCGCGCGACAGCGTCGAGCAGCGGGCGGTAGAACAGCTTCTCGTGCAACTGCCGTGCCTGGGCCGCGTGCAGCCGCCACTCGGCAATGAGCTCGTCCGCCGGGTCGCCTGACGCGGAAGCCAGCGCTTCTGCGGCCAGCTCGGCGCCCGCGCCGTCCCCCGAGTTCTCGCCGTCAGCCGGGGTGAGCCGCATCCCGCGCAGCGCCCGGCCGATCTCCCGCAGGACTACCGGGTCCTCCGGCAGCAGATGAGTGCGCCGCAGCTGACGCAGCTGCAGCAAGTGCTCGACGCCGCGGAGGAACCGGTAGGCGGACCCCATCGCCGCGGCGTCGGCCCGGCCTACATATCCCCCCGCCGCAAGCGCCGCGAGCGCGGGCAGCGTGCCGGCCTCGCGGAGCGTCTCATCGCCCCGGCCGTGCACCAGCTGGAGTAGCTGGACCGCAAACTCGATGTCGCGCAGTCCGCCCGGGCCGAGCTTGAGTTCCCGTCCGGCCACGTTCGCCGGCAGGCTCTCCACAACCCGGCGCCGCATTGCCTGCACGTCGGTGACGAAATCCTCGCGCTGAGCGGCTTGCCACACCATCGGCGTGACCGTGGCCAGGTACTCGGCGCCAAGCGCGGAGTCCCCCGCTACGAACCTGGCCTTGAGCAGGGCCTGGAACTCCCAGGTCTTGGCCCACCGCTCGTAGTAGGCATGGTGGCTGGCGACAGTACGGACTAGCGGACCGTCCCTGCCCTCGGGCCGCAGGTTCGGGTCCACCGGGAAAAGCGCACCCTCCGGCGTGGACTGCGAGCACACCCGGATCATGGCGCTCGCCAGCGCGGTGGCGGTACGCAACGCAGCGATGTCGCTATCCTCTGCGGTGCCGCCCCGGCCGACGGGCGGGCCAGCCACGAAGATTACATCCACGTCGCTGGCATAGTTCAGCTCCCGCGCACCGCATTTGCCCATCGCGATGACCGCGAGCCTGGCCGGCGGCTGCCCAGGCGTCAGCTCAGCGCGCGCGATCGCCAGTGCAGCCGCAAGCGCGGCAGTGGTGAGGTCGGACAGCCCTGCCATGACCTCGTCCAGCGATCTCGCCCCGGTCAGGTCAAGTGCCGCGAGTTGCAGCAGCCTGCGCCGGTAAGCGATCCGGAGCGCGGTGGCCGGATCGCCGCCCTCCGGCAGTGACGTCCCGGCGACTGGCTCCGGCCCGGCCGGCGCGCCGACGGCCGCCAGCAGCTCCTCGGTCAGCTCAGCCGCGGCGTTTTCTACCGGGAACGGGCACTTTCCGGTTAGCAGCCGCCAGTCAGCCGGATGCCTGCTGAGGTGATCACCGAGCGCCGCGCTGGCGCCGAGGACGCTGACGAGCCGGTCCCGGAGCTCGGAGTCATCGCGCAGGGCCTGACGCAGGTCGCTACCCGGCGCCATCCGGGTCAGAGCCGCGAGCGCCAAATCGGGGTCTGCCGCGCCCGACAGCGCGCGGAGCAGCGGCCCGTCCGGCCCGTCCTCCGTGCTGCCAGCCAGGCCCGTGGTCTCGTCGCCGCCGGCAGTGCCAATCGCCAGCCCGAGCTCAGTGAGCAACGCCTCGGCGCGGGCAGTGTCGGCGAAGCCAATGGCCGCAAGGTGCCCGGCTAGTGTCCCTCGCGGCATGTTCACTCCAGCACCGTAGCGCCAGCATGTCCGGTGCGCGGAATGTCGATGGCAAAGCCGGGTGACTCGATCATATGTTTGATCGTGGACCGACGGTGCTGACATTCTGCCCGGCCAGCAGGCGGGCGTTCCCGCGGAAACGCCGACCATGCCCGACCGCGACCGTGACGGTGCCCGGTCAAGCCGATCTGTGCGGTGATATCGTCCGCATTCTGGCGGCGGGCAGCCACGTCGCCGGAGATCGGACAGGAGATACTGTGCAGGCAGGGCCTGTGGCGGGGCTGGAGGTGGTGAAGTCGTCATGGTCCGGGTGATCATGCTGTCGCCACCGGGCGCCGGGAAGGGCACGCACAGCAGGTGGGTGACAGTGCAGACGGGAGCCGCGCATATCTCTTCAGGCGACCTGCT
>DASXIA010000325.1:0-7148 GCA_036488155.1 Streptosporangiaceae bacterium | reverse complement strand
TAACAGGCTTCCCGGGCCCCGATGGCATCCACGGCCCCCTTGGCTTCTGGGACGCTCGCCGCCGGGGCGATGCCGCTACCATTCAGTACCTGGTCGGCGTTTGGCCCGTAACCCGGCACCCAGCGGAGTACCTCGGCCCGGAACGCGCCGGTGCACTCCAGTTGGCACAGCACCCCGATGCCGGCGGTTGAGACCCGGTGAATCAGCACGTATGAAGGCGGCAAGTTGAGCCTTCTGGCCACGCTGGCTGCGCGGATGTCTGTCATGCGGGCGGCCTCGCCCCGCATCCACTCCCGGCTGAAGGCGAACGTGTCGCCGTGCGACGGCTCGGCTAGCGGCGCAAGAAACGCGCGCAGCTCATCGAGATCGATCGTCATGCCGGGTCGCAGGAAGCCGTGCTCGCGCAGGTCCTGCTCAACTTGCTCGATCTCGCCGTCGTTGTGCATGAGCCAGAGCAGCCGGCCGAAGATCAGCGGCAACCCGCCGGGAAGCCTATCGACGGCCCCGAAGTCGAGCACGCCCAGGCGCCCGTCTGGTAGCAGCCGGAAATTGCCCGGGTGCGGGTCCGCGTGCAGGAGACCGGCTCTGGCTGGCCCCGAGAACAAGAACCTGACCAGCAGGATGCCGGCCGCGTCGCGTTGTTCCCTGGTGCCCGAAGCGATGACTTGCGCTAGCGGGGTGCCATCCATCCATTCGCTGACCAGCACGTGATCGGTGGCCAGGAGGACCTGCGGAATCGCGATGTCCGCGTCCCCGGCGAAGGCATCGGCGAACGCCTGCTGCGATTCGCCCTCAAGCCGGTAGTCGAGTTCCTCAACGACCCTTGCGCGCAGTTCCTCCAGCATCGGCTTAACGTCCAGTCCTGGCATCAGCACGCCGAACAGTCTGCCAACCCGGCTGAGCTGGGTGAAGTCGTTGCTGAGCGCGCGCCCCGCGCCCGGGTACTGGATCTTAACGGCCACTTGGCGGCCGTCATGCCAGACCGCTCGGTGCACCTGGCCGATCGACGCAGCCGCAGCTGGCTCGTCGCTGAACTCAGCGAAGTGAGCGCGCCAGTCGGTGCCCAGGTCGGATGCCAGCACCTTGTGCACCGCAGCAGCCGGCAGTGGCGGCGCCGACTCCTGCAGCCTGGTCAGAGTGGTGCGATACGGGCCGGCGATCTCCGGTGGCAGCGCAGCCTCGAAGATCGACAGTGCCTGCCCTAGCTTGAGTGCTCCGCCTTTCAACTCGCCAAGCACGCGGAAGATCTGCTCTGCAGTCCGCTGCTGCAATTCTTGCGCGACAATCTCGGCGGGCCGGCCGCCTATCCGCTTGCCGAGCCCGAGCGCAGCCCGGCCGGCCACTCCCACCGGCAGCGAGGCCAGCTTGGCCGTCCTGATCACAGCGCGCTGCGGCAGATCGCTCATGATCTCTATTGTCGGCTAAGCCAGGCAGCGCTTCTACCTAAGTGCTGCCCGGCATTGGGTAGCGCGCGGCTGAACCGGGCGTGCCAGCGGGCCGTTAACGGCGTGGATACGTCAGCAGGGCACGTCAACGGCCGCCAGGAGGCGCACAGTCATGATTTACCGGGTGCTTGTCGCCGTGGGGGTTGTCGCGATCGTGGCCGGAATCACATTTGCATTGCAGGGGTTCGGCGTCCTGGGCGGCAGCGTCATGTCCGGCAATTCACTGTGGGCGGCTCTCGGGCCGCTCATAGCGTTGGCCGGACTGGTGGCCGTCGTCGCCGGTGCTCGGAAACTGGGCTCGCCCGGCGGGACCCGCGGCTGACCGGCCCGAGACTAGCTGGGCCCGAAACTAGGAGCCCGAAACTAGCTAGCAACGGGACTGCCGCAGATGCACGCGGGGTGAGGCAGCCAGCTTCGGCGTCGCCATTGCCAGGACGGCAGGACGAGCTCGAGCGTTGCGTTGACCGCCGCGTGCGGCAGCTGCGAGCGGTCTGCGAAGGCGAGCGCCTGCGCGGCTGCCTGGGCGGCGACTGATGTGGCCAGGACCGCATCGCAGCCGGACGGGTCGGCGCTGCGGTCGGCCAGCTGAGCGAGAATGAGCGGCCAGGCAGGATCGTTCTGTGCCTTAGCCAGATCTATACAGCGCAAACAGGCGGAGACGCCAGGCCGCACGAGCGGGCCGACGACGCCGATGGCCTCGTCGGCGTAGACCGCCAGATACGGCTGGCGGCTACGCAGCAGTTCGGTTGCCTCGTCAAGCGACGGGCGGCCGACGAGTAGGAGTAAGTCAGCCGGGCTGGCTCGCTGCGCGCCGCTGGCTGGCCCGGCAGCCGCCAGCCCGGAGCGGGTCAGCAGGTCGGCAACGAGCTCGGCAACCGGACCGTGGCCGCGAACTCCGACCGTGCACGACGACCGCCGGGCGAGGATGCCGGCGCCACCGTCACCGTCCTGCGCCGACAGCGATGCCGTCGTGAGCACCGGCATCAGCTGCCGGCGCAGCTCCGGCGGCATCGAGCGCAGGATCTCGGACGGGAAGTCAACGATTGCGCCAGCTGCCGCCAGAAGCCCGATGATGCGCTCGGTGACGGCAGTCGGCACTCCGCACCTGGCGGCCTCGGCGATGAGCCGGTCCCGGTCCCGGCTGCCGTCCAGCAACCGGATCACCTCGGCTGCGCCGCTCATGCCGGAGATCGCCACTGCACGCCGCGGGTCGATGCCGATCTGCACAGTGTCGTTGTCCCGCCATAGTGGCAGCAGCCCTGGTCTCAATGCTGGCTTCACAGCGGGAGAGTGCCACAGCGGACTGACAGTTCGCTCATGCGCTGGCGGCGCGGGCGGCCGACAAGATCCCGGGACCGGGCCGCTCGCCCCCCTTCCCCAGAAGCAGCGGGCGGGTCCCGGTCCCGGCAATCTCTGGGCTGCGAAGTTAGGCTCAGCGGGCCGGCTGGTCAAGGCCGCCCTGTGGAGGGCAGTGTGCGGATCGTGGGGAACGCGCGGCGTGTCGCTGTGGATAGCTGTGCGCACTGCTGTGGATTCGGCCGACCGTTAACGTCTGATGGCTACCTGAACTGCCACAACAGCGTCCACTTCCTGTGGACAGAGATTGTCGCTGGCTATGCCAGCGGCTCCTGCGGGCCGGTCTCGTCGTCAGGTCCGGCGGCCGGGTCACCCGGGTCGCTCTGGTCGCCTTGGCCGCTCGACGGATCGCCCAGGTCCGAAATATCAAGCTCAGGCCTGCCGCGCAGGAAGCCTTCGGGGTCATCGAAGTCGTCCGCGGTTGGCAGCAGGTCGGGGTGAGCCCAGACGTTGTCCCGCCCGACCACCCCTCGCTCGGATGTCAGGCCCTGCCAGATCGCGGCTGCCTCGCGCAGCCGCCGGGGGCGCAGTTCCAGGCCCACCAGCGTCGCGAAGGTTCGCTCAGCCGGCCCGCCAGTAGCCCTGCGCCGCCTGATCGCCTCAGCGAGTGCAGCGGCCTGGGGCAGGCGGTCGCCGGCAGCCGCCGCGACGACGGTGGAAACCCAGCCTTCGACCAGGGCGAGCACAGTCTCAAGCCGGACGAGAGCAGCCTTCTGCTCCGGCGTGTCCTCCGGCTGGAACAGCGCGGCACCAGACAGCACCTCGTTGATGGCCTCCGGATTTGAGGGGTCGATCTGCGGCATAGCGTCGCGCAGCGCCGAGGTGTCGACCTTGATGCCGCGGGCATAGTCCTCGACCGCGCCGAGGAGCCTGGATCGCAGCCAGGGCACATGCCCGAAGAGGCGATGATGGGCCGCCTCCCGCAGCGCGAGGAAAAGCCGTATCTCGTCTAGATCCACCGACAGGCCGGCGCCGAAGGCCGCGACGCCTGCCGGGAGCAAGGCCGCGGTTCCCGCTGGCCCGAGGGGCAAGCCGACATCGGTCGAGCTGACGACTTCCTCTGCTAGCGCGCCGACGGCCGCGCCCGTCTGGCCGCCCACCATCATGCCGCCGATCTGGCGCATCATTCCGCCAAGGCCGCCGGGTCCGCCGAGCCCGCCCAGCAGGGCCTGCATCTCCGATGGCAGATCTGCCGCCAGTTCCGCCGGATCGCCGCTGATCAGTCCGCTCATAGCTTCGACCGCGCGGGCGGCGATGGGATCGCAGAGCTTGGACCAGACCGGCAGGGTCGCCTCGACCCACTCCGACCTGCTCCACGCCTCTGCCGTCCGGATGCCGCTGGGGAACTCGGTCGCATCTTCCAGCCACAGGTCAGCCAGCCGCAGCGCGTCGATGACCTTGCTGCGGTCGCCCGGCAGGACGCTTGCATCGCCCTTCTGCGCAACAGTCTGGCGCGCGATGTTCTTGGCGAGGTCCCAGTTCACCGGGCCGCCCTGCCAGGACATAAGGTCAGCGAACTGGCGCAGGGCGTTAGCGAACTGCTGCGGGTCGCCCATGGGGCCGAGTGGTCCGGCGCCGCCGAACGGCCCCAGCGGGCCGCCCGCACCACTGGAACCGGCACCGCCGGAACCGGTACCGCCGGGTCCGCTCGGGTCGTCCCCTGAGCCAGCACCCGGGCCGAAGCCGAAGGGAGGTTCAGTCATCTGCCCGGCCTCTCAGGCAGGATGGAAGCGTCCACACTCGCCAAGTTATCCCAGGAGCGATCCGTAGTGAGCAACCGAGTAGCCCAGGTTCGCCCTGAGCGCAGCCGAGGTGACCCTTCGGGGGCTCCGGTTGTCGCGGTCACCGGGGCGGCTCGCGGCCTCGGCCAGGCCCTGACTGCGCAGCTGGCGGCGTCCGACCTGATAGGGCGGGTCGTAGCAATCGATCAGAGCAGGGGCGACGTCAGCGGTGTCACCTGGCGGATTGTCGACGTCCGTGATCCAGCGCTCGCGGGACGGCTCGCCGACGTGGACGTCATTGTGCACACCGACGTCGATCTGTCGCCGGACTCGGACGCTAGGGCTAGGCGGGCGTTCAACGTGCGCGGTGCCCAGACCGTGCTCACCGCCGCCGCCGCCGGCGGGGTTAGCCGGGTCGTGCTGGTGACCAGCGCCATGGTCTACGGTGCCCGGCCAGACAACCCGGTACCGCTCCCGGAGGACGCGCCGCTGAGAGCGGACTCCGATGGCAGCGTGGTTGGTGACTTGATGGAGATCGAGCACCTGGCTGAGCGATCGTCGCGCGCTCATCTGGGCCTGCAAGTGTGCATCGCGCGCCCGGCCGCGCTCGTCGGGGTGGGCGTCGACACGCTGATCACCAGGCACTTCGAGGCGCCGCGCCTGCTCGCCGTCAAAGGCTGCGCCCCGGTCTGGCAGTTCTGCCACGTCGACGACCTGGTGTCGGCTCTGGAGCTGGCGGCAGCCGGGCAGGTCAGCGGCGCGTTCGCGGTCGGCAGCGATGGCTGGCTTGAGCAAGATGAGCTGGAGGAGATCGCCGGGCTGCGCCGGATCGAGCTGCCTGCGGGCCTCACATTCGCCACCGCGCAGCGGCTGCACCGGGCAGGAATCACCCCGACGCCGGTAACTGACCTGCGTTACGTGGTGTACCCCTGGGTCGTCGACTGCAAGGCTTTGCGGGAGGCAGGCTGGCAGCCGAGCCACGACAACGCCGGCGCGCTCGCGGTGCTGCTGGAGCAACGAGCGGGCCATCACGCGGTAGCCGGACGCAGGCTGGACAGAAAGGATGCGACGATAACCGCAGCGGGCGCGACGGTCGCGGTCATCGGCACCGCGGCGATCGTCCGCCAGGTACGCAAGCGGCGCCGCGGAACCTGACTGGATGTCCGGCACTCAGGGCATTGCCTGTAACTTGGCATGGTGACGGTCGTCAGGCTGACCGACGTGCGCTCTGAGCCGCTGTCGGTCGACGAGATTCAAGCTGCTGCAGCCGATCCGGCGGCTGGCGCTATCGCGCTGTTCATCGGGACCGTGCGAGACCGCGATCACGGGCGCGGGGTGACAGCCCTGTCCTACAGCGCCCATCCCACCGCCACCGCGGAACTCGGCCGGGTGGCGGAGAAGATCGCTGCCAGTTATCCGATCCTGTCCCTGGCGGTCACCCACCGCACCGGCGACCTGCAGATCGGCGACCTCGCTGTAGTCGCGGCTGTCGGCGCCCAGCACCGGGATGTCGCTTTTGCCGCGTGCCACACATTGATCGACGAGCTGAAGGCGACCGTGCCGATCTGGAAGCACCAGTTCTTCACCGGCGGCGACAGCGAGTGGGTAGATGGCGCGTAGGGAGCGAGCAGCGCCCGGCTGGCTTCGTGGCGATCCGCGCCGACTGGCGACTCTGGTAATAGCGGGGGTGTGCGCGCTAGCCGCCCTGGTGGTAGCCGCATTCGTGTCCGTGCCCTATGTGGCGCTCACTCCCGGTCCGACCCTGAATACCCTCGCTAAGCCGTACGGTACGGAGCTCATCCAGATCACCGGCCACCGCACATATCCGACTACGGGCAATCTCAACCTCGTGACGGTGTCCTACACCGGCGGGCCGGGTACCGACTTCAACATCTTCAGCGCGCTGCGCGCCTGGCTGACACCGCACGACGCGGTCGTGCCGCAGAGCGAGATCTACGGGACCGGCCAGAGCCAGCAGCAGGTGGTCAAACAGGACACTCAGCAGATGCTGGGTTCGCAGCAAGACGCCACAGCGGCCGCTCTGTGCTACCTGAACATCAAGTTCACGACCATCAACTCGGTGTCGTCTGCTGTGCAGGGCACGCCCGCTTATGGTGTGCTGCGCCCCGGCGATGACATCACGGCTGTCGACGGGACCCCGATCAGCTGCGACAACAACGTCGTCAGCTTGATCCAGAACCGCAAGGCGGGAGCGAATGTCACGCTGACCGTCGTGCGGAAAGGCCAGACAAAGTCGTTCACGCTGGCAACCAAGGCTGTGAACGGAAGGCCTGTCGTCGGTGTCAACCTGGCCCCGCCCGCCTACAAGTTCCCGTTCAAGGTCAAGATCAACCTGTCCGACATCGGCGGCCCCAGTGCCGGGCTGATGTTCGCACTCGGGATCATCGACAAGATCACGCCTGACAACCTCACCGGCGGCAAGTTCATCGCCGGGACCGGGGAGATCCAGCCGAACGGCGCGATCGCGCCGATCGGCGGCATCCAGCAGAAGATGGCCGGCGCGCGCGCCAAGGGCGCCACGATCTTCCTCACGCCCGCGGCAAACTGCCAGGACACCCACGGCGCCGTCCCGGCGGGACTGCGCCTGGTCAAGGTCAGCACCCTG
>DASXIA010000321.1:0-84874 GCA_036488155.1 Streptosporangiaceae bacterium | reverse complement strand
CGAGCGCTCGGTGTCGACGAAGATCACTCGCGCGTCCGCGTACCCGTCGTCAGCGTCTGACCACACGTAGAAGTCGCCGTACGGCCCGTCCGGATCGGAGCGAGAGGCCTGGAACCACGGGTGCTGATCGCTGGTGTGGTTCATGACCAGGTCGGCGATGACGCGGATGCCCCGCTCATGAGCCTTCTCCACCAGCTCGACGAAGTCGCCGATGGTGCCGAACTCGGGCAGGATCGCGGTGAAGTCGGCGATGTCGTAGCCGCCGTCCTTCAGCGGCGAAGCGTAGATCGGCAGCAGCCAGATGCAGTCGATGCCAAGCCACTGCAGGTAGTCGAGCCGGTCGATGAGGCCCCGGATGTCGCCGGTACCGTCGCCGTTGGAGTCGCTGAAGCCACGGATGAGCACCTCGTAGAAGACCGCGCGCTTGTACCATCGCGGGTCCCGCGGCTTCTCGAAGGAGAACGAGTCGGGCACCGGCTCGCTCGCGGTCGGCCTGAACTCATGCACCGGGGCATCTGCCATAGCGCTGTGCCCGCCCGCGTGCCCGGCCTGCTCCACTCCAGCTCTCCCGCTCAGTGCTCTATGTGGCGAATGACAGCACTGCCGACGGCCGCCGCCCTTCCTACTTAACGACGATGCACCGGAATATCATGCGTGACCAGCATCACTGCGCCACGGACAGGATGTGCGCAGGCGTGACGGCGGGGTCAAGCCGGACGTAGTTACCCAGTCCCCAGCTGAACTCCTGCCCGGAGAGCTCGTCGACGACCCTGAATCCCGCTGCCGCATCCAGTCCGAGCGCCGAGCTGTCCAGCCAGACAGTAGCCTCGCGCGTCTCGTTGGAGTTCAGGTTTACCACGACGAGAACGATGTCCGGCACGCCGCCGAAATCTGGGTTAGTGCGCTTGGAGAAGCACAGGATGTCCGGCTGGTCGCTGTAGTGGAAGCGCAGGTTGCGCAGCCAGTGCAGTGCCGGGTGCGTGCGCCGGATCTCGTTGAGCCGCCGCAGCAGCGGGGCGATCGTCAGCCCGCGCGAGTCGGCACGGTCCCAGTCTCTCGGCCGGTAGGCGTACTTCTCCGAGTCCAGGTACTCCTCGCTGCCGGGTACCAGCGGGATGTTCTCGCAGAGCTCATAACCGGAGTAGACCCCCCACGACGGGGACAGCATCGCGGCCAGCACCGCCCGCACGGCGAACGCGGCCGGCCCGGCATGCTGCAGGTACTGGCACAGGATGTCCGGGGTGTTGACGAAAAAGTTGGGCCGCATGTAAGGCGCCGCCGGGCCGGCCAGCTCGGTGCAGTACTCGGTGAGCTCGCCCGCCGTGTTCCGCCAGGTGAAATACGTATACGACTGGTGGAAGCCGATGGCCGCGAGCGCGTGCATCATGGCCGGCCGGGTGAACGCCTCGGCCAGGAAGATCACGTCCGGGTCAGTCGCTGCGACGTCCGCGAGCAAGCGCTGCCAGAAGGGCAGTGGCTTAGTGTGCGGGTTGTCCACCCGGAAGATCCGGACGCCATGGTCCATCCAGTGCCGGACCAGCCCGTTCACCTCGGCGTAGATGCCCTCGGGGTCGTTGTCGAAGTTCAGCGGATAGATGTCCTGGTACTTCTTCGGCGGGTTCTCGGCGTAGGCGATCGACCCGTCGGCCCTGGTAGTGAACCACTCCGGGTGCTTGGTGACCCACGGATGGTTGGGCGAGGCCTGCAGCGCCAGGTCCATGGCGACCTCGAGGCCCAGTTCCCTCGCCCTGGCGACGAAGGCGTCGAAGTCATCGAGGGTGCCGAGGTCGCGGTGGATGGCGTCGTGGCCCCCGTCCGGCGAGCCGATAGCCCACGGCGAGCCGGGGTCACCCGGGCCGGCGACGAGCGTGTTGTTCTGGCCCTTCCGGGCGGTCGTGCCGATCGGGTGCACCGGCGGCAGGTACACCACGTCAAAGCCCATGTCGGCGATCGCGTCCAGCCGCTTCGCGGCCGTCCGCAGCGTGCCTGATTGTGGCTTGCGCCGGTGCGTCGGGTCGAGCACCGCGCCCTCCGAGCGCGGAAAGAACTCATACCAGGAGCTAAAGAGGGCCCGCTGCCGGTGCACGATGAGCGGAAAGCTCTCCGTCCTGGTAAGCAGGTCCCGCAGCGGGAACGAGCCGAGAGCGGCGATCACGTCCGCCTGCCCGGCGGCAGCGAGCCGGTCTCGCGGGGCGGCCTGCGGGTCGGTCAGCTTCGTCGCCGCGCTGGTCAGAGCTTTCCTGGCGGCCCTGGCGCGGCGCGCCTCCTCGGGCGGCAGCGCCTTCGCATCGCCGATCTGGTCAGCGGCACGGCGCAGCAGCAGCGCGCCCTCGGCGAGCATCAGTTCGGTGTCCTGGCCGAGGGGAACCTTGATCGCCGCGTCGTGCTGCCAGCGGGCGATCGGGTCGCCCCAGGCCTCGACGGTGAAGTGCCACAGTCCCTCGCTGGGGGCACTGACCTCCGCGCCGTAGCGGTCGGTGCCCTCGGCCAGCTCGCGCATGCGGACCATTGGCTGAGGTATGCCCTCCTGGTCGGTCAGCACGACGCCAGCCCCGAGCATCTCGTGACCTTCGCGGAACACGGTGGCGCTGACCGGGAAGCTCTCGCCCGGAACTGCCTTGGCCGGGGTATCTGCTATCAAGCCGGTGCCCCTGACAACCGGTTGCACATCGAGTATGGGGATCCTGCCGATCACGGTTGAAAGCTACCCATCTGAGCGCAGCCAATGCCGAACCGGGTCGCCCGGATGAGGCTGGCCTGCAATCGCGAGCTCGTCAGGCTCCGCTCGCGACCTCGGCGAACCCGTGGCGTGTTCTCCTGCCTGGAGGCATTAAGGTCACTGAGCGTGAGAGCTATCCGCCGCTTCACTATTCATCCGGTCCTGCCGGACGCGCTCGATCCGCTGCGCTCGCTGATGCTGAACCTGCGCTGGTCGTGGCATGCCGGGACGCGGGAGCTGTTCGCCTCGATTGATCCAGCCAGCCGGGAGCTGGCTGAGCACGACCCGGCCGCGCTGCTCGGCAAGGTGCCCCAGGACCGGCTAGCCGCGCTGGCCGCGGACCCGGGCTTCCGGCAGCGGCTTGCCGCAGCCGGCGCCGACCTGCGCGACTACCTGACCCAGCCGCGCTGGTACCAGGGTGAATCGGCCAGCGGCCAGTGGCCGGCCGCGGTCGCTTACTTCTCGCCTGAGTACGGGATCACCGCGGCGCTTCCGCAGTACTCCGGCGGACTGGGCATCCTGGCCGGCGATCATCTGAAGGCCGCAAGTGACCTGGGCGTGCCGCTGATCGGCGTAGGGCTGCTCTACCGGCACGGCTACTTCACCCAGTCGCTCACCGGCGAGGGCTGGCAGACCGAGCGCTACCCTGCCTCCGACCCCAACGGCCTGCCACTCACCCTGCTGCGTGACGGGGCCGGCGCCGCTATCCGGGTGAGCGTCACCTTGGCTGACTCCGCTGAGTTGTCGGCGCAGATCTGGGTCGCTCAGGTCGGGCGAGTGCCGCTTCTGCTGCTCGATTCCTACGTCGAGGAGAACGATCCCGGACTCCGGGAGATCACCGACCGGCTGTACGGCGGCGGAACCGACCACCGGCTACGCCAGGAACTGCTGCTGGGCATCGGCGGCGTCCGGGCCGTACGTGCCTACTGCGCCCGTACCGGCCATCCGGAACCCGAGGTCTTCCACACCAACGAGGGGCATGCCGGCTTTCTTGGCGTAGAGCGCATCCGCGAGTACACCGAGCGCGGGCTGACCTTTGACGAGGCGCTGGAACTTTGCCGCGCGGCCACGGTATTCACCACCCATACGCCCGTCCCGGCCGGCATCGACCGGTTCCCGCGTGAGCTGGTCTCACGCCAGTTCGAGGGCGCAGACGGCGGCGCTGCCCCAGGGCTGCCGCTAGCGGAGATCCTGGCTCTCGGCGCAGAGACGTTTGCCGGCGGAGACCCGGCCGTCTTCAACATGGCGGTCATGGGCATGCGTCTCGCGCAGCGGGTTAATGGCGTGAGCGAGCTGCACGGCTCGGTCTCGCGCGGCATGTTCGCCGGGCTGTGGCCTGGCTTTGACGTGGCCGACGTCCCCATTACCTCGGTAACTAACGGGGTGCACGCGCCTACCTGGGTTGCCCCCGAAGTCGTGCAACTGGTTGCAGGCTCGGCTGATCGGGCTACGACTAGCTCAGCCACGGGCAGCCCGGTCGCCGACCCCGCAGACGATCCGACGTTCTGGGACCGGGCGGCGGCAGATGCGAACCTGATCTGGGAGTTGCGGCGAGGGCTGCGAGCGAATCTGGTTGCAGAGGCAAGGCGCAGGCTACGGGCGTCCTGGCGGCAGCGCGGCGCCTCCGATGCCGAGCTGATCTGGATCGACAGCGTGCTTGCCGACGACATCCTCACGATCGGGTTTGCCCGCCGGGTACCGTCCTACAAGCGCCTGACGATGATGTTGCACGACCCGGCCAGGCTCACCGAGCTGCTGCTGGATCCCGACCGGCCAGTCCAGATAGTGGTGGCGGGCAAGGCGCATCCGGCCGACGACGGCGGCAAGCAGCTCATTCAGCAACTCGTCAGGTTTGCTGATCAGCCGCATGTGCGGCACCGGATCGTCTTCCTGCCGGACTACGACATGGCGCTGGCACGCGCCCTTGTTCAGGGCTGCGACGTGTGGCTGAACAACCCGCTTCGCCCGCTGGAGGCTTGCGGCACCTCTGGGATGAAAGCTGCGCTCAATGGCGGCCTGAACCTGTCGGTGCTGGACGGCTGGTGGGATGAGTGGTTTGACGGCGACAACGGCTGGGCCATTCCGTCGGCGGACGGAGTGCCTGATCCGGCCCGCCGGGACGAGCTCGAGGCGGCAGCGCTGTACGACCTGATCGGCAAGTCGGTCGCGCCGCTGTTCTACGACACCAGCGGCGACGGGCTGCCCGGGCGGTGGCTGGAGATGGTGTCGCACACGCTGCGCGGGCTGGGGCCGCGCGCGCTGGCTACGAGGATGGTCCGGCAGTACGTTACCGACCTGTATGCGCCCGCCGCCCGGTCATCCCGAGCGCTGACCGACCCGGTCACGCCTGGCGGCGCGCTGTTCGACGGCGCTCGGCAGCTTGCCGCCTGGAAGCAGCGGATGATCGCGGCCTGGCCCGCGGTCCGGGTCGAGCACGTCGAAGCCGATGATGGCGACCTGAGCCCTGGCGGGCAGCTGATCGTCCGGGCCAGCGTGGCGCTCGGGACGCTGACGCCCGACGACCTGACGGTGGAGGTCGTGTACGGCCGCGCGGGGGAGTCCGATGAGATCATCGAACCGTCCCGGTCAGCCCTCCGGCTGGACGGGGAAGCAGGACCGGGTGGCGTTGCCAGGTATACCGGTGCCGCCGAGCTCGGGGAGCCAGGCCCGTTCGGTTACACGGTTCGAGTGCTGCCGAAGCACCGGCTACTGGCAGGTCCTGCCGAGCTTGGCCTGGTCACGCTGCCCGATGCGCCGGCCGGAATGGTCAACGGCGACCTGCGCTAACGGCTGCCGTCAGCCCGCCCGCTGCCATCGGCCAACGGCGACCCGACGATAACGGGCGCGCCAACGGCGACCGGCTTATGGGGGGCGTTCTGGCGCCTTAATTCCGACATGGCGCCTTAGAACTCCCCAGGCTGACGGGTAAACCGCGTCCCTGTCGGGCGCGTCGTCATAGCAACGACATCATCCGTCACCCAAGGGATTTTCCGGCCGTGCTAGTGAGAACGCCAGCAAAGCCAGAGTCGATGTGACATCCTGTGATACAGCGATGCCAGTAAGTGACGGTCATGAATCGTTACGTTCTGTCACCAGACCATTACCCCCGAGTGCGAGAGGATCCTCCTCGTGAGAACTCAGATCAAGCCGGACAACCGTCTTCTCACCCCGGCCGAGGTCGCTGCAATGCTTCGGGTTGACCCGAAGACTGTTACCCGCTGGGCGCGCGGCGGAAAGCTCTCATCAATCCGTACCCCCGGTGGTCACCGTCGGTACAGCGAGAGCGAAGTCCGTGGTTTCCTGAATGGCTGGCAGGGCGTTTCACTGCAGCGTGCGTCCGGGGAATGACCGAGCAGGTGCCTGCCCCAGTGGCGGTCCTGGGGCAGGTTCTCTCGGTCATGCGCGCAGGTAGTTCAGATATCCACCTGTTTCGGACTTGCCGGGGAGGTGAGCGGCGTTACCAGGGACACTGCGGCGGCCAGTGAGCCGGCTGCCCGGCGCAATTGATCCTCTCCTGGGTCGCTGCGGCTGACCCGGCGCCGGGTAGCGCGATGCGGGCCGGGGGCCGCTTGCGCCGCGCGGGCGCTAAGGTCGCCCGCGCCAGCGCCCCGTCCACGACCTACTACGCGGCACCCGTGCCCGCTTCGACGTCGGGCGAGCGCGGCCCGGTCCCGCGAGCGCAACCAGACGCGCGCGAGAATGCGGGCAAGGTTTGGCTTTCGCGACCGCTATCCGCAATCCCGCACGCAGCTGTCACGTGCCGTATCGGCGGTCGCCCTCGTCCTGCTGGGATCCGGGGAGATTGACGCCAAGCTGGAGCGCAATCGTCGCGAGAAGCTCACGGGCTTGATCGGTATCCATGGCCCGGATGCGCGCGAGCATCTCGTCCCCGGACGGCCGGTCCTCCTGCTGGCGCAGCATGATCCTGGCGGCATCGTCACGGCCCGCCGCAGTCAGTTGTTCCGGCGTCACCCCGGCCACCGTCGCCATCCTGGCCAGTGTCGCTGCCGGGCCGCGAACGTGAGCGTAAACGCCCGGACTGACGACCTGGTATCCGCCGGCGATCTGCCGCCACCTGCCCTCGCTGATGCCAGCACGGCGAGCGGCCTCCCGCGCCGAAATCCCGGCCTCGCGCAGCGCGGCAGCGATGAGCAGGCCCCAGGCAGGCGGGTCAGGTCGATCAGCCATGCTCGTACCTTCGCACAAACTTCGCACGTTGTCCAACCATTCAGCCGCTGCTGACGCGGTTATATGTGCAGCTTACGCACCCACTGTGCGAATTGCAGAACGCAAGGAACTTCGCGCGAAGCCTTGACCCTTCGCAGAACTCGGCAGTACCGTGATGGACGGTCGGTACCTGTTTTTGCTGGTAAGCCGAGTAGGGGGCAGCAGATGGGAGTATCGCTCTCCCTGGACGGGCCGCAACAAGGTCGCGGCCGCAGTCGCGGCGGCCAGCACACTCGCTCGGCGGAAGAACAGGCGTGCCTCGATGCCTTCGCTGCCTTCCTGCGGTCCGACGCCCAGGCCGCTGGCCGGTGCCTTAGCAGGGTGTCGAAGACGAGCCTGGAGTCCCGGCTTCTGCCAGCGGCACGCGCTCTAGCCCGGGCAGCCGACCTTGTGCTGTCGAGCGGCCCGCCGGCCATGCACAGCATGGAACTTGACTTCGTGCTGTCGCCAGCTTGTCTGCTCGGCCTGTGCACAGGCTCGGCCGCGAGTAGCCCGTGCACCTCGCTGAGTTGCCAGTGCGACTGCCATACTCAGCCCTCGGATGGGTTCGGCGGGTCGGCTGATCAGTTCCCGCGGCAGGGCCCCCGCTCCGGCTAGCTGCCCCCGGTCCGGGCTGCGTAGGATCTTGGCTCGGCACGGGAGGTACAAGATGAGCGAGCTGGTAGTCGTGGAGGCTGCGCAAGCGGTCGCCACCATCAGGCTGAACAGGCCGCCAATGAATGCGCTCAACGGCGCGCTTCAGGCCGACCTTGCCGCCGCGGTGGCGCAGGTCTGCGCGGACGACGGGGTGCACGCAGTCGTCCTGTATGGCGGCGAGAAGCTCTTCGCGGCCGGCGCTGACATCAAGGAGATGGCGGAGGCCAGCTACGCAGAGATGACGCAGAACAGCAGCAGGCTGCAAGGCGCGCTCAATGCGGTGGCCACCATCGGAAAGCCGGTCATTGCCGCGGTCACCGGCTACGCGCTCGGCGGCGGCCTCGAACTGGCGTTGTGCGCGGACTTCCGCGTGCTGGGCCAGAGCGCCAAGGTCGGCCAGCCGGAGATCCTGCTCGGCTTGATACCCGGTGCAGGCGGCACCCAGCGGCTGCCCAGGCTGATCGGTCCGGCGAAGGCCAAGGACATGATATTCACCGGCAGGTTCGTTGACGCGGCCGAAGCCCTGGCCATCGGGCTCGCGGATAAGGTCGTGCCCGACGATCAGGTCTATCAGGTGGCACTGGAGATGGCGGCTGGATATGCCAGCGGCCCGGCAATCGCGATTGCCGCGGCCAAGAGAGCCGTGGACGTCAGCCTGGACACCGACCTGGCCACCGGGCTCGAGTTCGAGCGAGTCAGCTTCGCCGGCCTGTTCGGCACCGATGACGCGCGCGCGGGGATGCGCAGCTTCCTGGAGAATGGACCTGGGAAGGCGACTTTCAGCGGCCGGTGACCGGGCCTGATAGAGCCAACCAGTGATGCCACGCGCGAGGACATGAGCGTGACCTGCGAGACAGCAACCGACCGAGAATGAGGACGCGGCAGCGATGATGGAGCCCGCAGACAGCCCGTCGCTGGATATGGTGACGGCGGCGCTGCGCGCCGATAGCAGCGATATCGCGATCTACGCCAAGGTTCTGACCGAGTCGCTGGGCGATGCCCTGCCGGACAACTGCGTGACGGTCGACCGGGACAGGTCGATGTCGGACCGGGTGAAAGGCCGTCCTGGAGCGGTATCGAAGATCACAGTCCGGCTGGGCGAGCAGGTGATGACGCTCCGGCTGACTGGCGGCGCGCCCGCCGCCGAGATCTGCCGCGAGGTGCGCGGAGTCGTGCTGTCCAGGCAACCGGTCCAGGTTGGCCAGTGGGCGGCGGAGCTAGCAAAGGCCCTGGTCGGCCACGCGGAGCAGAACGCGCAGACGGCCGAGGCGCTGCGCCGGCTGGTCGCAGGGAGCTAGCTGTGGACACTATGGGGCACCTGCCCTCGCGGGGCGACCCGTAGGCTATAGCACTATGGATGCCCACTCGGGGGGCCGGCTCGGTCCTTACCTGCTGCGAGAGCAGCTGGGCGAGGGCGGCATGGGCGTGGTCTATCTGGCCAGCGATCCTGATGGCAGCCTGGTGGCGGTTAAGGTCCTCCGTCAGGGCGTGGCCGCCGAGGCTACCGCGCGCCGTCGGCTCGCGCGCGAGGTGGCGACCATGCGCCTGGTGCATAGTCCCTTTGTCGCCGAGGTCGTCGATGCGGACATTGAGGCCGATCAACCATACATCGTGACCAGATATGTGGCCGGCCGGACCCTTGACGACGTGGTCGGGGAACACGGGCCGCTCGCCGGCGCAGCCCTCGCCAGCCTGGCCCGCGGCCTGGCCGCGGCGCTGGTGGCGGTGCACGCGGCGGGCGTGGTGCACCGCGACCTGAAGCCAGGCAACATCATGCTGGTAGACGGCCAGCCCGTCGTCATCGACTTCGGCATCGCCCAGGCTCTGGATTCGACCCGGCTGACCATGACAGGCATGTTCATGGGAACGCCCGGTTACCTCGCTCCTGAGGTCATTGAGGGCAGCACGAGCGGTCCAGCCGCCGACGTCCACTCATGGGCTGCAACGGTGGCGTACGCGGCCACCGGCAAGCCACCGTTCGGCACAGGCCAGTTCGAGACCATCTTCTACCGCATCGTTCACGGCCAACCTGAGCTGGACTGTATGCCCGCCGCGCTGCTGCCGATCGTGGTGGCGGCCCTGGCCAGGGATCCGAGCCGACGACCCTCCGCGGCCGAGCTGGCGGATTTCGCAGCAGGCCTGAAGCCGGAAACGCTAGTGGCCGCGCCCGCCGGAGCAGCCCTCAACGCGGCCCTGGTGAGTCAGGCGACGCACACGGCAGTTGACGGCGCCCAGCAGTTGCCTGCGGCCGCCTCCCCAATCTGGCCGGGGACCAGGCCGATGGGGGCACGGCCGCAGGACGACTTCGCCGACCTGCTGACACCGGTGCGCTACAGCCCGGCACCAGCCCGCCCTGGCCAGCTGATTGGAACCCCCACTGTGCCGCCGGGGTCAGTGCAGCCATGGTCCGCGCCGCCAGGGTCAGGGCTTCAGGGGTCGGCGGGCCGCGGCCAGCTGGCCGGAGGTCAGGCGCCGCCAGCCCGGCCGGGATCTGCCGCGCGGTCACCGAGCCAGGCAGCCCGGCTGCCGCTGGTGCTGGCGACGCTGGCAGCGCTCGTGGCCATCAGCGTGCTGCTGCCGATTGCCGGAGCGGTGGCTGCACTCGGGGTCCTCGTGCTGTTGCACGCGACCGACGTGACTACCGCATGGCTGAGCCGGCGGCGGTCGCGGCAAGGTCCGCGGTCTAGCGATCCGGTCTCAGCGACTGCGTTTTACCCTTGGGCGGTCTGCCGCTCGGTGCTGAGCTTCCTGCTGCGGGCGCCGCTGGCGCTGCTGTGCGCCGCCGTGGCGGCGGTTCTGGCCGTTCTGGCGGGCGGCCAGACTGAGCTGCCGCGGGCGGGTGGCTTCGCAGCCGGCGCGCTCGTGGCCTGTTACTGCATCGGGCCGGGCTCGCGCGCCTGCCGCCGTCCGCTCAGCATGTTCTACGGCCGGGTCGCGCGCTCCGGCCTGGCAGCGGCCATCGGATCGCTTGGCCTCGCGGCAATGGTCGCTGGCGTGGTGGTCGCGGCCGCGACCAGCACACCCGGCTACTGGCCAGACTGGCACCTCGGCAACCAGCTGCAATCGGCCACTTTCGCCCATCCGGCCCTGAACCACTACTCGGGCCATGTGACCGACCTGGGCAGGCAGCTAGCCCACTGGCTCGGACGGCTCTGAGCCACAGCCAGCGGGCCGGCCGCGGCCAACCCGCTGAACTGCCGTTCCCGGCCTGGTCGCGCAGCGCGGCGTGGGCCAGGCTGGCACTCGCGTACCGGGTCAGCTCGCGATCTGAGACGGCGCGGCCGTGTCGCGCGGCCACGTCTGTCCTGCTGGGAGCGCCGAAGTGCCGCCGGCTGCGGGGAGCGGTCGGACCAGGCCCCGCGCCACCACCTCGTTAGCCAGCCTGACCCGCCGGTTCGGCCCCTCGGCGATCTTCAGCTTCTGGTAGAGCCGCAGCAGATGCTGCTTCACGGCGGCTTCGGTCACGACGAGGTCGGCTGCGATGTCCCTGGCTGTTGCCGGAGTCACGAACGCGTCGTCGCACAGAGCCGGTTTGCACAGCGCGGCCACGACGTCGATCTCGCGCCGGGTCAGCTCCGGCACAGCGGACCGGCGCGGCTCGGTCTCTGGCAGCGCGGCCTCGGTCGCCAGCCCGCCGACCCGGCACCGCTGCGATCCGAACGACAGCACGTCGCCGTTCTCCAGCAGTCGCTGAGCGACGACCTTGCCGTTAACCCGTGTGCCGTGCCGAGATAAACCCAAGTCGCTAACGTAAGCGTACGGTCCCCTGCGGACGATCTCAGCGTGCAGCTTCGAGACGCTGGGGTGATCGAGGCGAACGTCAACCGACCTGCCTCGGCCGATAGTCGTCACTTCCGGGCGCAGCATCATGACAACGCCGGTGCTCTCGATCCGGATGTGGGGGGTCTCCATGACGTGCCTCCGGCATGTCCGGCCAGCTAGTGAGGTGTCACCTCAGGGTTACCCAGCTCTCGTCAAATCCATGCCGGCCGAGCGTAAAGCCGGAGCGCTTGGGGCAAGTCGGGAGAAGCCAGGGCACGCAAGTACACTGCCCACCGAGCGGTGCGCGAGGAGGACATATGGCGGAGGCGCCAGCCAGGGGCCTGGCGGATGTCGTTGCCGCAGCTACTGCGCTGAGCGACATCGACGGTAAGGCCGGGCTGCTTTTCTACCGTGGTTACGACATTCACGAGCTAGCCGGCAACGCCTCCTTCGAAGAGATCGCCTTCCTGCTGCAGCGCGGTCATGCCCCCGACCGCGGGGAGCTAGACGGCTACCGGGCCGAGCTCACCGCTGGCCGCCAGCCCGGCGCGCTGGCCCGCGATGACCTGCCAGCTATTGCCCGCCATCAGCGGCCCATGGAAGCGCTCCGGAGCCTGGTGTCGCTCGGTAGCGCCGACGATCCGGACGCCGAGTCGAACGAGCCTGCGGCAAATCTGCGCAAAGCCGCCCGGCTGACCGCGCAGCAGCCGGTGCTGATCGCCGCCTACCACGCGGCGCGCCTTGGCCGGGACCTTCCGGCGGCTGATTCCAGCTTCGGCACTGCTGCCAACTTCCTGCTGCAGCTCACGGGCGAGCGCCCAGAGCCGAGGGCCGCCGAGATTCTCGACACCTGCCTGGTGCTGCACGCCGACCACACCATGAACGCGTCGACGTTCGCCGCCAGAGTGTGCGCAGCGACGCTGGCCGACATGCATTCAGCCGTGGTCGCGGCACTCGGGACCTTGTCCGGGCCGCTGCATGGCGGGGCTAACGAGCAGGTCATGCGTGGTCTTGAGGCAATCAGGCAGTCAGGCGGGGACCCGCTGGACGCGGTCACCAGGCAGGTGAGCGACCGGCTCGCCCAGGGTGAGAAGATCATGGGCTTCGGGCACAGGGTGTACAAGACCGAGGACCCGCGGGCAACGCACCTGCGCAAGATGTCGGAAGAGCTGGCAACCGCCAGCGGCGACGACACTTATTACCGGATGTCCCGCCGGATGGAAGAGGTCGTGCTGGCGGAGAAGGGCTTGTTCCCGAACGTCGACTTCTTCGCCGCAACGGTCTATCACTACCTCGGTATCCCGACTGAGTTGTTCACACCGGTCTTTTCCGCTAGCCGGATGGCCGGCTGGACGGCGCACGTGATCGAGCAACACGCTGACAACCGGCTTATCCGGCCGGACAGTGAGTACATCGGGAAGCGCGGCATGCACTGGGTGCCGCTCGATGCCCGGTGAAGCACGCTGCCGTGAAACAT
Organism: Streptosporangiaceae bacterium; assembly: GCA_036488155.1. GTDB lineage: Bacteria > Actinomycetota > Actinomycetes > Streptosporangiales > Streptosporangiaceae > JAJYUU01. The sequence goes on along the minus strand of DASXIA010000321.1, from coordinate 72,053 downwards.
TCCGCCAGGGGGGTCGCCCGCCAGGCCAAGGCCAACGCACGCCAGGCCCGGGCCGGGGAAGCGGCGGAGCGGCCAGCCGGACCGGCAAGCAGTGGCCGGCGCTGGCTTGCGCAGCTCCCGTACTGCATTGTGATGGCCGGTCTGGTGGCCGGCCTGGCGACAGCTCGTGGCGGTGGGCAGGCGGTAAAGGGCGGTACGTTGGTAATAGCCGGAGCCCTGCTGGCAGGGTCGTTGATCAGGCTGGTGCTACCGGACGGCAGAGCCGGAATGCTTGCGTCCCGGCGGCGGCTTGCCGACGTCGCCGTACTGGCCGCACTCGGCGTAGGCCTGCTGGCCGCAGGCTTGTTCGCCAAGGTCAGCAGCTGATGCCGGGGTGGTCAGGCGCGAACGGGCAGGACGGAAACCGGGCAAGTTAGGGGCCCGGCCAGGGTTCGCGGCGGTAACGAGGCCGCCGCGATGAAGGGAACGCAGCTGAATGTCAAAGATCAAGGTGCTAAACCCCGTCGTTGAGCTCGACGGCGATGAGATGACCCGGATCATCTGGAAATTCATCAAGGACCAGCTGATCCTGCCGTACCTGGATATTGAGCTTGAGTATTACGACCTGTCCATTCAGCATCGCGATGCGACTGATGACCAGGTGACCATCGATGCGGCCAATGCGATTAAGCGGCACGGCGTCGGTGTCAAGTGCGCCACAATTACCCCCGACGAAGCGAGGGTAAGCGAGTTCGGCCTCAAGCGGATGTGGCGGTCGCCGAACGGCACCATCAGGAACATCCTGGGCGGCGTCGTCTTCCGCGAGCCGATCGTGGTCTCCAGCATCCCGCGGTTCGTGCCCGGCTGGACTGACCCAATCGTGATCGGCAGGCACGCTCACGGCGATCAGTACCGGGCGACCGACTTCGTGGTGCCGGGACCAGGCTCGGTCCGCATCTCGTTCGTGCCCGCCGACGGCGAAACCGTCCCGCTCGAGTTCGACGTCGCCGAGTTCACCGGCAGCGGCGTAGCAATGGGCATGTACAACTTCGACGACTCGATCCAGGACTTCGCGCGAGCGACGATGCGGTACGCGCTCGACCGCGGCTTTCCTCTCTACCTGTCCACCAAGAACACGATCCTCAAGGCCTACGACGGCCGGTTCAAGGACCTGTTTGCCGAGGTCTTCGAGGCCGAGTTCAAGGCCGAGTTCGAGGCTGCCGGGATCACCTACGAGCACCGGCTGATCGACGACATGGTCGCCCAGGTGATCAAGGGCAACGGTGGGATCGTGTGGGCCTGCAAAAACTATGACGGCGACGTCGAATCCGACATCGTCGCTCAGGGCTTCGGCTCCCTCGGCCTCATGACAAGCGTGCTGATGACGCCGGACGGCAGGACGGTCGAGGCGGAGGCCGCGCACGGGACCGTGACCCGGCATTACCGGCAGCACCAGCAGGGTAAGCCCACCTCTACGAATCCGATCGCGTCGATTTTCGCCTGGACCAGAGGGCTGGCGCACCGCGGGAAGCTGGACGGCACGCCCGAGGTCACCGCTTTCGCCGAATTGCTGGAGCGGGTCTGCGTGGAGACCGTCGAGAGCGGCAAGATGACCAAGGACCTGGCGCTGCTGGTCGGCAAGGATACGCCGTTCCTGACGACCGAGGAGTTCCTCGCCGCCCTCGACGAGAACCTCCGCGTCGCGATGGCTGCGTCCTGACTCCGAGGCCGGACGCAATCGCAACGCACTATCCGCGAACCACAGCAGCGCAAGGAGACATCTTCAATGGCCCGCACAGGGAAGGTAACGGTCGTCGGCGCCGGTTTCTACGGCTCGACCACGGCGCAGCGACTGGCCGAGTACGACATCTTTGATGAGGTCGTGCTCACCGACATCGTCGAGGGCAAGCCGGAGGGTCTCGCACTCGACATGAGCCAGTCGCGGCCGATCGAGGGTTTCGAGACTAAGGTCACCGGCCAGACGACCGGGCCGGCCGGGGAGGGCTACGAGGCGATCGGCGGCTCCCAGATCGTCGTCATCACGGCTGGCCTGCCGCGCAAGCCGGGCATGAGCCGCATGGACCTGATCGGGGTCAACGCCAAGATCGTCCGGAGTGTTACCGAGCAGGTGGTGAAGCACGCGCCGGACGCTGTCCTCATCGTCGTCTCGAATCCGCTGGACGAGATGACCGCGCTCGCCGCGAAGGTGTCCGGTTTCCCGGCGCACCGCGTCATTGGCCAGGCCGGAATGCTCGACACCGCCCGGTTCAGCTACTTCGTGGCCGACCGGCTTGGTATTCCGGTCGGCTCAGTGCAGACGCTGACCCTTGGCTCGCACGGCGACACCATGGTGCCGGTGCCCTCGGCCTGCTCGGTCGATGGCAAGCCGCTGTCCGACGTCCTCCCGGCGGCCGACATAGAGCAGCTGGTGGACCGCACTCGCAACGGCGGCGCCGAGGTCGTGGCGCTGCTCAAAACGGGCTCCGCCTATTACGCGCCGTCGGCCGCTGCGGCCCGGATGGCCAGAGCAGTGGCTGAGGACTCTGGCTCGGTTATGCCCGTTTGCGCCTGGGTCGACGGTCAGTACGGCATCTCCGGCGTCTACCTCGGAGTCGAGGCGGAGCTCGGCCGGGAGGGCGTCCGGCGGGTCGTCGAACGCGACCTGACCGAGACCGAGCTCAACTCGCTGCACGCGGCAGCCGACGCGGTCCGGGCCAAGCAGGCCGACGTCGCGAGCCTCTAACGGGCTTGCTGGCGCGCTAGGCCGGCCGGGTGCTCTGCGGGCTGGCACAGGTCGCCGAACCCGGGCGTCCGCTGGCCCGTGGCGGGTTCGTTACAACGGCCGCGGGCAACGTTTACGCCCGCTGCCGCACCCGGCCGGCCTAGCGCGCAAACGGCGGCCCGTTTGCAGGCTTGACCAGCAGCCCTGCCAGGCAGGTGGGAGCACGCGGTGCCGGAAACGCACCGGCCGATCGGGCCCCGGATCAGCATCCAGTTCCGACCGGCCGGTGTGCGTTGATCAGGCCGCGAGGCCGCTGAGCCAGTTCTGCCACGCCTCGGTCTCGGTCGACGGGTCGCGGTCGTCGAAGTAGTGCGCGGTCGCGAAGACCATGTCGTTGTAGCCGTGGATCAGCATGTACATCGCGTCGTCGGTACGCATGCCGACGAAGCTCGGCGAGCCCACGAACTCCACGGTGCCGTCGACCGGCTCGATCCCGGGCACGCTGAGCCGCGCCGGCTGACCGTCCGCCGCGTCTGCGCTGACCCCGACCGCCGCCGTCATGGCCGCCCACGAGTCCTTGGTGATCGGCCCCGGCATAAACAGCGAGCCCTTCGCAGTGCGCGGTGCGAAGTGCTTCAGGTAGACGGCGAGCTTCGTCATGTAGGCGTGGTCGCCGACGGACAGACCGTTGTATTCGGCCTCCCAGTTCTCGCCGAGGAGACCACTGTGCACAACGCGCACCACCGCGCCGCCCCCGTCGCGCGACTCGATGAGCCACTCGAACGCCATGAACGTGCCGTCCGAGTTCTTGTCCTCCTGCGTCGCGTAGCGGCGACCGGGTTCCCAGACCGTGATGCTGGAGGTGGACACCTCGCCGAACATGCTGAACGTGCTGGTCTTGCTGGCGCTATCGATTTCTGTGCGCCCCATGAGCCAGGAGTCGACTCCCGGCCCCGACGCGATCGCCTCCCACACCTCGTCCGGCGTGGCGTCGACGGTGAACTCTTCGCGTACCTCGAATGGATGCGTCATGAGTGCTGCTGCTCCTCTGCTGGCGGGTCGGCGTCTTCGGTGATGCTCGGGTGCACCGCGACGATAAGGCGGTGCGGCCGACCAGTTGCGACTTGATATTTACTGATAAGTCCGGTGAGTGCGTCCACGAGCTCATCTATGCACGCGGCGCGATCAGCCGGCTTCGCGAACCGCACTTCGGCATCGAGCCCGAACGTGGCGAGCGGCTTGTTGGCCCGCGCCGCCCCGTTGATGAGCGCGCCCGTCTCCCGAACGAGCCGCGCGGCGAGCGCGAGCAACCAGCGCGCGGACAACCGATCGGGCGACAGGGCCGGATCGGGCGCGACCGCGGCGAGCGCGGCCGGCGAGATCACGTAGGCCGCGGCGGAAGCCCGCACGACCCGCTCGGTCATGTTGCCCTTGCGACGCTCCTCGACCAACTCCACCAGACCGTGCTGCTCAAGGGTCTTGACGTGGTAGTTGACCTTCTGCCGAGCAAGCCCAAGCCGCGCCGCGAGTGTGGTCGCGGTGTGTGGCTCGGCCAGCTCCGCGAGCATCCGAGCCCGGATCGGATCGAGCGAGACCTCCGCGGCTGCGGCATCCTCGATCACTGCGACATCGTGCATGCCGCAACTGTGTCACCGACAAATCTAATTGTCAAGACAATAAAAGCTGTCGGAATCATCCGATTTTCCGCGCTCGTCGTGGTCACACGCCGCAGATCCCGCGGGCACTGGTCGTCACACAGAACGACCCCCGCTTCCCGCTCCGCCGAGACGCACACCACCTCGACCGCGGACCATCGCAGGCTCAGCGCCCACGCGAACACCGCACAACCCGCGAACCAAGGCCAGCACCGCATGCGCGGCCCAGGAGAAGCCGAGCAGTTCCCGCGGCCCAAACTAACCGCACCACCCATGGCACCCACGCACAGCGTGCAACCCGCGGGCGACCAAGCTCTAGCCCGCAGAGCAGCGCCGGCGCACGGGCACGCCGGCACGCCGGAGCCGGCGCGCTGAGTGCTAGGCTTCCGCGGCCTGGGCCAGGCGCTGCAGGGCAAGCTCGGCGTACAGCGCCGTGCCGTCCGGCAGCACGGCATCGTCGAACACGGCTTCGGCCGAGTGATTGAACGGCGCAGCGAACGGATCGGTGCCAGGAGGGCACGCGCCCAGCATCAGGAATGCGCCCGGCACTTTCTCAAGGACGTAAGAGAAGTCCTCCGAACCGGTCAGCGGGTCGGGCGCGGTGATGAACCGGCCGTCTCCGAGCAGGTCAGCGACGGTCTGCTCGGCGAATGCGAGCTCAGCCGCGTCGTTGATGGTGACCGGGTAACCGTCCCGGAACTCGGCGGTGGCGGTCAGGCCGTGAGCGGCGGCGATCTGCAGAGCCACCCTGGGCGCGGCCTCCTGCACGGCCGAACGGGCCTGCGGCGAGAACGAGCGGACCGTGGCGACGAAATTTGCCTCATCCGGAATCACGTTGTCCGCAGTGCCAGCGTGGAAAGTTCCCACGGTCAGCACGACCGGGTCGAACACGTCGAATTGCCGGGTCACCATCGTTTGCAACGCCAGCACGATCTCGCACGCGGCCGGCACCGGGTCGGCCGCGCGGTGCGGCTGGGAGCCGTGTCCGCCGCGACCGTGCACGGTGACATGGAGGGTGTCAGCGGCCGCCATGATGGTGCCGGGCCGGCTGGCCAGCAGTCCGTACGGCAACAGCGCGGACGCGACGTGCAGGGCATATGCCGCGACCGGCCGGTCTCCGGCAGCGTCGAGCACGCCTTCTTCGGAGACCATGATCCGGCCTCCGCCGGGTCCTTCCTCGCCCGGCTGGAACATGAAGATAACGTTCCCCGCCAGATCGTCGGCGTGCGCTGACAGCAGCCTGGCCGCGCCGCACAGCATGGCGGTGTGCAGGTCATGCCCGCAAGCGTGCATGGCGCCGTTGATCCTCGACGCAAATGGCAGTCCGGACCGCTCGGTGACGGGAAGAGCGTCCATGTCGGCGCGCAGCAGCACGGTTTTGCCGGGTTTGGCCCCGCGCAGCACTGCAGTGACAGAGCTCAGGCTCGTGCCCAGGCTGATCTCCAGCGGCAGTCCGGCCAGGGCGTCGAGCACCTTGCGCTGAGTGCGCGGCAAGTCGAGGCCGATTTCCGGTTCAGCATGGATTGCCCTGCGGAGCTCCGTCAGCTCAGTCGCGATCGCCGCCGCCTCGTCGTGTACACCTGCCACGTGCCCACCTGTCCTTCCACGCAATGAGCGGTCACAAGCGACGATACTTGTAGAGTCCGAAAAGTCTTCGTAATTGCGGCCGTTTACCTGTGCCGTTCGGACAGGCTAGGCGAGTACGGTCCGCCGCAGCGGGCAGACTGCATAGACTATTGCAAACTACCGCGCGGCCGAGTTCCGGCTGCTGCCAGGAGCGGGGGACGGCAGCTTCGCGCAATCACATCGACGAGGGTCGGGGATCCGGACGTGAATGGCGTCGGCTGGGATATTCTCCTCGTCCTCGCCGTGATCTTGATCGGCGGGTTCTTCGCCGCTGCCGAGATGGCGCTGGTGTCGCTGCGGGAAGGGCAAGTTCGCGCGCTCGGCAGGCATGGCAAGCGCGGTGAGCGCACGGCGAAGCTAGCTCAGGATCCCAACAGGTTCCTGGCCTCGGTCCAGATCGGCGTCACTCTGGCGACGCTGCTGTCCGGTGCGTTCGGCGCGGCGCTGCTGTCGGACCGGCTGGCCGACAAGCTGAGCAAGCTGATGCCCAGGGATGTGGCCAACCCGGTCGCCCTGATTGCGGTGACCCTGGTCATCTCGTTCTTCACCCTGGTCTTCGGCGAGCTCGCGCCAAAGCGGCTGGCGCTTCAGCGGAACGAGCGGGTCGCCCTAGTGGCCGGCCCGGTAGTTGACCGCCTGGCGATGCTCGCCAGGCCGCTGGTCTGGCTGCTGTCCAAGTCGACGAACCTGGCGGTACGCCTGCTGGGCGGCAACCCGGCCGAGGCCCGCGGGGTCATGACCGACGAGGAGCTCCGCGACCTGGTGGCCGGCCACCAGGCGCTCAGCCCGGACGAGCGGCACATCGTCGGTGAGGTTTTCGACGCAGGCAAGCGCCAGATCCGCGAGGTCCTGGTACCGCGCACGGAGGTAGAGTTCCTGCCCGCGACCATGCCCCTGTCTGCGGCAGTCGCCGCGACTGAGCATGCCCGGTACTCGAGGTTCCCGGTTTATCAGGAGTCCTACGACGACGTGATCGGCTTCGTCCACATCCGTGACCTGCTAGACAGCCGGGCCGAGCTTGGCTCCCGGCAGGTCGGCGAGGTATGCCGGCCAGTCAAGTTCCTGCCGATCAGCAAGACGGTGCTGTCCGCCCTGTCGGAGATGCGCAGGGACCGGGCGCACCTGGCGATCGTCGTGGACGAGTACGGCGGCACCGCCGGAATCGTGACCCTGGAAGACCTGGTCGAGGAGCTGATTGGCGACATCCAGGACGAGTATGACGAAGAAGTAAGCCATCCACGCCAGCTTCATGGCGGCGAGCTCGAGGTCGACGGCTTGCTGAACCTGGACGAGTTCGCCGAGCAAACCGGCCTGGAACTGCCTGAAGGACCGTACGAGACGGTGGCCGGCTACCTGCTCGCCGCGCTCGGGCACCTGCCGGAAAACGGCGAATCGGCCGAAGTGGCGGGCCGCAAGCTGACGGTGACCCAGCTCGACGGCCGCCGGATCTCCAGGGTGCTCGTCGGTCCGGCAGGGCCAGCCGAGACCGAGGAGCCGGGCGCTGCTGCCAGCGCCAACTAAACTCGTCGCATGACTGGTCGAGATCAGGGCGGTGCAGCCAGCCTCGAATCTGCCCGTGTCGAGTCCGCCCGGCTCGAATCTGGTCCGGTCCTGGTGGTGGACTTCGGCGCCCAGTACGCCCAGCTGATCGCCCGCCGGGTGCGCGAGTGCCACGTCTACTCGCGGGTGGTGCCACATTCCATGAGTGCCGAGGAGATCCTGGCGCTCCGCCCGTCCGCGATCATCCTGTCCGGCGGGCCGTCCTCGGTCTACGCAGCCGGCGCGCCGCCCGCCCCGGCCGGCCTGCTCAGCTCCGGGGTCCCGATCCTCGGTATCTGCTACGGGTTCCAGCTCATGGTCCGCGATCTCGGCGGACAGGTCGTCCATACGGGAACGGGGGAGTACGGGGCAACCGACCTCCGCAGCGCCAATGACGCCGGAGTACTGCTGGGCGGCCTGCCCGGCGACCAGCGCGTCTGGATGTCCCACGGTGACACCTGCGCCGCCCCGCCGCCCGGATTCACGATCACTGCTACTACGGCGGGCACCCCAGTGGCGGCGGCCGAGGCGCCGGACCGCCAGCTTTACGGGATGCAGTTCCATCCCGAGGTCCTGCACACCGAGCATGGCATGGCGATGCTCCGCAGCTTCCTGGACGCCGCCGGATGCGAGCCGACCTGGACCATGCGCGGCGTGATCGAGGAGCAAACCGAGCGGATTGCGGCCCAGGTCGGCGACGGTCGCGCGATCTGCGGGCTGTCCGGCGGCGTCGACTCGGCCGTTGCTGCCGCCCTCGTGCAGCGTGCCATCGGTTCCAGGCTGACCTGCGTGTTCGTCGACCACGGGCTGCTGCGTTCGGGTGAGGCCGGGCAGGTTGAGAAGGACTTCGTCGCAGCCACCGGTGTCGAGCTCAAGGTCGTGGACGCGGCCGGCGCCTTCCTGGCCGCGCTGGCCGGGGTGGCTGATCCCGAGCAGAAACGCAAGATCATCGGCCGCGAGTTCATCCGGGCGTTCGAGCAGGCCGCGCGCGAAATAGCAGGCGAGAGCGATGCTGCCACGTTCCTGGTCCAGGGGACGCTCTACCCGGACGTGGTGGAATCTGGCGGCGGTACCGGCGCCGCCAACATCAAGTCGCACCATAACGTTGGCGGCCTGCCAGATGACCTGAAGTTTGAGCTGGTAGAGCCACTCCGCGACCTGTTCAAGGATGAAGTACGCCAGGTCGGCACCGAGCTGGGGCTGCCCGACGAGATCGTCTGGCGGCAGCCGTTCCCCGGCCCTGGCCTGGCCATCAGGATCGTCGGCGAGGTAACGGCCGACCGCCTGGCGATCGTGTCCGCAGCTGACGCGATCGCCCGCGCCGAGCTGTCCGCGGCGGGCCTGGACCGGCAGATCTGGCAGTGCCCGGTGGTCCTGCTGGCCGACATCCGGTCCGTTGGAGTCCAGGGCGACGGCCGTAGCTACGGCTACCCCGTCGTGCTCAGGCCGGTGACCAGCGAGGACGCGATGACGGCGGACTGGGCCCGGTTGCCAGATCAGGTGCTGGCCACGATCTCGACCCGGATCACGAACGAGGTGCCAGAGGTTAACCGGGTTGTGCTCGATATCACCAGCAAGCCGCCGGGCACCATCGAGTGGGAGTAGTAGCTCCAGCCGACGGCCGGACAGTGCTCCGCGGGCTTGGCTCAGGTCGGCACCGGCAACCATGGTCCGGCCCGAGGCCCGCTGACCGTGCGGTGACTGGGGCCACGTTTACGCCCGTTACGCACTGCCCAGCCGCCGGCATTCCGATTGGGCGCGTTGGGCGGGACTGACCGTAGGCCACGGTTACGCCCGCTTCCGCACGCCCAGCCACCGGCGTCTGGGGGTGAGCTCTGGCCGTGGTTATGCGCGCTTCCGCACTCCCAGCCGCCGGCGTCAGGGCTGGGCCCTGGCCGCAGGACTGAGCAAGGCGACGGCTGGGCGGCGGTAGCGCTGGCTGAGCCAGTAGCCCCCGGCGGCGGCTACCAGGCAGGAGATTCCCCCAACTGCGAGGCCGACACGAGGGTCGGTCTGGTCGATGATCCACCCGATCAGCGGACCGCCGATCGGCGTTGTGCCCTGGAAGGCGACTTGCCAGAGTGCGATCGCCCGGCCGCGCATGTTCGGATCGGAGGCAAGCTGGATCGTCGAGTTGCCGATCGCAATGAACGAGACGCTAGCCCAGCCGACGAACAGCATGGCGGCGTAAGCGAGGCCGATCACCGGCGAGAAGGCACACACGATGATGGCCACGCCGAAGCCGGTCGCGGCGACGATCATCGAACGCAGTCCGGTTCGCCCCCGCGCGGCGGTGAACAGACCACCGACAACCGCGCCGATTCCCATCGCGGCGGTCAGGAAGCCGTACGCTTCCGAACCGCCATGGAAGGTCTGCCGGGCCAGCACCGGAATCGACACCTGGAACTCGTACGCAAGCATTCCGACGAGTCCCATCATGGCGAGCGGGACAGCGATGTCCGGCGTCCGCGCGGCATAGCGCAGGCCTTCACGGAACTGCCCGCGTGCGCGCGGCGCAGGGCGGCTGGGCTGCAAGGCGCCGGTATTCATGATGAGCAGCGAGGTGACTACCGCCACGAAACTCGCCGCGTTTGCCAGAAAGCAGACTCCGACCCCGACGGTAGCGATCAGTACGCCGCCGATAGCCGGGCCGACTGCCCGGGCCGCGTTCACGGTGACCGAGTTCAGCGTGATGGCGTTGCGCAGCTCGTCCTTGCCGACCATCTCGCGCACGAAGGCCTGCCGCGCCGAGTTCTCGAAGGCGTTGTTCAGCCCGAGCACTATCGCGAGCAGGCAGACTTGCCAGAACCTGACTGCGCCGAGCACGGTCAGAAGCCCGAGGATCAGGGCCTGGCAGCCCATCGCCGTCTGCAGCGCCATCATCAGCTTGCGCTTGTCGACGCGGTCGGCGACGACGCCGCCGTAAGGACCCAGCAGCAACACCGGCAGCGTTTGAAGCGCCACCACCACGCCCAGGTCGGTACTTGACCGGGTGAGCACCAGGACCAGCCAGGATTGGGCAGTCATCTGCATCCAGGTGCCAGCCAGTGAGATCGACTGGCCAGTGAAGTACAACCGGTAGTTCGGGACCTTCAGCGACGAGAAGGTCGACCGCCAGAAACCGCGATCGGACCGGCCGCCGCTGATGGGTCGCGCCACGCTGCTGATCCCCTCCTAGCCAGCACGCAGCGCAACCGCACCGGCCACCCACGGCTGATTTGTTTGCTTCTCGGCAACTAAGTTTAGCCGGAAACGCCGCAGTGTATGCGTCGCGTAGGGAACAGGCGGAACGGGTGCGCCCGTCAAGCTCGCCGGCTCCGCCCGGCGAGCTGTCAGAGGCTCAGTCAGTCAGATGGTGAACCGGAGATTTCGGGCGGCCCTGCTGCCTAGCTCGTCGTCGCCAACCCAGCTCACCTTGCCGGCGTCGATCTGCGCCTGCGGGTCGATGCGGCCCGCAGCTAGCTGGATGAAAGTCACGGAATCCGTGGTCAGCTGCACAGTCGGGTCGGCGATGTGGTCCACCGCCTTGGCCCGGCCATTGACAGCGACTGATATATCGCGCTTGATCGGGCCGGTCAGGTGAAACACGATGCCGGACCCGTCCGGCATGCCGATTCTCTTCCCGACGATATAGCCGATCGAGCTCTCGACCTGGCCGAGTGCGATCTCCGCGCGCGCTCCGGCGTCGTCCGACGGCCAGCCAAGCGGCGTGGTGATGTCACGCTCATGCACCCAGAAGTCGAATATCCGTATCTCGAGGAAGCCGCCGTAACTCCGCGGGCCGATCGGTGTCCACGACGGCCGGTCCAGGTCGTGCTCCTGCAAGCCAGACAGGTCGGCGCGCCGGGCGGCGAAGATGTCGGCGATCCGGGCGGCGAAGGCCTTGTCATCGAGCGCTGCCGCTTCCTCGAAGTACGGCCCGATCCGGTCCAGCGGCGGGGTTTCTTCGACACTGGGTGGCAGCCAGCCGGTCATGACCCGCTCCATCATGCCCAGGTGCGTGACGACGCCGCGCATGTCCCAGTCCGGGCAGAGCGACGGGGCCTGCCATTGGTCAGGGTTCAGGCGCGACGACAGCGCCTCTACCGCGTCGTAGCATTGCTCGAGCGAACTCCGGATGGTGGCCAGGTCGGTCACGGCGTCTCCTTCTGGATGGTGATCCAGTCCCGCGCCTCAAGGTAGGGCCGGAATGCGGCGGCAATCGCTGCCAGGTCGTGCCGGCTCTTAGGCCGCTGCACCTCATAGAGGTTCGGGAATTCTAGCCAGCCCGTCATCAGCTGCCAGAGCCGGACCGCGGCGGCGCCCGACGGCGGCTCGATGAGGACAGGCCCGAACAGCGCGCGGTCGCCGCCGAACACCAGCGTCGGAACGCCCCATCCGCCGAGGCTGGTGACCCGGTCATGATCGGTCTGGATGTCCTGCGTCGTGGTCGGGTCGTCGATGGCCTGGCCCACCAGCGCCGGATCGAGGCCCAGCTCGGCGAGCAGTTCCTCGGCGATCTCTTTGCGGTGCGGTTTGCGTCCGTCGGCGTGCAGCGCCGTGCCAGCCGCGAGGTACCACTGGTCGAGCAGATCAGGCTCGATGCGGCGAAGGAGGGCGCCGATCCGCATCATCGACCAGCCGTAAGACCACTCCCGCTCCCAGGGGTGCTTCTTGTCCGGCGCGCGGTTGATTTCCTCGAGGCTGAAGAATCGCCAGCCGACTTGGAGCCCGAGCTGATCGCGGACGTCCCGGATCCATAGCGACGCCTGGTAGGCCCACGGGCACATGATGTCGAAATGAAAGTCGACGGCCGTCCCTGGCTCGCCGCCAGTGCTAGCTGACATCCGGATCTCCGTTGAGCAACGCGGTGAGGGCTGCTACCAGCGTGGCGGTGACAGCTTCCGGCGACAAGCCCGATTCGCGGCGGAGCCGATCGTAGGACCCAAACGAGCACAGCACCTCGACTGCCGGGAACATGACCGCAGCGCGGCCGGCCAGCTCGGGTGCGAACAACTCGCTGAGCTGGCCGCGCAGGACCTTTCGGACGCGGGAGAGCCCGGCAGCGAGCAGTTCATTACGGGAGGCACCGGCCTGCAACGCGCGGGCAGTCGGCGCAACTCGTTCGAACACCCGGACCCGCGAGTGCACAACGGCCTGGATTTTGTCCGCAACCTGATCCTGCGGGCTGACGGACAGCTGGAGAAGCGGCAGCGCGACCCGGTGGTGGCGGTCTGCTGCCGCGTAGTACAAATCCTCGACATCGTCGAAGTAACGGAACAGCGACCGCGGTGACAGGCCCGCTCCGGCCGCGATCTCGGCGGCGCTCGGCTGGTACTGGCCAGCGGAAAACAGAGCGAGCAGCGCGTCGATGACGGCCTCGCGGTTCTGCTCGCGCCGCAGCCGCCGCCCGTCCGACTCCGCAGCGCTGTCAGCCGCCGACACGGCCACCCCCGGCATCGCTAGCTCAGGCGTCGCTGGCTCAGACGCCGCTAGCTTGGCCGTCACTGGCGCGGCCATCGCCAGCGCTCGATCGCCGGCTCGAGTAGCAGCGCCTGGTAACCGGACGTCGCGGCCCGCAGCGGCAGCGAGGTACCTGACTCGATCGGCGTGTACCGGATCCCGCTCCACTGCCGACCGTCACCGATGACCGTGCCTTCGACGTCGAATATGGAGGCGGGTCCCTCGGCGAGCAGAGCCGGCGTCGGTCCTGCCCAGGCCTCCAGCAAGATCCGGCCCGCGCTGGCCGGACCGGGCAGGTTCCCGGCCGGCAGCATGGCCATCACTGTCGTGCGCTCCAGCCGGACTTCCTTGGCGCTGTGCCAGTTCAGGAACTGGGGCTCGTAGGCGAGTTCCACGAACGATCTCCTGCTCGGATAGGCGATCACCGCAACACGATCCCAGCCGCCGGAGCTCGCGACGACGTCGGCAGCGAAGCACAGCGCCGCCCCGGCGGCGGTGAGCAGCGGTATCGGAGCGTAGAAATGATCCGCTCGGCCACGCGCGGCGCCTTGATCGACGTCGGGCCGGAACTTCTCTAACCCCAGCATGTAAATCGGCCCGTCGAGCCGAGTCGATCTGAGCCGACCAGCGTAGTCGGCGTCGATCTGCCCGTATCTAGGCACGTTCCGGAGCCTAAGGATCTGACATAGCCTGCGTCAATTTGCCGCGCGGCAGCTCTCGCCACCAGGCAGTGGCCGCGCAGGCTCAGGTGACCCTGGACTGATCCAGGGGGATGTCGGCATAGGACTTGGTCGCCGTGATCTCGCGCAACCGGTCCATCGCGTCGAATACTTCGGTAAAGCTCGTAATGAGGGGAACGGGGCCAAGCCGGAGGCGGTCCGGCGTCCGGTAGTCGCCAATCACGTCAGCGCTGATCAGTGCCTGGCTGATCGGCCATGCATCGCCATGCCGCAAGGTGACATGCGCGCCGCGGCGCTCTGGGTCGCGTGGCGAGGCGATCGTGAAGCCAAGCGGTACCAGCCACTCGTCAGCGAGCGCGATCAGGTAGCTGGTCAGCTCGACGCTCTTGGCGCGCAGGGCAGACATACCGGCTTCGCCGAGTAGGCGCGCGCCTTCTTCGACCGCGATGGTGCCGATGATGTTCGGCGTCCCGGTGAGGAACGAGTCGATGCCCGGCGCCGGATCGTACCGCGGGCCCATGGCGAACTGGTCATGCTGGCTGAACCACCCCCAGATGGGCTGCCTGAGGAGTGACTGCAGGTCCTCACGCACGTACAGGAAGCCGGGCGCGCCGGGGCCAGAGTTGACGTATTTGTACGTGCAGCCAATCGCGAGATCAGCGCCGGAGGCATCGAGTTCGACCGGTACTGCGCCGACCGAGTGGCACAGGTCCCAGAGCACCAAAGCGCCCGCCCGGTGCACCAGGTCAGTGAACCTGTTCATGTCAGTGAGCGCGCCGCTGCGGTACGCGACGTGGGACAGCTCGACCAGAGCGACGCGGTCATCCAGCGCTTCGGTAAGTGCCTCCTCGCTGATGCCGTCATCCATGTCGGTGTGGATCACGCGCAGCTCGCAGCCACGCTGCGCGGCGATGCCCTGAAGGACGTACCTGTCGGTCGGGAAGTTGTCGTCGTCGGTGATGATGACGTCACGGCCGGGCCGGGCATCCAGCGCGGCCCATGCCATCTTGTACAGGTTGACGGTGACGGAGTCGCAGACAGTTACCTGGCCGGGCGCCGCGCCGACCAGGTGCTCGCCCACCATATCGCCGGCCTGCCGGGGCAGCTGGATCCACTTGTCCCAGGACCGAACCAGGCCAACACCCCAGTCCTGGTCGACGACCTCGGCGATTCTCGCCTGAGTGCGCACTGGCAGCGGGCCCAGGGAGTTGCCGTCCAGGTAGACCAGCTCGCGGTCCTGGCGCACGAACCTGTCGCGGAACGGCGCGAGCTGGTCTGCCGTGTCCAGTGTCTGTGCATATGACCGATCTGCCGAGAAAGTCGTCACGGCTTCCACCCTAACTGAGTGCCTGACAGATCACCCGGTACCCGGCCCGGCCCTCGGCAACACCGCAGGTGCTGCCCGGGCCTTCCGCGCTCTCGAGGTCTGTCTACGCCCTTAATACTCCCTGGCCCGGCCAGCCTTAGTATCGGACAGTGCCTGAGGAGCAGACAGTGACCGAGGAACAGAAGGTTGCCCGCGTACTGGTAATCGCGGCACATCCGGACGACGTCGACTTCGGCGCGGCCGGCACGATCGCGCAGTGGACCGACGCCGGCCTCGAAGTGAGCTACTGCATCGTCACCAACGGCGAGGCCGGCGGCAGCGACCGGTCAGTGACCCGCACCCAGATGGCGGTAATCAGGCAGGCGGAGCAGACCGCGGCTGCCAAGCAGGTGGGCGTTCATGACCTGCACTTCCTCGGCTACCCGGACGGTCGCGTCGAAGCCACAATCGCGTTGCGCCGGGACCTGGCGCGGGTGATCAGGCTGCTGCGCCCGGACCGGGTCGTGTGCCAGTCACCAGAGCGCAACTACGCCCGCATGGGCGCGAGCCATCCTGACCACCGCGCCGTCGGCGCGGCCGCCCTGGACGCTGTCTACCCCGACTCTCGTAACCCGTTCGCCTTCCCCGAGCTGCTGACTGACGAGAAGCTCGAGCCGTGGACTGTCCGCGAGGTCTGGATTACCGCCAGCCCTGCGGCTGCCACGTACGTCGATATCACCGACACGTTCGCGCGCAAGGTCGCGGCACTGCGCTGCCACGTCAGCCAGATCAGCGACCCGGAGGGACTGGAGGAGTTCCTGCGCGGCTGGCTGAGCCGGGCCGCGACGCAGGGCGGGCTGCCTGACGGCCGGCTGGCCGAGGCATTCCAGGTTCTGCAGACCGGATAACTGCCGGGCCGAGCCTGGCCGGGCACCTGGCGACAGGCGCTCTTAAGAGGTCGGCCATTTGGCCGCGGCACGGGAGCCTCCGAGGGCGAATGGCGGAGATCGAGGAACATTGGTATCCGTAGCGATACTGTTTGTTCTCCTGCTGTTCATCAACCGGTAGATACCTAGAAATCCGAATCCAACACTATGTATTGGCCTGGTTTGAGGCGGGCGCGGCTGCTTCGTGCTGCCCCGCTACCGGTACGGGAGGGACGTCGGCATGGCCATCGCGGTGACTTCCGCTGCGGCGGTGCCGGACGACGACGACACTCCGCGCACGATCGTAACCCGAGTGTCACGAGCCGATGCACTGTTCCGCGCCATACTTCGCATTGGCGGCCTGTCGAGCTTCGCCTTCACCGGGCTCATCCTGGTCTTCCTGATGTACCGCAGCCTTCCAGCATTCGGTGCCGACGGACTGACCTTCTTCACGAAGCAGAGCTGGAACTTCGTCAACAACGAGTTCGGCATCGGCGGCGTGCTGCCACTTACGATCATCATCGGCGCTATCGCCAGCATCTTTGCGATCCCGGTGGCGATCGCTACCGCGCTCTTCATCTCCGAGTATGCGCCCGGCCCGATTCGCCGGGTACTCATTGCCGTCATCGACCTGATGGCGGCGATCCCGAGCATTGTTTACGGACTCTGGGGCCGGTACTGGTTCATGCCCAGGGCGATCGGCACTATGGGCTGGCTCTCGCATAACAGCAGATGGTTCCCGCCGTTCCGGCTCGCGATCCAGCCGAGCGCGTCGGCCTTCGTCGGCTCCTCGGCTATCGCCGGGCTAGTGGTCTGCCTGATGGTGATCCCGATCATCACCTCGCTGTCGCGCGAGGTTTTCTCTCAGGCGCCGCAGGGCGAGCGAGAGGCTGCCTATGCGCTCGGATCGACACGGTGGGGCATGATCAGGGCCGTTGTCATCCCGTTCGGTAAGGGCGGCGTGATCGGCGCGTGCATGCTCGGAATCGGACGCGCGCTCGGCGAGACGATCGCGGTGCTCCTCATCGTTAACTCGATATACACGTTCAACCCGCATGTCCTGCAGGAGGGCAGCGAGTCAATCGCCGCATTGATCGCGGGAGATTGGTCGTCGGCAAGCCATATTCAGCTGTCCGCATTGATGGCGTCGGGCCTGGTGCTGTTCGCCCTCACGCTGGTCGTGAACTCGTTTGCTGCGCTCGTTATCAACAGGTCGCGGTCGGGTGCCGCGACCGCGGAGTGACGGCATGCACTCACTGGCGAAGGGGACCGCCCGATGACCACCACAGGCCCGGCCACCGAACGACAGCGATCTGACAGTGCGCGCAGTGACGGTGCGGTCGATGAACGTGCGGCTGCGCGGCCCGGCAGCGCTGATCACGGCGTGAGCGATGTGCCGGTGCAGAGCGATGTGTCGGTGCAGAGCGATGTGCCGCTGCAGAGTGATGTGCCGCTGCAGATCCGTCGGGTCACGGCGGAGGACGTGCTCACGGTGGCCGGCGCCGCGGTGGGCGCTCTCTGCCTGACCTGGGTGCTCTTCGAACGGGTGCTGCCGCTCAGCGGCGCGTTCGGTTTCTGGCTCTGCTGGTACCTGGCGTTCGTCGTGTTGTACCTGGCCGCCGCCGGGCTGCAGTGGAACCGGCGTGTGGTCAGCGACAAGACCGTCGCTGTGCTCGTAAGCACCGGCGGGATCTTCGCCAGCGCGGTCGTCGCCGACCAGCTTGGCTACAGCTTCGTCAAGGGCCTCCCGGCAATCGCCCACTTGAACTTCTGGACCACAACCGCCGCAGCAGTGGCTGCACTGACGCCGCTGAACAAGGGAGGCGTGCTGCACGCCACCGTCGGCTCGCTTGAAATTCTCGCTCTCGCCAGCCTGGCCTCGGTGCCGCTCGGTATTACTGCGGCCCTGTTTCTGACCGAGATCGGCGGCAGGATGGAACGCCCCGTTCGCATGATCGTTAATGCGATGACCGCGCTGCCGTCGGTGGTCGCCGGATTGCTCATCTACTCGCTGGCGATCCTTGCTCTCGGCTTGCCGGAGTCCGGTTTCGCCGCCTCGCTGGCCATCGCCATCATCATGCTTCCGACGGTGATCCGGGCATCGGAAGTCGTGCTCAGGGTGGTGCCGGGCACACTGCGCGAGGCAGCCTTCGCCCTTGGCGCCAGCCAATGGCGCACCGTCTGGCAAGTGATCCTGCCAACGGCCCGCTCGGGCCTGACAACAGCCGTAGTGCTGGCGATGGCACTCGGAATCGGCGAGACTGCGCCGGTGCTACTTGCGGACGGGTTCAGTAACGTCATGAATGCCGACCCCTTCCACGGGTGGCAAGCCACGCTGCCGACTCTTATCTTCACCTACGTCGAGGCAGAAGGCCGGGCCGAGTTCATCGCCCGTGCTTTCGGGGCCAGCCTCGCGCTCATGCTCGTCGTGCTGGTCTTGTTCACGATCGCGCGCGTGGTCGGCGGCGGACGTCCAGGCGAGCTGTCCAGGCGGCAAATCCGCAAGCTCAGCCGGGAGGCGGCCAACTCATGAACCGTCCCGGTCAGGACCACCAGATGAGGGGCACCTTGCGTTCGCGACTGCCGGCACCTGATTTTGCCCGTCGAGTGTTCGTGCTGGCCGGTGCCGGATCGATAGTGATGGCCGTCGCGCTACTGCCCTCGGCAGCCGGGATCGCCTCGGATGCGCACGCGAGTGTCGTCGCGGGGCAACCGAGCCAGTCGTCCACGCCCAGCCAGTCGCCGACGGCAAGCACGTCACCAACGCAGAGCGTGTCACCGGCACCGAGCAAGTCACCGAAACCCAGCCCGAGTCATTCACCCAAGCCGGGCCACCCCACAGCCCGGCCGCCAACGCCACCAGGGGGCGCGGTCGTCAAGGGGCCGAAGATGTGGGATCCGGCGAAGCACAAATACTTCTCTAACCCCAGCTACGTCACGGTCACCCAGGTGGGTTCGCTGGTCAACCAGGTAGTCCAGGTGAAGTGGCGAGGGTTCACACCGAGTCAGGGCTTGCCCTACCAGGCGATCACGACCTTCTACCCGGTCATGATTGCCCAGTGCTCCGTCCCTCACCCGACGAAACGGAGCCAGTGCTTCGGCGTCAACAACAGCGGTGCGGCAGCGCAGGAGAGCCAGTTCGGGCCGTACAACACCGTGTACGCGACAACGTCGCCCGACGGAACGGGAGTCGCATACATTCAGTTGCTCACTGCGCAAGAGGCCCCGAACCTAGGCTGCGGTCAAGGCCACGCGTGCTCGCTGATCATAGATGCGGCCGATGGCGGCAATGCCGGCAACGGCCACTGCAAGGATCACAGCGAGGATAAGGGGCTATTCGAATACGCCACCGGAAGCTCCTCATTCGGTTCCCAAACCGGGATCTGCGCCTGGCGAGACCGGATTATAGTGCCGATCCACTTCGCGCCGACGCCCACGAACTGCCCGGTGCGCAATTCTCAATTCAGCGCGATCGGCTCGCCGATGCTGGCTCGCGCGATGACGTCTTGGCAGACCAAGCTGTGCGCTTCCGCCAGCCCAGTGGTCATCCGGTATGACTCGACCCAGGGCGAGCCGCTGGCCCGGACGGATTTCACGGCCAGCCCGCCCACGGCGGACGTCGGATTCACCACGCTTCCGGTCACTTCGACCGGTGGCGCGGCGCGGCCATTTACCTACGCCCCGGTGGCCATCACGGCGGAGTCCGTCGCATTTGGGGTCGACAACTCCAGGACGGGAAAGCAGGACAGCCATCTCAAACTCGACCCGAGGCTGGTGCTCAAGCTGCTGACCCAGTCCTTTAACTTCTCGAATGAGGGGTGCGGTAACGGCCCGCCTCACAAGGGTCGCACGTGCGACAACGGGGTTGACAATGACCCGGCGTCACTCTTCGTGGATCCCGAGTTCCGAAAGCTTAACCCGCATTTCCCGCCCGTGAGTCCCGCGTATCCGTATGAGATACCCACCGTGTTGTCCGGCCAAAGCGACATGACCACGGAACTCACCAAGTGGATATCCGCGAACAAGGATGCGAAGGCGTTCGCTGGCGGCAGCTTTGACCCCTGGGGCGCGCATGTCAATTCCTGGTACCTCGGCATGAAGCTTCCGACCAGCGCGCTGAATTCGTTCGATCCGTTCCCGCCGATCCAGCGTCAGTTTGTTCCTGTCTTCCCGCTCAGTGCGGTCGCTCAGAATCAGGTGAACGACATGTCGCCCGGTACTCAGTGGATTCCGGTCGCGAACGGCAGCTTTCCACCGCCAAGTCCGGAGATTCCCGGCACGCGTTCCCTGTTCGCGGTCCTCGACCAGTCCGACGCCGCCGCCTACCGTCTGCCGGTGGCGTCAGTGGAGAACCCAGCAGGCAATTACGCCGCGCCTACCGCGGCGAGCATGAGCGCTGCGCTTGGCGATATGACGACCGCGAAGAATGGCGTCACCCAGCAGTTCAATTTGAAAAACACAAGTAAGAAGTTCCGCACTGCTTACCCGCTGACAATAGTCATCTACGCAATGGTCCCGACCGGGGGAATCTCGAAGCGGAAGGCAGCCAAGATCGCCCAATGGCTTGACTACGTAGCTGGCCCAGGCCAGCAGCCCGGGTTCGGTCCCGGCGAGCTGCCTCCTGGCTACCTGCCGCTGACCGCCACGATGCGGGCGCAGACTCTCAAAGCGGCCCGCGAGGTACTCAATCAGGCCGGTAAGAAAGCCAAGCACGCTGCAAGCACTACGCCGACTGCTTCTGCGAGCCCATCGTCATCGGCTTCCGCTACCAAGTCGTCGAGTCCGCGAACCATCAGCCTTGGCTACGACAGCCATCCGGGTACCTCTGGGCCAGCCAGGTATGCCCTGCAGGTACTGCTCATCGCTGGCGTACTGCTTGCTTTGGCCGGTTCTACCGGGCTCGTCGTGGGGCGGCGCGGCGGCGCTGCTGCCCTCAGCAGGCTGCGCCGAGCGCGCGTGCTGACCCAGCGCCTGCCCGGTCTGCGGCTCCCGAGGAGGACTAGGCCATGAGATCTCGTCATCGCTTTGCCGGCCGCCGGCTCATGCTGATCCTTGGGGTCGCCCTGGCGGCTGCGGCGCCGGTTTCGCCCGCCCTGGCGAGTTCGGCCGGCACTTACACCGCAATCAACGGCGCGGGTTCTACCTGGAGTTACGTCGCCCTCAATCAGTGGGCCGAGAACCTGCGTACGGACGGGATTGTGATCAACTTCAACCCGGACGGGTCGGAGGCAGGCCGGCAGAACTACATGGGCGGCCAGGTGAATTTCGCCGCGTCGGATCCGCCTTTCCGCAGCAGCACTGATCCGTTCGACCAGGGTGGCGCGGAAATTTCGCCGTACGGGTATTCCTACATCCCGGACACAGCCGGCGGAACTTCCTTCATGTACCACCTGGACGTAGGTGGGAAGCAGATCACCAACCTGCGGCTGTCCGGTACGACAGTCGCGAAGATATTCACTGGCCAGATTACTAACTGGGACAATAAAGAAATTACCCACGACTACGGTCAGCAGCTGCCGAACATTCCGATCATCCCGGTCGTCCGGTCGGACGGTTCGGGCGCTACCTATTTCTTTACCCGCTGGCTTTCACATGTCTACCCCAGCCTATGGGGTGCCTTCTGTAATCGGGTGAGCCACGGCAAGGTCGGCGGGTCTGGCAAGCCATGCGGGGCGACCGAGTTCTACCCTGGCGGCTGGGGTGCATCAGTTTCGCAGAACGGCTCAGAGAATGTCGCGACCTACATCTCGGCAAATTATGGCCAGGGCGCTATCGGCTATGACGAATATGCTTATGCGCTGGCGATCCACTACCCAGTGGTCAGCCTGCTGAACCCGGCAGGCTATTACGTCAAGCCCACGGCGTCTAACGTGGCCGTCGCGCTGACCCAGGCACAGATCAACGAGAACGCCAGCAGCCCGAACTACCTGCAGCAAGACCTGGACAGTGTTTACACATACAAAGACCCGCGCTCGTATCCGCTGTCGAGCTACAGCTACCTGGTCGTGCCGAGATCTAGCACTAAGACCTCTGGCAATTTCAGCAACGCGGACGGCAATACTCTGAGTACATATATTAACTATTTCCTGTGTGCTGGCCAGCAATACTCAGCCGAGCTAGGTTATTCGCCGCTTCCGCTCAACCTGGTCCAGGGCGGGCTCAATCAGGCTGCCAAAATTCCTGGCGCCGTGCCGGAGCCGAGCCTGTCCAGCAATTGCAATAATCCGACTTTCACTAAAGGCGTGCTCACCGTCCTGAAGGACGCGCCGAAGCCATCGCCATGTCAGAAAGCCGGCGAGCCGCTGGATTGCGTAGTCGTGAACGGGAAAGCGTCGGCCCCGGGCGCAACGCCGAATTCGGGAAGTTCCGCCAGTACCGGAAACGCAACGAGCCCCAGCGGTTCGAACGCCAGCACGACCGGCCCCGGGCAATCCGGTGGCGGGACGACCGCGCAACAGGGGCCCGTGACGGGCTCAGCAGTGCTCGTCGCCTCCAGCAACGGTAGTCCCGCTATGGTCGGGTTCGTCGCGGCGGCGCTGATCCTGGTTGCTGTCGGGGCGCCTCCTGCCATCTACGCGGCTACCCGTCGCCGGCGACGGGCCCCCAGATGACGGTGGTTGTGCCGGCCAAGCGGGAGGCGACCGCCGGCGAGGAGGCCAGCAGGTACTCAGCTGCCCGCTGCGTAGCCGTGAGCCTGCTGTTGCTCACGCTGCTGATCGCGGGCTTCATCGGCTATCTGCTGGGCGGCTCGGATATTCAAGAGGCCAACGTGCAGCACGGGCTGTACACGAAGCTGGCCTACGAACTTGGCCAGGACACCGGCCCGCTCGGCCCGACGAAGCCCGGCGCACCACTGGCGCTGCTGGACATCCCGACCATCGGCATACGCCACATGGTGGTGGTCGAAGGGACATCGCCGGAGAACCTAACTCTCGGTCCTGGTCACTTGCGCAACACGCCACTGCCTGGGCAACTGGGCCTGTCGGTGATCTACGGAAGGCGAGAGACCTTCGGCGGCCCGTTCGCCCGGCTGGACCAGCTGCGGCTTGGCGACAAGATCATCACGATCACGCAGCAGGGCACCTCGGTCTATAAGGTGGCAGCGATCGGCGACAGCCAGCATCCGGTCAAGGATCCGACGCTAAATCGGCTTGTGCTGCTTACGGCGAACTCGCCAGACGTGCCTGCCTACTACCTAGAGGTCGATGCTGACCTGACCACAAAGGCAAATAACGGGTATGTGCAGTTCCCGGCGATCGGCCCGTCGGAGCTAGCGCTGGCCGGGGATAGCGGCTCGCTGGTGCTGACAATGACCTGGGGACTGGCGCTCGCGTTGGTGGCGGTTGGGTGCGGCTACGCCGCCGCACGATGGTCGCCGTGGGCGGTGTACCTGGTCGCCGCTCCGGCGGTAGTGGCCATTCTCTGGAACCTGTATGAGAGCCTGGCGGCCCTGCTGCCCAACATCTTCTAGCCGTGCCGAGGACAGACGCCACGATGACGATGACCCGCAGACGAACGGGAGCAGCCGCCATGACTGATTCAGCCGAAGGACAGCGCGGCGTGTATCCGCCGGACGCAGCGCAGTGGATGGGCGCCGATACCGCGGTCCTCAGCCCGCAGGCGCCGCTTCTTGGCCTGGAGGCAAGGAACGTGTCCGCCTGGTTCAGCGGGCACAAGGTCCTTGAACGGGTATCGCTGCGCATGGAACCAGGCACAGTAACGGCGCTGATCGGGCCGTCCGGCTGCGGCAAGTCGACGTTCCTTCGGATTCTCAACCGCATGCATGAGATGGTCAAGGGCGCCCAGCTCTCTGGCCAGGTGCTGCTAGCCGACCACGACATTTACGACCCCACGGTGCGTCCGGCTGAAGTCAGGCGGCGGATCGGGATGGTGTTCCAGAAGCCGAACCCGTTCCCGGCTATGTCGATCTACGACAACGTGGCAAGCGGGCTGAAGCTCAGCGGCATCAAGGTTCGCGACACTAGCGAGATCGTCGAGGGGAGCCTGCGCCGGGCCGGGTTGTGGAACGAAGTGCACCGCAGGCTTCGCTCGCCCGGCGGCGCGCTCTCCGGTGGCCAGCAGCAGCGGCTGTGCATCGCCAGGTCGCTGGCCATCTCGCCAGACGTGCTGTTGATGGATGAGCCATGCTCTGCGCTGGACCCGACATCGACCAGGGTGATCGAGGAGACAATACGCGAGCTCGAGCAGGTCGTAACGATCGTGATCGTGACGCACAACATGCAGCAGGCGCAGCGGGTATCGGAGAACTGCGCATTTTTCCTGGCTACTGACAGCACTCCGGGTCACATCGTCGAGGCAGGGCCGACCCGGCAGATCTTCGAGGATCCGGCCGACCCGCGGACGGCGGATTACGTGCACGGCCGGTTCGGCTAAACACCACGCCTGGGACTGGTGCGCCGGGTTCTGCCGTCCTAAGTTTGCCTGAGGCGCAAGTGCCATGTCCCCGGAGGTGTCAGCGAATGACGCATATCACCGTCACGGTTGACGGCGTTAAGTACGCAGATCAAGTCGAGCCTCGCTTGCTACTCGTCCATTATCTCAGGGAAGTTGTCGGTAAGACCGGTACGCCAGTCGGGTGCGACACTTCGAACTGCGGTGCGTGCACAGTCTTGATGGACGGGCAATCGGTGAAGAGTTGCTCAGTTCTCGCAGTCCAGGCTGACGGCTCCGACGTGACGACCATTGAAGGCCTGGCGAACGGCGAACTGCACCCGGTGCAGCGGGCCTTCCACGAGGAGCACGCCCTGCAGTGCGGGTACTGCACGCCCGGCATGATCATGGCGGCGACCGACCTGCTCCGCGACAACCCCCATCCCACTGAGGAAGAGATCCGGGATGGCCTGGAGGGCAACCTTTGCCGGTGCACCGGTTACGAGAACATCGTCCGCGCGGTCAAGCGCGCGGCAGAGGCGGGAGTGGCCCAGTGACCGCGACAATCGACACGCCGGCCGCCGAGCTCGGCCGGGCCAGGCTGCGCAAGGAAGACGCGAAGCTGATCACCGGCCAGACCAACTGGACGGACAACATCAAGCTGACCGGCATGCTGCACCTGGCGTTTCTGCGTAGCCCGTACGCGCACGCGAAGATCACCAGGGTGGACGTCAGCGGCGCGCTCAGCCAGCCCGGCGTGATTGCCGCCTTCTCCGGCGCCGACTTCGCTGGTGAGCAGGGCAGCCTGCCGTGCGCCTGGCCGGTGACTCCTGACATCGTCATCCCGCCCCACCCGCCGATGGCCGTCGACGAGGTCCGTTACGTAGGCGAGGCGGTAGCCGTAGTCGTCGCGCGCGACAGGTACGCCGCGGCGGACGCGCTGGCCTCGATCGACGTGGACTACGAGCCGCTGCCTCCGGTCCTGGATATCCGCACCGCGCTGGACGAGGACTCGCCGAAGGTGCACGACGCAGGTAACAAGAGCTACGAGTGGGTGTTCGCCAACGGAGACGTCGACGCGGCGTTCCGTGACGCCCCCGTCGTACTGGAGCGGAACTACCGGCAGCAGCGGCTGATCCCGTGTGCGATGGAGCCGCGCGCAGTGGTCGCGCAGTGGATCGGCGACGAGGTCACGCTCTGGTCGGCCACGCAGATCCCCCATGTGCTGCGGTTCGCGCTGTCGGCGTTCTTCGGCATCCCGGAGCAGAACGTCCGGGTCATCGCCCCCGACGTGGGCGGCGGCTTCGGCTCGAAGCTGCAGGTCACCGCTGAGGAAGTGCTGGCCGTGCTGATCGGCCGCAAGGTCGGCAAGCCGGTCAAGTGGAACGAATCGCGCACCGAGGGCAACCAGACCGTCCATCACGGCAGGGATCAGTGGCAGCGGATCAAGATCGCCGCCGACACCGACGGCCGGATCCGCGGCCTGGAGGTCGACCTGCTCGCCGACATGGGTGCCTACCTGATGCTGGTCACGCCCGGCGTGCCGCTGCTGGGCGCATTCATGTTCCCGGCGATCTACAAGATGGACGCGTACTCGTTCAAGTGCACCGGTGTCTTCACGACCAAGATGCCGACCGACGCCTATCGCGGCGCCGGGCGACCGGAGGCGACGTTCGCGATTGAGCGCATCATGGACGAGCTCGCGGACTCACTCGGCATCGAGCCGCTGGAGCTGCGGGAGCGCAACTGGATCAAGCACGAGGAGTTCCCGTACACGACCATTTGCGGCCTCACCTACGACTCGGGCAATTACGAGGCGGCGACAGCCAAGGCGAAGGTGCTATTCGACTACGACGGCTTGCGCGAGGAGCAGCGGCTGCGCAATGAGCGGGGCGACAAGGTGCGGCTCGGGATCGGCATCTCGACCTTTACCGAGATGTGCGGCCTGGCCCCCTCCAGGGTGCTCGGCTCACTCTCCTACGGCGCGGGCGGCTGGGAGTCCGCCTCGATCCGGATGCTGCCTACCGGCAAGGTCGAGGTAGTCACCGGCTCCAGCGCGCACGGTCAGGGGCACGAGACGGCCTGGAGCCAGATCGTGGCCGACCAGCTCGGTGTGCCGTTCGAGGACATCAGGGTGCTGCATGGCGACACGCAGGTCTCGCCCAAGGGCATGGACACCTATGGCTCGCGCTCGCTCGCGGTCGGCGGCATAGCCCTGGTTGGCGCCTGCGACAAGGTGGTTGCCAAGGCCAAGATCATCGCCGCGGCGATGCTGGAAGCCTCGGAGGACGACCTGGAGTTCTCGGCCGGGCGCTTCTCGGTCAAGGGTGACCCGGAGGCGAGCAAGTCGATCCAGGAGGTCGCGCTGGCCACCTTCGCTGCGCACGCCCTGCCTGACGGTGTCGAGCCCTCCCTGGACTCCGACGCTACCTACGACCCGGACAACTTCTCGTTCCCGCACGGCACGCACCTGTGCGCGACCGAGGTCGACACCGAGACCGGTTTCGTGAAGATCCGCAGCTACGTCGCGGTCGACGACGTCGGCGTCGTGGTGAATCCCCTGATCGTGGAAGGCCAGGTGCACGGCGGCATCGCTCAGGGCATCGCCCAGGCGCTGTACGAGGAGGGCGTCTACGACGACGCAGGCAACCTGCTCACCACGACGCTGGCTGACTACCTGGTGCCGTCGGCGGCCGACCTGCCGTCGTACAAGACCGAACGCACCGAAACACCCGCCAGCAACCGGCTCGGTGTCAAGGGCGTAGGCGAGGCAGGCACGATCGCCTCCACGCCGGCAGTGGTGAACGCGATCGTGGATGCCCTCCGGCCGTTCGGCGTCCGTGACGTCACCATGCCGTGCACGCCGGAACGGGTCTGGCGTGCGATCCAGGCAGTCCAGAGCAGCGAGCAGAGCGGAGGCGCGGCATGATCCCGGCCAAGTTCGACTACGTCCGGCCGTCGTCTGTCGGCGACGCGGTGAGCGCTCTTGCCGGCGGCGGTGAGGACGCCAAGGTGATCGCTGGCGGGCAGAGCCTGATGCCGCTGCTGCGGTTGCGCCTTGCTTACCCGGAGCTGCTGGTCGATATCGGCGGCCTGGACGAGCTGAACGGCGTCACCGACGGCGGCGACCATCTGCTGATCGGCGCCCGGACGACGCACTACCAGGTCGTTCACGATCCGCTGATCGCCGAGTACTGCGGGCTGCTCGCCGAGGCGACCGGCACCGTCGCCGACCCGGCCGTCCGGCATCGCGGCACGATCGGCGGCTCGCTAGCGCACGCTGACCCGGCTGGCGACCTGCCAGCCGTCATCCTGGCGCTGGACGCGACCTTGATCGCCGTCGGCCCGGCGGGAAGCCGGGAGATCCGGGCCGGCGAGTTCTTTGTCGACTACCTGACCACGGCACTTGAGCCCGGCGAGATACTCACCGGCATCCGGGTGCCAAAGCTCGGCACCGACTGGGGATATCGTTATGAGAAGTTCCACCGGACCGCGCAGGCGTGGGCAATTGTCGGCGTCGCGGCGCTGGTGCGGCGCTCCGACGGCCACGTGGCCGAGGCAAGGGTCGGGCTGACCAACATGGGTTCGGTGCCGATCAGGGCGGCCGCCGTCGAGACGGCCGCCGCCGGCGCGCTCGCCAGTTCCGAGACGCTGCGCGAGGCAGCATCTGGCGCGGCCGAGGGAACACAGCCGCCTGCGGACCTGCACGGAGCGCCGGATTACCGGCGACATCTCGCGCGGGTGCTGACCGGGCGTGCTCTGGAGGCAGCGGCAGGAGTCTGATATATGGAGCTCGAGCACTCATTCTCGGTCCCGGTACCGGCGGAGCGAGCGTGGGACGTGCTCCTGGACGTCGAGCGGGTGGCGCCGTGCATGCCTGGCGCCACCCTTGACTCGGTCGAAGGTGACAGCATCGCTGGCCGGATTAAGGTCAAAGTCGGCCCGATCAGCATGACCTATGCCGGAACCGCGAAGTTCACCGAACGGGACCGGGACGCGGGTGTGGTGACCTTGGAGGCGTCCGGCAAGGAAACCCGTGGCGCGGGCACCGCGTCTGCCTCGGTGCGGTCGCAGCTGACGCCCGAAGGCGATCACACCATGGTCACGGTGCACACGACGCTGAACGTGACGGGCAAGCCGGCCCAGTTCGGCCGGGGCGTCATGACCGAGGTCGGCGGGAAGCTGATTGGCATATTCGCCAACAACCTGGCGGCCATGCTGGCAGCTGAGCCGGCGGCAGAGGCGGGTATCTCCGAGGAAGAAGAACTTCCGGGCGGGAACGTGGTAGCCCTGAGTGACACCACTTCGGACGAGGCGCTGCCAATCGACGTGCTCAACCTCAGCAGCAGGGCCTGGAGCAGTCTGCGCCAGGACGGCATCCAGACCCTCGGGGACCTGACCCGGCGGACTGACCAGCAGTTGCTAGCCATCGACGGCGTCGGTCGTGCCTCGCTGGCCGACATCAAGGCCAAGCTCGCGGACCGAGGCCTGGCGCTGGCGGCCGCAGAGGCCCCCGGTCCGGCAGAGGCCCCAGGTCTTTCTGAAACCACGGCCCCAGTCACGCCGGAAGCGGCCAGTGCGGAGGAAGCAGTACAGCCCGCCGAGGCGGGCGAGCCGACGGCCGACCTGAATGGCGCTGCGGCATCGGCTGCTGGCAGGCACGCCGCCGCGGAGGCGGCGGCCGACGAGGATCTGGCCGAGGTGACACCGATCCGGCCTGCCAGGCACGAGACGCCCCCGGCTGCGCAGGTACCGGTCCAGCGAGAGCCGAGCGGCTGGCAGCCGCCGGATAACGACGCGATTGACCTGCTCGACGTGGCAGGGCTGCCCGTGCTCAAGCGCGCAGCTCCGGCCGCCGCGGCGCTGATCGCGGTACTCCTGGTGATCTTCGGCCTGCGCCGACGCAGGGCCCGCCGCGGTTAGCGCAGTCTGGCAGTGCTACCGGCCATGATCACGAAGAGATTCGTATCGCCGGCGAAACATTCTTTACGTGCTCATGCCGGGGCATTATCTGCGCAGTGAGCAGATCGCCGATGCGATCACGGCGGTTACCGCGTTCGGGTGCGATATCAGCGTCAGGTGAGATCCGCCGTGGAACAAGGTGATATGCGAGTGCGCCCGATGGGCCATCGCCAGCTCCGAGGCAGGCGTGATTATCTGATCACCGGTGCTGATGAAGTACCACGACGGGATAGATTTCCAGGCCGCCACTGTCGACGGCGTGGTGAAGGCAGCCATGGATGCGCCACGCTGAGTCGCCCACAGGACCTTAGCCTCAGCCTGCGGCAGGTCGTTGGCGAAATTGCGGACGAAAATGCTCTCCTTCAGATACAGCTCGGGCGCGCCTGAGGAAGAGGTCGGGTTGGTGGTGGTGAAGAACAGCTCGGCTGGCTTCAGCTTGGTCAGGACAGAACCAGCACCTGAGACCTGGCCGGTGGCCTGGCCCGCCGCCGGTGCGGCCGCATCGACGTAGACCAGCCTCTTGACATTAGCTAGCCCGGCCGCGGCATTCGTGATGACGGACCCTCCGTAGGAGTGCCCGGCGAGCACCACCGGGCCGTGGATGGCCTTGAGGTAGCCGGCGACGTATTGCGAGTCCGTGGTGAGGTTCTGGAGCGGGTTCGCGATCGCTCGCACGTCGTAACCAGCCGCCTGCAAGGTGGCGACTTCGCCGCTCCAGCTAGAGGTGTCGGCCCAAGCGCCGTGGACCAGAACGACTGTCGGCTTCGTCTGTCCGGGTGCCAGGCATGTTCTCAGCCGATGCACCAGCGCCGATGCGGTAGGCGCGCCCGAAGCTGCCGGTGGGCTTGCCGCAACTCTGCCTGCCGAGATGACCGGGAACGCTGCGGCGGCCACAGCCAGGATCGCGATAGCTGCCCGCGAAGAACGGCGCCGGAGATTGAGACGCTGGTACCACATCGGTCGTCTCCCTACGATCTGGGCAAGCAACTGTGGCGCATGGTCAGCAGGTGAGATGGAGGACGGCGTTAGTGTCCGTGACGGTATCGGTCAGCACGCCGAGCGCAGCAGCTGTGGGCAGGACGACAAGATCGATCTTGCGCCGGTCGGCCTCGTGCCGGACCTGCTCCATGACCGGCAACGCGCCATCAGCCCCGGTGCCGATCACTAGCCGTCGGCAGTGCCAGGGAAGGTCCTCGCCGGTCGACAGTGGAGTGTGCCCATAGGCGTCACGGAATTTCCTGGATGGGCGCTTTTTGCGCTTGCGGATCTTCCCCCGGTCGATGATCAGGTCGTGATCGTAGGTCACGCCGTCGACCCGCACGGAGCCGAAGGAGTACTCGGTGAATCGCATGTCAGTGACCCCTGCCGCACTGGGATCGTCTGGTGGCCAGTGCCAGCGGCCGGTCCAGACGCCTCACCGAGAGCGTGCCCGCGCAGGCCGGAGCCCAAGCAGCACCGCACCGGCTGGTCTGGGGCCGCTCTGACCTCGAGCCGTGGCGCAGCAGAGGCCTTTGCGAAGAGCCCGCTCCCCGGCGGGCAAGTCAGTCGCCGGGCCGGCAGCTAAGTCGGCGCATCCGCTACGCGCCTATCCTTGCCTGGTGCGCCTGGTTTCGATGCTTCCCTCGGCGACTGAGATCGTGTACGCGCTTGGCCTCGGCGAGCAGTTGGTGGGTGTCACGTTTGAATGCGACGAGCCCGCCGCGGCCCGCTCTAAGACCGTCGTGGTGGGAGGCCGGGATACCCGCGGGATGACTGCGGGCGAGATCGACAGCTACGTGCGCGAGCAACTGGCGGCAGGCGGGGATCTTTATACACTGCACGCGCAAGCGCTGGCGGCGCTGAAACCCGACCTGATCTTGACCCAGGACCTGTGCAGGGTCTGCGCGCTGCCGTCAGGGCAAGTCGAGGACGCGCTGGACTATCTGGGCTGCCAGGCAGAGGTGGTGTCCCTGGATCCCCACTCGCTCGGCGATGTCCTTGACTCGATTCAGGCGGTCGGAGCACGAGCCGGTGTGCCCGACCGCGCCATCCGGCTGGTCAGCGAACTGCAGGCCCGGCTTGCCCAGGTCGCCGCGAGCGTGGTCGGGCGGGCCACGCCACGGGTGGCTGTCGTGGAATGGGTGGATCCGCCATACACCGCCGGGCACTGGATCCCGGATCTAGTCAGTGCCGCGGGCGGTCAGCCGGTCGCGGCGCGGCCGGGCGAGGCATCGGTCCCTACGACATGGCCGGCCATTGCGGCAGCGAAGCCCGATTACGTCGTGGTCGCGCCGTGCGGTTACCACCTGCCGGGCGCCGTCGAGCAGGCGCGTTCAGTAGCCCGGCACTTTCCCGGCGTTCCGGTGTGGGCGATTGACGCCGACGGGATCGTGGTCCGCCCCGGCCCCCGCCTGATCGACGGAGTCGAAGCACTTGCTGCGATCCTCCACCCCGATGCCGTGCCCAGCCCGCCGCCCCATCAGGTTCATCAGGTCTCGCCTCCGAGCTGACACCGGCCTGCGGTCAGAGCCGTCGAGGCCGGTAGACATCCGAGCGATGTTCAATCGCCATGACCGTGACCGCGCGGAGATGATCGTCAATGCGGTAGTTCACGCGGTAGTCGCCGCGTCTGGCGCTGTAGAGCCCTTTCAGTGTGAGTTTGAGTGGCTTGCCTATCCGATGGGGGTTCTCGGCAAGGGACCCGTAGACAAACTCAATCGCCGCAGTCGCGGCTTTCTCTGGCAACTTGGCAAGCGCCTGGCGGGAAGCGGCGGCCCAGGCGATCGTGAAGGCGCCCTGGCTAGTCACTGGCCGGAGATAAGCCTCTGTGCCTCGTCTTTGGTGAGGATTTCGGCCTCGCCCGCGGCGACTTCAGCCAAGCTCTCCCGGATATCGGCCAGCAACTCAGTGCTGTCCATGATGTCAAGCGTTTCTTCCAGCGATTCCAGGTCTTCGACACTCATCACGACGGCAGCCGGGTGCCCATGCTTGGTGATGATCACGCGGCCGTGCTCCCGCTCCAGTCGGTCGACGACCTCTGACAGCCGGTTCTTGACATCCGCGAGCGGCATCTGCTCCGACACTGACATGGTCATAAGTACAGCTACTTCTTCCCTGGCTCCCTAAGTCCGGAAGACCGCCCAGCTGACGGGCTAACGTCTCGGCGCTCGAGGCTCAGCGCCCGCGCCGGTCCTACCGGTAGGCGTTCTCCCGGGCGGTGAGGCCCGTGTCCTCGATCTCGGTGACATAGCTCCAGCAATCCGGCCGGGAGCCATCGATGTCGGTAATGCCGTAGATCCGAGCGAGCTGCCCGGAGGACAGGCACTGGCCCGCGTACCGACCGTTCCCCGGGTCGGCGGCGAGTGCGGCCAGACCCCGCGCAACATACGTCGGCGACTCGGAGATGCAGAAGTGCGGCACCTGCTCGACGGCGTCGCGCCAGTTCTCCTCGGTAACGCCGAACTCGTCGAGCATGGCTTCGGAGCGGAGCCAACCTGGGGTGACCGCGATCGCGGTGCACTGCTCGTCCTTGAGTTCGGCGGTGAGTCCGAGCGTGATCCGCCCAACAGCTGCCTTGACCAGGTCGTAGTAGAAGCCGACACGCTCCCGGAATTTCCGGTTGTACTCGAAGGTGCCGTCCGTCATCTCGACGACGAGCCCACCCGGGTGCCTGAGCATCAGCGGCAGCGCCAGCGCGGCGGTGATCAAGTGGGTGTCGATGCCCATGCGAAGCATCCGCAAGCCGCCGGATAGGTCATGCTCCCAGAGCTTCTTGTCCCACTGCATATAGGCGTCGCCGCCGAAGATGTCGTTGATCAGAATGTCCAGCCGACCCTGCTCGCCGTCGATCCGCTTGATTAGCGCGGCAACCTCATCAGGCTCGAGATGGTCAACGCGGAGGGCAAGGCCGTTGCCAGCAGCCGTTATCAGGTCACCAGTGCCCTCAATCGTTTCCGGGCGGTCCATCTCGGATCTGCCAGCAGCTTTGCTGCTGCGGCCGGTGGCGTACACGTAAGCGCCGGCCCGGGCAAGTTCCACCGCGATCGCCCGGCCGCAGCCGCGCGTGGCGCCCGCCACAAGCGCGACTTTCCCACTCAAACTGGTTGCCATGCGAGTGAGTTAAACAGACCCCTCCGACATTCCCGACTGGCGCCACGAGCGAGCGCAAGAGCCTGGGGACCCGGACACGGCAGCGGGCGTAAACGTGGCGAGCGCCAGTTAGCACCCTGCCCGCAACGGGCCTAAGTACGGTACTGGCGCGGACCTGTGCCAGCCCGCCAAGTGTTCGGGTCCCCAGGCGCCTCTAGTCGAGCGAGGACATCACGTGCTTGACCCGGGTGTAATCCTCGAACCCGTACATCGACAGGTCCTTGCCGTAGCCGGAGTGCTTGAAGCCGCCGTGCGGCATCTCGGCGACCAGCGGGATGTGGGTGTTGATCCAGACGCAACCGAAGTCCAGCGCGCGGGCCATCCGCATCGCCCGGCCGTGGTCGGACGTCCACACTGAGGACGCCAGGCCGTATTCGGTGCCGTTGGCCCAGCGCAGCGCCTCGGCCTCGTCGGTGAACTTCTGCACGGTGATAACCGGGCCGAATACCTCGTTCTGGATGATCTCGTCGTTCTGCTCGAGCCCATCGACGACGCTCGCGGCGTAGAAGTAGCCCTTCTCGCCGACTCGGCTGCCGCCGGTCAGCACCCGGGCGTGGTCGGGCAGCCGGGAAATGAACCCCGACACCCGCTCCAGCTGGCTGGCGTTGTTCAGCGGGCCGTAAGTCGCTTCGGCATTGTCCGGGCCTGCCGTCACCTGCGCCTTGGCCTGCTCGGTCAGCGCGGCCGTGAAATCGTCGTGGATGCGCGGGCCGGCTAGCACCCTGGTCGCGGCGGTGCAGTCCTGTCCGGCGTTGAAGTAGCCGGCGATCGCGATGGCCTCGGCCGCCTTCTCCGGGTCGGCGTCGTCGAAGACGATGACCGGTGCCTTGCCGCCGAGCTCAAGGTGCACCCGCTTCAGGTCGGCTGCAGCTGACTGTGCCACCTGCATGCCGGCCCGCACGGATCCGGTAATGGACACCATCTGCGGCACCTTGTGCGCGACCAGTGCCCGGCCGGTGTCGCGGTCTCCGGTGATGACGTTGAACACGCCGGCTGGCAGGAACTCGCTCATCAGCTCGGCCATCAGCAGCGTGGAATAGGGCGTGGTGTCCGACGGCTTCAGCACCATTGTGTTGCCGGCCGCCAGCGCGGGCGCCCACTTCCACACCGCCATCATCATCGGGTAGTTCCACGGCGTCACCGCTGCGCAGACCCCGATGGGCTCCCGCCGGATGAACGATGTGAACCCCGCCATGTACTCGCCTGCGGAGCGGCCCTCGAGCATCCGGGCAGCGCCGGCGAAGAACCGGATCTGGTCCACCATCGGCGGGATCTCCTCCGAGGCGGTCAGGCCGAGCGGCTTGCCGGTGTTCTGCGACTCGGCTTTG
The DNA here is from genome assembly GCA_036488155.1 of Streptosporangiaceae bacterium. Classification (GTDB taxonomy): domain Bacteria; phylum Actinomycetota; class Actinomycetes; order Streptosporangiales; family Streptosporangiaceae; genus JAJYUU01. The sequence goes on along the minus strand of DASXIA010000321.1, from coordinate 37,369 downwards.
ACGAACTCGTCCGCTCGCGTCTCGATGGCGTCGGCGATCCGTAGCAGCGCCAGGCTGCGCTCGGCCGGCGTTGAATCGCGCCAGCCAGGGAACGCGTCGGCGGCTGAGGCAACCGCGGCGTCCACTTCGGCCTCGCCGGAGATCGGCGCGGTCGCGAATACCTCGCCCGTGCTCGGGTCAATCAAGTCGGCGCGCTTGTCAAAAGACAAGTCGGTCCATTGTCCGCCGACAAAGTTCTGGAGGTCATAAGCCACGGTCGACTCCGTTCCGGTAATGAAGGGCTGTGTAGTTGTCGCGTTCCTGCCGCCGGGTCAGGCGCCCGTCGGCGTGCGCTCTTCGCACGCCCACGGTGAGCCGTACTCCGTCAGCAGGTCAAGGAACGGCTGGGGCGGCAGTGCTTCGGGGCCGAGTACACCAGTGCCGGTCCAGGCGCCGGAATCGATGAGCTCGAGCGCGACCACTGGATTGACAGCGGTCTGCCACACCACCGCTTGCGAGCCGTACTCGGCCATTGTCTGCGCATTGTCGGCTACGTGGTAGAGGTACACCTCACGGGGTGCACCGTCCTTTCCGGTGCCGGTGACCCAAGTGCCAGCACAGGTCAGACCGGACATCTTGTCCCCGAGGGTGGCCGGGTCGGGCAGGCAGGCTGCGACAACATCTCGTGGCGAGACGCTGGCGCCGCCGGCGGTGACCGGCGTGGTGGCATCCAAGCCGAGCTTGTGCAGGGTCTTCAAAACGCCGATGAACTCCTCGCCGAGGCCGTACTTGAAGGTGACCCGGTTCGCCTTGACCCAGCGGGGCATGAGGAGTACTTCCTCGTGCTCCACATTGACGCATTCGACCGCCCCAATGCCGGCCGGGAAGGTAAAGGTCTCCGGCTCGCTAAACGGTGCCGTGGTGAACCAGCCGCGGTCCGCTTCCCAGATCACCGGCGGGTTGAGGCATTCCTCGATAGTGGTCCAGATAGAGAAGGTGGGCGCGAAGTCGTAGCCAGCCACCGTCAGGTTGGCGCCGTCCCGGACGCCGAGCTGGTCGATCTCGCTGAACAGCTGGTCGGCTGCGTACCGGGCGAACACGTCGGACAGGCCCGGCTCGACGCCAATCCCGGCGAGGGCCAGCTTGCCCGTCTGCTCCCACTGTGTCGACAGCGCGAACTGCTCGTCGCCGAGCTTCACGCCGGTCTTGGCGTACGGTTCTGCCGGATCGGGATGTGACAGCGACATCGCCATATCCAGGTAGTGCACCCTGGCAGCCAGCGCGGCGCGGAACAGGGGCATGACGAAGCGCGGGTCGGTTGCGTTCATCAGCGCGTCGCAGCGATACTCGGCCAGCAGCGCCGCTGTGGCTGCCTCGTCCCGGGCGTCCAGCTGAACTGCTGTGTAGCTGTCCTTGGCGGCGGCCGCATGCTGCGCCCTGGTCAGGTCGTAGTCGGCGATGACCAGTTCGGCGAACGGGCGACGGGCGGCGATCCGGGCGAAGGCGGTGCCGACTCCGCCGGCCCCGACTAGCAGTATGCGCATGCAGTGATCCTAGCTTTGTAGTCCGTAGTGGTGCGACGGTAACAGTCGCGATTTGCACACGTTACAACTGAAACCGTTGCCTTCGTGTTTGAGGCATGCTAGAACCGTTGCTTGATACGCATACGCCTAGCATGCGGCTACTCTCTGTGAGCGAGCGTTACGCCAAATTTGCCGAGCCTGATGTGGTTCGGGTGATTCGGGAGGGGACGATCAGGTAGATGGCCACCACCACCCCTGAGCTACAGCCGGTAGAGCAAGTCAGGGATAAGGGCCTCAAGTCTGGTGCCCTTAACCTGATCTCCAGCACGGTGATCGCTACGGCTTCTGTCGCCCCCGCCTACAGCCTGGCGGCGACGCTGGGCTTCGTCGTGCTGGCGGTGGGACTCAAGTCCCCGCTGGTCGCGATACTCGCATTCGTGCCGATGATCTTGACATCTATCGGCTACAGCGAGCTCAATAAAGCTGACCCGGACGCTGGCACCACGTTCACCTGGGCGACTCGCGCGTTCGGGCCGAAGACCGGCTGGGCGGGCGGCTGGGCCATCGTGGTCGCCGACATCCTGGTGATGGCGAGCCTGGCTCAGGTAGCCGGCCAGTACATCTTCTTGCTGTTCAACGCCAATGGCATCGGCAAGAACCCGGCGAGCGGCTGGGTACTGCTGACCGGTGTCCTGTGGATCGTCTTCATGACCTACATCTGCTACCGCGGCATGGAGGTCTCGGCGAACTTCCAGAAGGCGCTGCTGTCGATCGAGATCACGATGCTGATCGTGCTTTCGGTGGTCGCGCTGGTCAAGGTCGGTACCGGCCACCACCCGCCGGTGTCGATCCATCCGAGCTGGTCCTGGCTGAACCCGTCAGGCCTGTCATTCAGCGCCTTTGCTGCCGGGCTGATCCTCATGGTGTTCATCTACTGGGGCTGGGACACCGCCCTGTCGGTGAACGAGGAAACCAAGAACCCGACCAAGACCCCCGGCCGGGCGGCGATGGTGTCCACGGTCATCCTCGTGGTCACCTACGGCATTGCGATCTTCGGCGCGCAGTCGTTCGCCGGAATCGGAACCAAAGGCATCGGCCTCGCTAACGGGAACAACTCTGGCGACGTGCTCTCCGTGCTCGGCCACGCGGTCTTCGGCACCGGCGTCTTTGGCAACGTCCTTTACCGGCTGCTGCTCCTGATGGTCCTGTCCTCGGCCGCTGCGTCCACGCAGACGACGATCCTGCCCACGGCCAGGACGACCCTGTCGATGGCGACCTATCAGGCACTGCCGCCGGCCTTCGCCAAGATGCACCGCAAGCACATGACCCCGACGGTGTCGACGCTGGTCATGGGCGGGATCTCGATCGTGTTGTACGCGGCGTTCAATTACATGTCCGGCGGCCAGGTGATCTCGGATGCGGTGACCAGCTGCGGCGTCTTCATCGCCACCTACTACGGGCTGACCGGCTTCACCTGTGTCTGGTACTACCGGCGCAACCTGTTCTCGAGCGCCCGCAACTTGTGGATGCAGGGCATCTTGCCGCTGCTCGGCGGCCTGATTCTCTGGTTCCTCGGCGGCTGGAGCCTGTGGCTGGACTGGGACATGAACAGTGCTAATGAATCGTCCTACACCAGTTTCACGGTGCCGGGGATCCACTGGGTGATCGGCGGCGTGTTCGTGATCGTCTTCCTGTCCTGGGTCGTGGGCTTGCTCGCGTTCATCTACGTGCGGGTTGTCCACCCGGCGTTCTTCCGCAAGCAGACGCTGACGCGCTCGACGCCTACCCTCGTCCCGGACAAGTAGCAGACCCGCTCGAGGGCCCGCGCCGGGACGACCTGGCGCGGGCCTTCCGCATTTCGCGGGCGCTCGAAATGTCGGTGGCGGCGGGCAAGGTGGCGGTCATGACGGATCGGAGAGACCATGAGTGTCATGACTGCCCCGCAGTTCGTGCTGCCAGCCGATCGGCCGCTGACAGTGGCCGACCTGGATCTCACGCCCGACGACGGCTGCCGTTACGAGCTGGATGACGGGGTGCTCGTCGTGTCGCCCGCCCCCGTGACCATTCACCAGCGTGTCCTGCACCGCCTCGAGTTCCTGCTCGAAACAGCCTGCCCGCCCGAGTTCGAGTTGCTGCCCGGTCCCGGCGTCGTGATGAGCGAAATCCAGTACCGGATTCCTGACCTTGTCGTCGTCCGGGCGGACACCCTGGGCGTCACCGACAAGAACGTCACCAAGCCGCCCGAACTCGTTGTGGAGATAGCCTCGCCGAGTACGGCGCACTACGACCGCGCCCGAAAAAAGGTCGTTTATGCGGAATTCGGCATTCCGGGCTACTGGATCGTTGTGCCAGACCCGGACCAGCCATCGCTGACCGCCTACGCGCTGACGAGGGACAAATACACCGAGGTCGGCCGCGCAGTCGGCGAGCAACAGTTCGCCACGGCTACCCCGTTCCCGGTCGAGATCGTGCCTGCGGCGCTGGTAACCGCGCGCTGGCGGCGCTGACGCGGGGACGACGGCCACTTTGCGCGCCCCGCGCGGGGCCGCCCGGATGTCGGCGGTTCCGCCTAGGCTTAGGCAGGTGACCGCGATGGTTGTCGATTCCCTGCTGGACGGGCTGAACCCGCAGCAGCGTGCCGCTGTCCTGCACGAGGGCAGCCCCCTGCTGATCGTGGCCGGTGCCGGCTCTGGCAAGACCCGGGTGCTCACTCACCGAATCGCCTACCTGCTCGCGGAGCGCGACGTGGCGCCGAGCCAGGTCCTCGCGATTACCTTCACGAACAAGGCCGCCGGGGAGATGGCTGCCAGGGCGGCGTCGCTCACCGGTGCGCGGGCGCGGTCGATGTGGCTGATGACCTTTCACTCGGCCTGCGTGCGGATCCTGCGCCGGGAGGCTCGGCGGTTCGGCTATCCGTCCAGCTTCTCCATCTATGACCAGGCCGACTCGCAGCGGCTGATGGCCATGGTGTGCCGTGAGCTTGAGCTGGACGCCAAGTTCTTCCCGCCGAAAGGGATGATCAACCAGGTCTCGAACCTGAAGAACGAGCTGATCGACTACGAAACGGTCCTGGCGCGGGCCAGCGGCTACCGGGAGAAGGCACTCGGCGAGGCATACGCGGAGTACCAGCGCCGGCTGGTCGCGGCCGGCGCGATGGACTTCGACGACCTGATCATGGTGACCGTCAACCTGCTCCAGGCTTTCCCTGATCTCGCTGCCGAGTACCGGGACAGGTTCCGGCACGTCCTGGTCGACGAATACCAGGACACGAACCATGCGCAATACGTGCTGGTCCGCGAGTTGGCCGGGTCGGGCGGCGAGTCGCCCGCGGAGCTTGTCGTCGTCGGTGATGCCGACCAGTCGATCTACGCCTTCCGCGGCGCAACGATCAGGAACATCGAGGAGTTCGAGCGCGACTTCGCCGGGGCGCGGGTGATCCTGCTCGAGCAGAACTACCGCTCGACGCAGAACATCCTGGCCGCAGCCAACGCCGTGGTCTCCCGCAATCCGGGCCGGATCCCGAAGAATCTCTGGTCCGAGGCGGGCGACGGGCCGCCGATCACCGGGTACGTCGCCGACAGCGAGCACGACGAGGCGGCATTCGTAGCCGAGGAAGTCGACCGGCTGTCCGACGCGGGCGAGGCGGCGCCTGGTGAGGTTGCCGTCTTCTACCGGACGAACGCGCAATCCCGCGTTTTCGAGGAAGTGTTCATCCGGTCCGGCCTGCCGTACAAGGTCGTTGGCGGCGTCCGTTTCTACGAGCGCAGAGAAGTCCGCGACTTGCTGGCCTACTTGCGCCTGGTCGCCAACCCCGGCGACGAGGTATCGCTGCGCCGGGTGCTCAACACGCCCCGGCGCGGTATCGGCGACCGGGCCGAGGAGTACGTGGCCGCGCTGGCCAGCCGGGACAAGATCAGCTTCGCGGCCGCGCTCGCCCGGCCGGACGACGTTCCGGGGCTGGCGACCAGGTCCGCGCGCGCGATCGAGGGCTTCAACGACCTGATAAGGGGATTGCGGGAGCTGGCAGCGGCGGGCCCGGTTGGCGATTTGACCGAGGCCGTGCTCGAGCGGACCGGTTACGTGGCCGAACTGCAGGCCTCCTCGGACTTGCAGGATGCAAGCCGGATCGAGAACCTGACCGAGCTGGTCTCGGTGGCGCGCGAGTTCGACGCCCGTAATCCCGGCGGGACGCTGGCCGAGTTCCTTGAGCAGGTCTCGCTGGTCGCGGACGCCGACCAAATCCCGGAAGGTGAGCAGCACGGCGGCATGGTGACGCTGATGACGCTGCATACCGCCAAGGGGCTGGAGTTCCCCGTCGTCTTCCTGACCGGCCTGGAGGAGAACGTCTTCCCGCATGAGCGGTCTCTGGGTGACGAGCGGGAGCTGGCCGAGGAACGGCGGCTGGCCTACGTCGGCATCACCAGGGCGATGCAGCGGCTTTATGTGACCAGGGCGGCGACGCGTACCTGGTTCGGCCGCCCTGGCTACCACCGGCAGTCACGGTTCCTGACCGAGATCCCCGCGGGACTGATCGAATGGCGCCGGGACGAGTCGGCCGCCACCCAGCCCGCCTCGGAGCGGCTGGCCCGCCGGCCCGGCGTTCGTGCCGTCGGCAACCGGCCGGTCCCGTCGCTGCAGCCCGGCGACCGGGTCAACCACGACGCGTATGGCCTCGGCACCGTGCTGTCGGTCGAGGGTCGCGGCGACGACCCGGAGGCCAAGATCGACTTTGGCGGCGAGTACGGCATCAAGCACCTGGTGCTGCGCTACGCGCCGATCGAGAAGCTCTAGCCCAGGCGAGGCATGCCGGGCCATGGCATCGGCCTGAGCCCGGTAGCCTCAGCCGGTATTTCCTGCCCGGCTGCGGTATGCCCGGGCCTTGGCCCTCGATCCGCAGACCTGCATGCTGCACCAGCAGCCGCTGCGGGTGGGAGAGCGGTCGAAGAAAGCCCACTGGCAGTCGTCGGCACTGCATACCTTGAGCCGGCTCCAGGTGCCGAGAGTTTGCGCCTCCGCGGCAATCAGCAGCAGCTCGGCCAATGCCGCCTGGCTGCCCCGCCCGCCTGCGACTACGCCAAGGCTCCCGTCGGCGCCTGCAACGATTCTCGCCTGCATTGATGAGGCAATCTCGCCAAGCCGGGCGGCCGGGTCTGCTATCGCAGCCGGTTTACGCACCACATGTGACCGCAAGACCCCCCGCAGGGCTTCTCTCAGGTCCACGGCCAGCGCCAGATCGGCAAGCCCGGTGCTGGCCAGCTCAGGTTTGTCAGCGGCCAGGCTCGCCGATCTCAGCCAGCCATCGAGGGCTGCGGGAGAACTGAGCTCGTCCGTTGCGTGCTCGATGTCGAGCGTGTTGACGAATGCCTGCAGCAGCGCCAGGCGGCCAGGGGCTTGCCCGATACGCCCGTCGCTGCCAGCTGCCGGGGCAGGTGTGGCCGCCATCAGCCGCCTCCTAGGTGCTGTCCTAGTCGCGGGAACGTCACCGGCATTCTACATCTGATGGTTGCGCGACGAGTCAGACGCGGACTAGCATCGTTACTAGCAAAAGGGCAATGATGGTGACGGTGCCTGTAAGGCAGGCGGCACTCGTCGGCAGGGAATCTGGGCGGGAGACGCGGCATGAGCACCACCGAGTTCAGGAACGACTGGACGCTGACCGGCGTACCGACCAGCGCCGGGGCGCATCACGCCGGGCAGGACAAGGCACCGGCAGCGCTCCGGGCCGGTGGCCTTGTCGGCAGGTTCCGGGCCGCGGGGATCAGCGTTGCGGACGAGGGTGACGTGACCGGCTCAGTGTTCGCTGTCGACCACGATCATCCGCAGGCGCGCAACCTGAGCGCGGTTGTCGAAGTCGCGCGCGAGGTTGCGGATGCGGTCGCCGCCCAGGTTCAGGACGGCCAGCGCCCGCTGGTACTTGGCGGCGACTGCACTATCACCCTCGGCGTCGTGGCCGGCTTCAGGCGCGTCCATCCCGACGTCGGACTCGCTTACGTTGACGGAGACGCGGACCTCGGGGCGTTGTCGCCAGAGCGGTCCGGGATCCTGGACGATACCGGCATCGCACATCTCCTCGGCTACGGGGAACCTGAGCTTGCCGGGCTTGCTGGCGAGCCGCCGCTTCTGCACCCGTCTCGGCTGGCGATCGTCGGCTGTGATCCGCGCGAGGTTACTGACGACGACCGCAGGTTCCTCGCCGACAATGGCGTGAGCTATACCGAAGGCCCAGAACTGACGGCAGATCCGGAGGCGGCGGCGCGCAAGGCGCTGACCGCGCTGGCGGGTGGCCGGCCGATGATCGTCCATTTCGATGTCGACGTGGTCGATTCCGGCGATCTTCCGCTCGGCAACTTCCCGCATTACAACTCCGGTGTCAGACTCGAGCACGTTGTGCACTGCCTGCGCGTATTGCTGCGCCATCCGTCCTGCGCCGCGCTGGTGCTCACCGAGGTGAACCCCACCTACGACCCCGACGGCAGCCTGCTTGACAGGTACCTGGAGGGACTGACCAGCGCGCTGGCGCCCTGACGGCTGGCGCGACGCTCTGGCGAAGCGTTACCGCGCCAGCCGGTCGGCCCGTTCCCCTCAGGCCGGTTACGCTGAATCGTCTGCCGTCATGCCGGCAGCGCTAAGGCTGGTCGGAGGGTTCCATGAGCAGTATCCGGGTGATCATCGCGAAGCCCGGCCTGGACGGTCACGATCGCGGAGCGAAGGTGGTGGCACGGGCACTGCGCGATGCCGGAGTGGAGGTCATCTACACCGGGCTGCATCAGACCCCGGAGCAGATCGTCTCCGCGGCCCTGCAGGAGGATGCCGACGCGATCGGCCTGTCGGTCTTGTCCGGAGCGCACATGACGCAGTTCCGCCGCGTGCTCGAGCTGCTGGCGGAGAAGGATGCGACCGATATCACAGTTTTCGGCGGTGGCATCATCCCGGATGCCGACATTGCTGAGCTCGAGCAGATGGGCGTGGCGAAGATCTTCACTCCCGGTGCGACGACGACCGAGATCGTGGACTGGGTTCGGTCGGAGCTCGGCAGCGCCGAAACCGTCAGTTAGCGACGAAACCCGCTGCCTAGCTGCGGTGGCCTGCGGTGGCCTGCCACCCAGTTGCCCAGCGCGAGCCAGGCCGGCATTAGGCTTCCAGCCGCAGGGTGGCGGACGCGCCGCACTGATCCCCCGAGCACGAAGGACGGACCCGAGTGGACCTGTTCGAGTATCAGGCGAAGGAGCTATTCGCCGAATACGGTGTCCCGATTCCGCACGGCAACGTGGCCAGCACCGCGGATGAGGCTAAGCAGATTGCCGAGGAGTTCGCAGCCGCCGGGAAGGGCGATGCGAAGCCCCTCGTTGTGATCAAGGCCCAGGTGAAGACCGGTGGCCGGGGCAAGGCCGGCGGGGTGAAGCTGGCCGACAGCCCGGACGAGGCCCGGGACAAGGCCGCAGCCATCCTGGGCATGGACATCAAGGGCCACACCGTGCACACCGTCCTGGTGGCTGAGGACACCGACATCGCGCAGGAGTACTACCTGTCGTTCCTCGTCGACCGCGCCGAGCGGACGTTCTTGTCGATGTGCTCGGTCGAGGGCGGCGTCGAGATCGAGGAAGTGGCCAGGACTCACCCGGAGGCGCTGGCCAAGATCCCGGTGAGCCCGCTGACGGGCGTCGACCGCGCGAAGGCGCTGGAGATCGTCCGGGCCGGCGGACTGCCGGAGGAAGCTCAGGAAGGCGCCGCGCAACTCGCCGAGCGGCTGTGGGCCGTCTTCACGGACGAAGACGCGACCCTGGTCGAGGTCAACCCGCTCGTCTACACCGGCGACGGCCGGGTCGTCGCGCTCGACGCCAAGGTGACCCTCGACGACAACGCTGCCTTCCGGCAGGACTGGGCATCCTTCGCGGATCCGACCGCGGTCGACCCGATCGAGGCGCGCGCAAAGGCCAAGCACCTGAACTATGTGAAGCTCGACGGATCCGTCGGGATCATCGGGAACGGCGCGGGCCTGGTGATGTCCACCCTGGACGTCGTCGCTTATGCGGGTGAGGAATTCGGCGGCGTGCGGCCAGCCAATTTCCTCGACATCGGCGGTGGCGCCTCGGCGGAGGTGATGGCCAACGGACTCGACATCGTGCTATCCGATCCGGATGTGCGCAGCGTCCTGGTCAATGTGTTCGGCGGCATCACCTCGTGCGACGAGGTAGCCAACGGGATCGTGTCCGCGATGGCCCTGCTGGCCGAGCGCGGCGAGCCGGTCAGGCATCCCATCGTGGTCCGGCTCGACGGCAACAACGCCGCCGAGGGGCGCCGGATCCTGGCCGAGGCTGCCCTGCCGGTAGTCGAGCAGGTCGCCACCATGGACGATGCGGCGCGCCGCGCCGCCGAACTGGCCGCCGCGGCCGTGAACGGAGCATGACATGGCGATCTTCCTGAACGCCGGCAGCCGCGTCATCGTGCAGGGCATCACCGGGTCGGAAGGCCGCAAGCACGGTGCGCGGATGATCGCAGCAGGCACCAACGTCGTCGGCGGCACGAACCCGCGCAAGGCGGGCCAGACCGTCGAGTTGTCAGGCCGGGAAGTGCCGGTCTTCGCGAACGTTGGCGCGGCGATGGAGGCTACCGGGGCCGACGTTTCTGTGGTCTTCGTGCCGCCGGCTGGCACTAAAGACGCCGTCATCGAGGCGATCGACGCGCGTATCCCGCTCGTCATCGTGATTACCGAGGGTGTACCAGTGCACGACACCGCCGCGTTCTGGGCTCACGCGGTCGCGACCGGGAACGTCACCCGGATCGTCGGCCCGAACTGCCCTGGTGTCGCTTCACCGGGCAAGTACAACGCCGGCATCATCCCGGCCGACATCACCTCGCAGGGCCGGATCGGACTTGTCTCGAAGTCCGGCACGCTGACCTACCAGATGATGTACGAGCTGCGAGACATCGGCTTCTCAACTGCGGTGGGCATCGGCGGCGACCCTATCATCGGCACGACCCACATCGACTGCCTGAAGGCGTTCCAGGATGATCCGGAGACGGACGCAATCGTCATGATCGGCGAGATCGGCGGCGACGCCGAGGAGCGGGCGGCTGCGTTCATCGAGAAGAGCGTGACTAAGCCTGTCGTCGCTTACGTGGCCGGTTTCACGGCGCCCGAAGGCAAGACGATGGGCCACGCCGGCGCGATTATCTCCGGCTCCGCCGGCACCGCGCAGGCGAAGAAGGAGGCGCTCGAAAAGGTCGGCGTCCGGGTCGGCCGGACTCCGAGCGAGACTGCCGTGCTGGTTCGCGAGGTCATGCAGGCCGGGTAGGCCCCGCCGCGTCGGCCCAGCGTGGCCTGGCTAGCCTGGCGGGCCGGCTGGCCCCGGCCTGCGTGGACTGGCCCAGTGGGCGCTGACTCGGGCTAGTCCTGGTATGCCTCTGCCGGGCTGTTCCGCTGGACAAGCTCCGCCACGCTCCTCCGCGCGGCTTCCGTTCCTGGCACTCCGGCGCGCCTCCGCCGCTGAGCCGTTCTGGATTGCCAGGCTTGAGTCTTGTGACTGCTTTCGCCGTTGGTGCCGGACAGGCCGCCAAGCGCGCCCAGGCCGGTGCGCGGGCGGCCGGCGGTCCGGCTGGCAGCGATCATCGGAGCAGCGGTCAGCGGAGTAGCGCTCCCCGAGACAGTGCCCGTGGAAGCACGGGTCCTGGAAACGGTGCCCCTGGAAACCGTGCCCCTCGAAACAGTGGCTCCGCGAGTAACGGAGCCGGCACTGGCGAGCGGTCGCTGCTGGTGGCGGGTGTGCTAGCTGCGGTCGCAGTCACGGCGACCGGCGTTGCGGTCCTTGCCTTGCTGGCGCTGATCGGCTGGATCGCGGCGCCGCACGAGGGTGTCGGCCTGCCCGATGTGCTTCGGATGTCGGCGGCGCTGTGGCTGGTGGGCCAGCATGTTGGTTTCACGTTTCGCGGTGCGGGCAGGATCGGCCTGCTTCCGCTCGGCCTTGTCCTGTTGCCGGGCGCCTTGCTCTGGCGGGCCGGCCAGTGGGTTGTCAGGGCGGCGCAGGTGCGGCGGCTGCGCCATGTCGGCTCTGCAGCGGTCGCGCTTGCCGCGCCCTACGCGCTGCTGACCGGGGCGCTAGCTCTGGCCAGCAGGTCAGCACTGGAGTCGTCGTCACTGTTGCAGTCGGTGGCCTGGGGGCTGCTGCTGGCGCTCGCCGCTGGCGGGCTCGGCGGCGCACGGGCGCTGGCCCCCTGGCCCCAGCTCGTCCGGCTGTTGCCGGCCCGGCTGAGATCAGTCGTGGTCGGCGTCGCGGGCGCGCTAGCGACTCTAGCTGCTGCAGGCGCATTGGTTGCCGGGACGTCACTGGTCGTGCACATGCATGAGGCCGCCGTGCTGGAGCGGGACCTCGATCCCGGCGCTATCGGCTCGGTCCTGCTGTTCTTGCTGGAGCTCGGCTACCTGCCGAATGCAGTGATCTGGGCCATCGCGTTCTCGCTCGGCCCGGGCTTTGCATTCGGTTCCGGCACCGTGGTCGGGCCTACCGGCTCGGCGCTGGCACAGCTGCCGGCGTTCCCGATGCTGGCAGCGCTGCCGCCGGGGCTGCATGCGGCGATGCCCGGCTGGATCGGGCCGACCGTCCTGGCGATGCCGTACCTGGCCGGCGTGCTCGGCGGCGTTCTGCTGGTCCGGGCCGCGCCGGCGCTGTCCCTGGACACCGCGCCGCTGCTCGGCCTCGCGTGCGGCGCGGCGGCAGGCATTCTGCTGGGACTGCTGGCGGCGGTCTCCGGCGGCCCGCTGGGCGACGGGCGGCTCGCTGCGGTCGGACCGTCCGCCTGGCAGGTCGGCGTCGTGTCGGCACTGGAGATCGGCGTGAGCGCCGCGGTGACCGCAGGCCTGGCGAACTACCGCGCCCTGCGCATGACAGGCGCGCTGGCCGGGCAGCGCGGCGCCGCGCGAGCGCCCGTAGCAGCACCAGTGGCGGACCCGGCAGCCCAGGCCAGCGACGGGCACTCCATCTACGTGGATCCGTGGGCCGGTGACCCGCCGCGCGGCCAGCGCCGAGCTTCGGCCGGACCCTCAGCGCTGCCATAAACCAGGCTGTTCCTGCCAGCTACCCGGCGCCCAATTTTCCTCTCAGTGCTACGAGCAAGACATCTCAGGTCATTGCTCCGTTCACCAGAACGACGTTGTTGTCTTGCGAGCGGTTAGCAACCGCGCGTGAGGCTGCCGGCGTCGCCAGCACTTTTGGCATGCGGTGGCCCGTTCGCCCGGATCTAGTCCTGACCTGAGCTGGTGTTACCAGCCGGGATCATGACGGGAGCGGGCGCGTGGCACGGCGGAACAGTAAGCAGTCGCCTGGCCATTTGCCGGTTAGACCAGCTCCGTTCACCAAGTCATCAGATAGGCCTTCATTAACGTTTCTTGTTGCCCTATCGAGCATCATGCATATTTAGGCGCGACGGCCACTCGGCGGTCCGTGCGAGTGCTTGCACGGTAGTTCGCGCTCAATCGTCTGTGGGAGGACGCGTGCGCTTTCTGAAAACTCTGTTCGCGGCGGGTGCGGTAGCGGCCGTCGCGAGTGCGGTGCTGGCGGCTCCAGCTCTGGCTGAGCCGATCAACCCGCACACCAACAAGACGGTGACGCCAAGAGCGTGGGACATCGTCGGCGTCGGGTCGCAGTCGATCTCGTACATCACCGACCAGCTGACGTACAACTACGACTGCTTTGGCACCAACACTAAGAAGACAACCGGCAGGTGCACGACCAAGGCTGACTCCCCGGCGAACCCGTACATCTACAGCTGGGACGCGGTGCCGCCGAGCAACCTGAACGACACCACCTCGAAGATCGTGCCCAAGGCAGGCTGCAAGCGGAACCTGCGGCCCGACGGGTCTGGGGCCGGTATTACCGCGCTCGAGACCAACGAGCTCGGCAGCACGCACTACAGCTACAAGGGCAAGACGCACACGGTTGCGTGCGCCAACTTCGCGCGGTCCTCGCGGCCACGCGGGACGTCTGACGCCCCTTACGCTAAGGGCGGCATCGCGTTCGACGAGCTGTGGGCTGACGCTGTCACCTACGCCAGCACCAACCTCAAGGGCGAATCGACCAACGTGCCGAACAACCTGACGAGGAACCAGCTCATCGAAATCTTCAGCTGCAGCGTGCCAGCCGCCAACGGGTTTGGCGCCAACACCTGGGGCGCACTGCTCGGGGCGAGCGCGAAGGGCGCAAGTAGCGCCATCGACCCGATCGTCCCGCAGGCCGGGTCAGGAACGCTCTCGTTCTGGATGGCGACCGCGCTGGGCCTGTCCACGACCTCCGAGCCCACCTGTGGCACCGCTGCTAACCTGGGCGTCGCGCAGCAGCCTGAGGAGAACGAGGGCATCAGCCCGGTGTTCCGCGTTGGCGGGACGAAATCCGGCAAGCCCAACCCGAACGTGATCTACCCGTTCTCGACCGGCGCGTACCTGGCCGAGAAGTACCACTCCGCTAGCTGCAGCAAGAACGCAAGCCACAAGGGCAAGAACAAGTTCGGCTGCAACCAGATCGGCGTGTTCGGCCTGAACAGCATCAAGCCCTTCGGAGCGCCATACGTGACGCCCAGGGGGGCGAAGGTCCCGGTGACCAACCCGAAGTGGGTGAGCTCCCAGTTTGAGCGGCGGCTCTACGTCGTGGTTCCCTTTGCCACGGGCACGAAGGACCACATCCCGTCCAACCTGGAGAAGTTCATCGGCCACAAGGGCCTCTTCTGCACCGACACCAACGTGGTGAAGGCATACGGTTTCGAGCCGGATCCCAGGTGCGGCACCACTGGCTGACACGCCAGATGGCTTGACTGCCTAGCCAAGCTACTCGCGGGGCTCCGCAGCCGGGACACCGGTTGCGGAGCCCCGCTGCGTGCAGCGCCCGAACTCTGGGCGCCGGCGAGCGGTGCGGCACGCCCTGGCTTGTACGCTGAAGCCGTCGGCCGGGTGAGCCGCCTGTTCATGCGGGTTGCTGGCTTCATCGGAACAGCCCGGAATGCCGGACACGACCAGTTCATCGACCAGGGAGTTCGCTGTCAGTCGCTTGCGATCACCAGCACGACTGCTCGTGCTCGTCTCGGGCACGGGCTCGATCCTGCAGGCACTCATGGACGCCTGCAACGACCCCGGTTTTGGCGCGCAGATCGTCGCAGTCGGCGCGGACCGCGACGGAACCGGCGGTGTTGCCAGGGCAGCCGCGGCGGGGATTCCCGCCTTCGTGCGGCGGGTGCAAGACTCGCCGGACCGCTTCGCCTGGGACAAGGCGCTGACGGCAGACTGTGCAGCGCTCGACCCCGATCTGATCATCGCGGCCGGTTTCCTCAAACTGGTCGGCACCGAGTTCCTCGGCAGGTTCGGCGGCCGCATGATCAACACGCATCCCGCGCTGCTGCCGTCGTTCCCCGGCATGCACAGTGTCCGCGATGCATTGGAGCACGGCGTCAAGGTGACCGGCTGCAGCGTGATCCTGGTCGACGCCGGGATCGACAGCGGCCCGATCGCGGCCCAGGCGGCCGTGCCGGTGCTTGATGACGACGACGAGGAATCGCTGCATGAGCGCATCAAGGTGGCCGAGCGATCGCTCGTGGTGGCGACCGTCGGCCGGATGGTCCGTGAAGGCTGGTCGGTCCAAGGCCGGAGAGTGAGGATAGGCAGTTGACCAGGGTGCCGATTAAGCGGGCGCTGCTCAGCGTCTATGACAAGGACGGGATTACGGCGCTGGCCGAAGCGCTGCACGAGGCGGGCGTGCAGATCGTGTCAACGGGGACGACAGCGTCCGTCATCGCTGCCGCCGGCGTGCCGGTGACGCCGGTGGAAGAGCTCACCGGCTTCCCCGAGTGCCTGGATGGCAGAGTCAAGACACTGCACCCGGCAGTGCACGCTGGGCTGCTCGCCGACATGGCCAGCAGCAGCCACCGGGAGCAGCTGGCTAGCCTCGGCATCGCGCCGTTCGAGCTACTGGTCTCGAACCTCTACCCGTTCGAGCAGACGGTCGCCAGCGGTGCCAGCCCGGCGCAGAGCGTTGAGCAGATCGACATCGGCGGCCCCGCGATGGTCCGCGCGGCCGCGAAGAACCACGGCACCGTCGCGGTGATAACCAGCCCGGAGAGCTACCCGGACGTCATCGATGCGATCGCGGCGGGCGGGTTCACGCTGGAGCAACGGCGACGGCTGGCCGCGCAGGCCTACGCGCACACAGCCGCTTACGACGCAGCAGTCTCGTCATGGTTCGCTGCGGCATACGCACCCGACCCGGTAGCCGAGGAAACCGGCTGGCCGGATGTGGTGGGCGCGATGTGGACCCGTAAGGACGTTCTCCGTTACGGGGAGAACCCGCATCAGCGCGCGGCGCTGTACCTGCGATCGGCGGGCGGCGCCGGAGCAACTGCCGGCGAGGCCGGGATCGCCAATGCCGAAGTGCTGCACGGCAAGGCCATGTCCTACAACAACTACGTGGACGCTGACGCGGCCCGGCGGGCGGCGTTCGGATTCACCCAGCCCTGCGTCGCGATCATGAAGCACGCCAACCCCTGCGGCATCGCGCTCGGCGCTGACATGGCGCAAGCGCATCGCAGAGCGCATGCCTGCGACCCCGTGTCGGCGTTCGGCGGCGTTATCGCGGCGAACGGCACCGTGACCGAGGAGATGGCCGCCCAGGTTGCTGAGGTTTTCACCGAGGTCATCATTGCTCCGGACTTCGAGCCGGCCGCGCTGAAGATCCTCACCGCGAAGAAGAACCAGCGGTTGCTGCGCTGCGCAGCGCCCGCGCCGGACGCGAGCGGTGCGCTGACCGGGGCCAGCGGCCCGGCTGGCCTGGACTGGCGGCAAGTCAGCGGCGGCATGCTGATGCAAACCCGAGACACCGCCACCGAGCCGGGCGACTCGGCGGCCAGCTGGAAGCTCGTGGCCGGCCGCCCGGCCGACGCGCCCGTGCTCGCTGACCTGGAGTTCGCCTGGCGGGCCTGCCGCGCGGTCAAGTCCAACGCGATCTTGCTTGCTGCCGGGCTGGCCAGCGTCGGCATCGGCATGGGTCAGGTCAACCGGGTCGATTCGTGCCGCCTTGCGGTGGCCCGAGCGGGGGACCGGGCAGTCGGCTCGGTCGCCGCTAGCGACGCGTTCTTTCCGTTCGCCGACGGCCTGCAGATCCTGACCGAGGCGGGGGTGCAGGCGATTGCCGAGCCAGGCGGCTCGGTCAGGGACGACGAGGTCATCGCGGCGGCACAGGCCGCCGGCGTAGCGCTGTACTTCACTGGCGTCCGGCACTTTTACCACTGACCTGCCCGCCAGTCGCTGCTGGCCCGACGTCCGCAGTCCGGCAGGCGAGCGCGGTAGCGCACGGCAGCAAAGCGAGTTCAGCGGCAGGGAGCCGAAGTTCGGCAAGCCGGTCACCGTCTCGTCACGGTGAGTTCAGGCAGGCTTGCTTGACTCGTGAGGCTTTGTCAGGACCGGAACACGCGGCGTGCCGCGGTTGTGCGGTGCCCGCGGCAAGGAGGATCAATGTCACTCCCCCCGCAATCGTTACGGCAGAGACTGGGTCGGTCTCGTCATCTAGTGACAATCCCGCTGATAGCAGCGTGCCTTGCGCTGGCTGGCGCGATGACCATCGCGCCGGCCGCGTCGGCGCAGAGCACCTCCTCGTCCACGATGCCCAAGCTCGACCACGTATTCGTCATCATGGAGGAGAACAACGGATTCAGCGACGTGATCGGGAACCCGGCTGCACCGAACCTCAACTCCCTGGCGAATACATTCGGACTGGAGACCAACTACTTCGGGGTCAGCCCGTGCTGCAGCGAGGCCAACTACGTGGGCCTGCTCGGCGGCAGCACCTTCAACGTCAACAGCGACGACGCGTACTGGAAGAACAGCGTCGATGCGCCCAGCCTGATCAGCCAGCTCGACCATGCCGGGATCAGCTGGAAGGCGTACCTCCAGTCGTTGCCGCATCCGAACTACGAGGGCATCTGCTACCCGGAGAAGTGCAACGGGGCGCCGGACAGCGACCCGCTCTACGTCTCCAAGCACGATGGCATCCAGAACTTCACCAGCTCGTGGAACCAGCAGGACTGGTCGCGCCAGGTTCCGATCGGCCAGCTGTCCGGCGACCTGCAGTCCGGCAACGTGCCACGATTCAACTACGTCATCCCGGACGAATGCCACGATATGCACGGCGACCCGCCGTACTGCCTGGACAGCGGCAATATCGGCGACCCGCAGAATCAGCATCTGGTCTCGGTAGGCGACGCTTATCTCGGCCATCTCGTGAGCGCGATTACGAACGCGCCGTTCTGGGCGCAGGGCAACAACGCGATCGTGGTCACCTTCGATGAGGGCGACGACAGCGCTGGCTGCTGCGACGCCAACCCGGGCGCCGGCCAGGTTGCCACGATCGTGGTCACCAGCCACGGCCCGCGCGGAGTCCAGGACTCGCAGCCCGCGAATCACTACTCGCTGCTGTCCAGCATCGAGCACACGTTCGGCCTCGGCTGCCTGCAGTTCACCTGTGATACGGCGAACGTGCAGCCCATCTCGCCGTTGTTCGCGACCACTGGCTCGGCTGCGATCGCGACTAAGCCGCTACCCGAGCTGACCTGGCCTACCCCTACCCCGACGCCTACCGAACCGACGTCGATGTCGGTCAGTACGCAGAAGTCTGGCGGCTGGACCGTGCAGAAAGCGCAGCTGTACGGAAGCAACGACAACAGCGTCGGGGCGGTGGCCGGGTCCTCACCCAGCGACATCTGGGCGGTCGGTGACTTCCTGCCGGACACCGCGAACAGCAACCAGGACGCCACGCTCAGCTTCGCTGAGCACTACGACGGCAAGAAGTGGTCAGTGGTGCCGACGCCTAACACCGGCGTCAACTTCAACTCGTTCTACGGACTCGCGGCCAGCCAGGGCCAGGCCTGGGCGGTCGGTGAGTACCTGAACAGCGGCTACCAGGACCGGGCACTGCTCGAGCACTGGGACGGCTCGCAGTGGTCCATCGCAAACAACCCTCAGCCAGGCTCGGTGCGCGACATGCTCTTCGGGGCGTCCGCGCTCTCGCCATCAGACGTCTGGGTCGTAGGGGATCAGGAAGGCAGGAATCACACATTCGAGACGCTCGCCGAGCACTGGGACGGGTCTAGCTGGACCGTCGTCCCCACTCTTGATCCGGGCTCAACCGGGAACCACCTGTATGCCGTCGACGCTGTCAGCCCGGACAACGTCTGGGCGGCGGGCATGCAGCTGGGCGGCGACTCGCCGGACCAGGGACTCGTCGAGCACTGGGACGGCAAGCACTGGTCGGTCGTGCCGCTACCAGCACCGGCCTCGGCTGACCTGGTGATGCTCGACGGCATCACGGCGAACGCCGGCCAGGTCTGGGTGGCTGGCGAGGCAGACAGCCCCGAGGGCGGCGGCCAGCCGCTCGTCGAGGGTTATCAGAACGGGAAGTGGACGATTCCCACCCTGCCAACCGTCCCCGATGGAGCCAACTGGACGAACCTGTGGGGGATCCAGTTGTCTGGTGGCAGCGTCTGGGCGGCCGGGAGCTACGTGGACCCGACGACCGACAACAACAACAGTCTGGTGCTGCAGGGTACAGGCGGTACCTGGACCGTCAACCCGGCGCCCAACCCGGGCAGCGGCAGCAACATCCTCAGCGGCATCACCGACGTGGACGGCCAGCTGTGGGCAGCCGGAATCTATGACGACGGCGGCAGCGAAATACCGCTGATCATGCATAGGTAACGCAATAGGCCCAAGTCCGGCCCGGCCATACAGGCCGGGCCGGACGCATATCCCGAGCCGCTTGAATCCACTTCCAGGCCGGGAACGGGCTCTGGCCGCGCTCAGTTGCCCGCAGGTCCGCGGCCCGGCGGTGGCATGCCGAGGCCTGGTTAACCTGCCTCGGGTACTGCTCAGTGCAGCGCATCGGGCAGAATAAGCCCGCGATGACTGCGACCATTCTGGACGGTAAGGCGACTGCCGGGGCGATCCGTGAAGAGCTGGCCGGGCGGGTGGCCAAGCTGGCGGAAGCGGGCCGCGTACCCGGCCTCGGCACTGTGCTGGTCGGCGACGACCCCGGCAGTCATTCCTATGTGGCCGGAAAGCACCGCGATTGCGCCCAAGTCGGGATCGTCAGCATCCGCCGGGACCTGCCAGCCGACGCCAGCCAGCAACAGGTCGACGACGTCATTGCCGAGCTGAACGCTGACCCGGCGTGCACCGGATATATCGTGCAGCTGCCGTTGCCGGACGGTCTGGACGCCCAGCGCGTGCTTGGCATGATCGATCCGGCCAAGGACGCCGACGGCCTGCAGCCGGTTAACCTGGGCAAGCTCGTGCTCGGCGAGCGGGGCCCGCTGCCCTGCACTCCCAAAGGCATCGTTGAACTGCTCCGCCGCTATGACGTCCCGATCGCCGGCGCCGACGTGACCGTGATCGGCCGCGGCATCACCGTTGGGCGCGCCCTCGGGCTGCTGCTCACCCGCCGCAGCGAGAACGCCACAGTGACGCAGTGCCACACCGGTACCAGGGACCTGGCAGCGCACACCCGCGCTGCCGACATCGTCGTGGTGGCCGCGGGCAGGCCGGGGCTGCTCACCGCTGACATGGTCAAGCCAGGCGCTGCCGTGCTCGATGTCGGTATCACCCGCACCGAGGCGGGCCTGGTGGGTGACGTGGAGCCCGGTGTCGCCGAAGTGGCGGGCTACCTCGCGCCGATGCCGGGCGGTGTCGGCCCGATGACGCGGGCCATGCTGCTGGCTAACGTGGTTGAGGCCGCCGAGTGGCAGGCAGCGGGCGGCCAGTCCGGTTAGTTACTTAACTCGCCAGTAACATAAGCTCATTGCAGGACATAGACGGAAGGGTCAGCAGCCGGTCATGAACATCGTGGTCTTGGTAAAGCAGGTACCCGACACCTGGTCGGAGCGCAAGCTACGGGCCGATGACAGCACCCTCGACCGGGACGCGGCCGACGCCGTGATCAACGAGCTTGATGACTACGCCATTGAGGAAGGGCTGAGGCTGCAGGAGGCGCACGGCGGGGAGGTCACGATCGTCTCCATGGGCCCGGACAAAGCCGCGGACGCCATCCGCAAGGCGCTGTCGATGGGCGCCGACAAGGCCGTGCACGTCACCGACGAGGCGCTGCGCGGCTCGGACGGCCTGGTGACGTCGGCCGTGCTGGCGAACGTGCTCCGCCGTACTGGCTTTGACCTGGTCATTCTTGGCTCGGAGTCGACTGACGCGCGGATGGGCACGCTGGCGGCGATGCTGGCCGAGCGGCTCGGCGTGCCGCAGATGTCGTTCGCCAGCAAGGTGGAGACCGACGGATCCAAGATCAGCATCCACCGCCAGGCGGACTACGGCTACGACACCGTCGAAGGAACACTACCGGCGGTAGTCAGCGTGGTCGAGAAGATCAACGAACCGCGGTACCCGTCGTTCAAGGGCATCATGGCAGCCAAGAAGAAGCCGGTTGAGACCCTCAGCCTGGCCGACCTCGACTTGGATGCCAGCCAGGCCGGCCTGGCCGCGAGCGCCACCGAGGTGGTCAGTTTCGCTAACCGGCCGCCGCGCGCGGCCGGGACCATCGTCACCGACGAGGGAGACGGCGGCACGAAGGCCGCCGAGTTCCTGGCTTCGCGCAAGTTCATCTGAGCACCCACGGTTCATCTTGAGCACTGCCGACCTGAAGTAGTGCGGGCCGAGGCGGAAAGGCTGTCTTACATGGCGGAAATCCTGGTACTTGCCGAGCACGATGGCGAGACCGTCAAGAAGGTCACGACGGAGTTGCTCACGCTGGCCCGGGCGCACGGCGAGCCGTCAGTGGTGTGGACCGGCGAAGGTGCCGAGGCGGGCCGGGCGAGGCTGGCCGAATTCGGCGCGGCCAAGGTGTACGTGGCCGACAGTCCTGATTACGCCGACTACGTGGTCGCGCCCAAGGCCGAGCTGCTTGCGCACCTGGTCGCGCTGAAGACGCCGGCCGCGGTGCTGGTCGCAGCGACGTCCGAGGGCCGTGAGGTGGCCGGGCGGCTGGCCGTGAAGACCGGCTCGGGCGTCCTCACCGACGTTACCGCCCTGACGGCGGCCGGCGACGGTGACGGGCTGGTGGGCGAGCAGTCGATCTTCGGTGGTGCGATCACGGTCCAGTCCCGGGTGCGCACCGGCACGCCGGTCATCGCGGTCCGGCCGAACGCTGTCACGCCCGAGCCTGCCTCCGGCGCAGCCGAGATCGAGCCGGTGCAGGCGGATATCTCTGAGGACGCAAAGACCGCGCGGGTGACCGGCAGGGTAGTAGCCGAACGCGGCGAGCGCCCGGAGCTGACCGAGGCCTCGATCGTGGTGTCCGGCGGCCGCGGGCTCGGCTCCGGCGAGCATTTCGCGCTGATCGAGCAGCTCGCGGACTCCCTCGGCGCGGCCGTGGGTGCCTCCCGGGCCGCCACCGACGCCGGCTGGTACCCGCACCAGTTCCAGGTCGGCCAGACCGGCAAGACCGTCTCACCGCAGCTGTATGTGGCCATCGGAATCTCCGGCGCTATTCAGCACCGGGCTGGCATGCAGACGTCCAAGACGATCATGGTTGTCAACAAGGACCCCGAGGCGCCGATCTTCGAACTGGCCGACTTCGGCGTCGTCGGCGACCTGTTCAAAGTCGTCCCGCAGCTAGTCGAGGAGATCGGCAAGCGATCCGAGGGCTGATGGCAAGCGGTTGCTGGCTGCCGGCCCAGGCCTTCAGGCCGGGCATCCGGGCCTGAAGGCCATTAGGCTGAGCGCATCATGTCAAACACCAGTGCCGGCGGGCCCAGTCCCGCGCCGACGGCGGAGGCCAGGACAGTCTCCGCGGTCTCGGCGTACCTCGATCACGCTGCCACGACACCGATGCTGCCCGCTGCCCTGGCGGCGATGACCGAGGAGCTTGCCCAGCTCGGCAACCCATCCTCGCTGCACAACGCAGGCCGCCGGGCGCGCCGCGTAGTGGAGGAGTCAAGGGAGCTGATCGCCGAGGCCTACGGAGCCAGGCCGAGCGAGGTCGTCTTTACCAGCGGCGGCACCGAGGCCGACAACCTGGCCGTCAAGGGACTGTACTGGGCCGGGAAGGCCGCAGACCCGAGGCGGCGGCGCGTACTGGCCGCGCCGACTGAGCACCACGCCGTGCTCGACAGCGTGCGGTGGCTGGCCGAGCATGAGGGCGCCGAGGCGGACTGGCTGGCGGTAGGCCCGACCGGTGCGGTCAGCCCGGAGACGCTTGCAACGGCCATCGAGCAGGATCCCGCCACTGTCGCGGTGGTGAGCGTCATGTGGGCGAACAACGAGGTCGGCACCGTGCAGCCGATCACCCGGCTGGCCGAGGTGGCGGCCGAGCACCAGATCCCGTTCCACAGCGACGCGGTGCAAGCGGCCGGACAGCTTCCGGTGAGCTTGGCGGCCAGTGGCGCCGCTGCGCTCACCATCACCGCGCACAAGATCGGCGGTCCTGTGGGGGTCGGCGCGCTGCTGCTGGCCAAAGGCGCTCAGCCGGTGCCGGTTCTGCACGGCGGCGGCCAGGAGCGCGACGTCAGGTCGGGCACGCTAGACGTCCCGGCGATCCGCGCATTCGCGGTCGCCGTTCAACTGGCCACCGAGCGCCGGACCGACGAGGCAAAGCGGCTGGCGTCGCTGCGGGACGACCTCATCGCGCAAGTGAAGGCGGCTGTGCCGGACGCCGTCCTGAATGGGGCGGCGCCCGGAGCCGACCGGCTCCCCGGCAACGCGCATTTCTCGTTCCCCGGCTGCGAGGGCGACGCACTGCTGATGCTGCTCGATGCCCGCGGCATCGCTTGCTCGACGGGCTCGGCCTGCACCGCAGGTGTGGCACAGCCGAGTCACGTGCTGCTGGCCATGGGCGCGGACGATGCCCGCGCCCGCGGCTCGCTCCGGTTCTCGCTCGGCCACTCTTCCGAACAGTCCGAGGTCGACGCCCTCGGCAGCGTGATCGGCGAGGTCGTGGAGCGGGCCCGCCGGGCTGCCAGGTAGCCGCATATCCTGGCCTAGATGACTAGCTTGCGCGTGCTTGCCGCAATGTCGGGCGGCGTTGACTCAGCGGTGGCGGCCGCCAGGGCCGCAGAAGCGGGTCACGACGTGACCGGCGTGCACCTAGCGCTGTCCAGTAACCCGAGCTCCTACCGGACCGGGGCACGGGGCTGCTGCACGCTGGAAGACGCCCGCGATGCCCGGCGGGCAGCAGACGTGATCGGCATCCCGTTCTACGTCTGGGATATGGCCGAGCGATTCCATGCCGATGTAGTCCAGGACTTCGTCGACGAGTATGCGCGCGGGAACACGCCGAACCCGTGCCTGCGCTGCAACGAGAAGATCAAGTTCGCGGCCGTGCTGGATCGCGCGATCGCGCTTGGCTTCGATGCGGTCTGCACCGGCCACCACGCGCGGCTTGAGCCAGTGCCAGGCCGCGGCGGGCTGACCCGGCTCGTCCGCAGCGTTGATCCCGCGAAGGATCAGTCCTATGTGCTTGCGGTGCTGACCACCGCCCAGCTCAGCCGGGCCATGTTCCCGCTCGGCGACACCACTAAGGATCAGGTCCGCAGGGAAGCGGCAGGCCGGGGCCTGGCGGTCGCCGACAAGCCGGATAGTCATGACGTCTGCTTCATCGCCGACGGTGACACCAGGGGGTTCCTGCAGCGCCAGCTCGGCAGTGTCCCCGGTGACATCGTCGAACCGGACGGTACTGTGATCGGCAGCCACGACGGGAGTTACGGGTTCACCGTCGGGCAGCGTAAGGGCCTGCATCTGGGCCGCCCGGCCGCCGATGGCAGGCCCCGGTTCGTGCTGAGCATCGAGCCGGTGTCGCGCACTGTCACGGTTGGTCCCGCCGAGGCTCTGGACGTACTGGAGATCGAGGCGACCAAGCCCGTGTGGTCCGGCTGCCCGCCGCCCGCTGGCCCGGTCGACTGCCTCGTGCAGTTGCGCGCCCACGGCGAAGTCCATCCGGCCGTCTGTGAGCCGGCCCCGGGCGGCGTCCGGATCAGCCTGCGTGAGCCTGCCCGTGGCATCGCGCCCGGACAGGCCGCCGTCTTCTACGATGGCGACGCGGTACTTGGCAGCGCCACGATTAGCCATACGGCAACGACTTTTCGTTGATCTTGTCCGTAATAGCGGATGATTTGCCCGTTTCGTGCGACCAAAATCCGTGAAACGTGAGTCGCGAGTTCGGCGTCGGCCCGGCAAACGGGGCAAATCGCCTTTGGTCAGGGGGCGTGTCGGCGGGCACCACTAGGCTCTGAGCGTGAGCGATAGTCCGCAGTTCCCGTGGCCAGCCGGGAGCGCGACCGGCATCGGGTCGATGCCGGGCGCGGATCCGGCCGAGGCGTGCCGGATCGTCTTCGGCGAAGTACCCGACCTGCCCTATCTGCCCGAGTTGCCCGGCCGCGGACCAGGCGCTGACATCATCGGCCGGACTGCGGCGCTGCTGGTCGGCCTGCCTGTGCAGACGACTCCGGGCGGGTGGAAGCTGACCGACCGGCCGGGCCGCGATGCCAGCAGAGCGGCCGGCTACTTGTCCCAGGATCTCGACACGCTGGAAGAGATGGCGGGCGGGTATCAGGGCCCGCTGAAGATCGCAGTATGCGGGCCGTGGACGCTGGCCGCCAGCCTCGAGCTCAGCCACTCGGTCAACCCGGCGCTCGCCGACCCGGGCGCCGTGGCTGACCTGACGGCCTCGCTGGCCGAGGGTCTGGCCGGGCATGCCGGCGACGTGCGCAAGCGGGTTCCCGGCGCGAGCCTCATCGTGCAATTGGACGAGCCAGCGTTGCCAGCCGCGCTGGCCGGACGCGTCCCCACTGCCAGCGGCTTGAACGTGGTGCGAGCCATCGACCAGGCGGTCGCCAGCCAGCGACTGGCAACGGTGCTGTCGGCGCCGTCGGCATTCACCGTCGTGCACTGCTGTGGAAAGCCAGCCCCGTTCCCGGAAATAGAGCGCGCCGGCGCATCAGCAGTGAGCTTCGATCTCGGCCACCTCCGGAACGCTGATATCGACCGGGTCGCAGAACTGGCCGAGGACGGCCTCGGGCTGTTCGTCGGGGCGCTGCCGACAAGCAGTGCCGAGCAGCTGGTCAGCGGACCGCCGCTGCTGCCGCGGCAGACCGCCGAGTCGGTGGTGACGCTGTGGCGGCGGACCGGGCTGGCGCCCGGCCTGCTGGCGCGGCAGGTGGTCATCACGCCGGCTTGCGGCCTGGCGGGATCCTCCCCGGCAGCTGCGCGGGCGGCGCTTGCGCACTGCCGGGATGCGGCGCGGATCGCGCCCGAGATGATCGAGCCGAGCTAATCAAGGAGTAATCCGATGACGGAGCAGGATCCGCGGCAGCGGCATGCGGAGCTGGCCGCCGAACTGCAAGAGCACCAGTACCGGTATTACGTGCTCGACTCGCCGCTGATCTCGGACTACGAGTACGACACGATGATGCGCGAGCTGGAGAGCATCGAGGACCAGATTCCGGAGCTGCGGACGCCGGACTCACCCAGCCAGCGCGTCGGCGGGATGTTCTCCACCGACTTCACCCCGGTGCAGCACTTGCAGCCGCTGCAGAGCCTGGACAACGTCTTCTCGCCCGAGGACCTGGATAGCTGGGTGGCCAGGGCGACCAGGCTCGGTGGCACCGGCCCCTACGTGTGCGAGCTGAAGATCGACGGCCTCGCGGTCGCGCTGGTCTACCGGAAGGGCCGCCTGCAGCGCGCGGCGACCAGGGGCGACGGAGTTACCGGCGAGGACGTGACTCCGAATGTCAAGACGATCGCCGCGGTGCCCAACAAGCTGTCCGGCTCTGACTGGCCGGACGTCCTCGAGGTCCGGGGCGAGGTATTCCTGCCGGTCAAGGCATTCGAGGAACTGAACGAGAAACTGACCGAGGCGGGCAAGCCGCCCTTCGCCAACCCGCGCAACTCCGCGGCTGGCTCGCTGCGCCAGAAGGATCCGCGCATTACCGCATCGCGTGCGCTCAACATGATCCTGCACGGCGTTGGCGTGGTGGAGGGCCTGGAGGACCGGCCGGAGAGCCAGTCTGGCTGGTACGAGCGGTTGAGGTCATGGGGGCTTCCGGTCAGCGACCTGTACCAGGTGGTGCCCGACGTCGATGGCGTGCGTAAGTACATCGAGCACTACGGCGAGCACCGGCATGATCCGCCGTACGAAATCGACGGCGTGGTGGTGAAGATCGACGCGCTGGAGACTCAGCGCCGGCTCGGCTCGACCAGCCGGGCGCCCCGCTGGGCGATCGCGTACAAGTACCCGCCCGAGGAGGTCAACACCCGGCTGCTGGACATCCGGGTGAATGTGGGCCGCACCGGCCGGGTCACCCCGTTCGCGGTGATGGAGCCGGTCAAGGTCAGCGGCTCGACGGTAGAGAACGCGACCCTGCACAACGCCGACGAGATAGCTCGCAAGGGTGTCCTGATCGGCGACACCGTGGTGCTGCGCAAGGCCGGCGACGTCATTCCGGAGGTCGTCGGACCCGTGGCCGACCTGCGGACTGGGGACGAGCGGGCTTTCGAGTTCCCGACCAAATGCCCGGCGTGCCGCACCGGCCTCGTTCGGGAGGACGGCGGCGTCGACTGGCGCTGCCCGAACACCAGATCATGTCCAGCGCAACTGCGGGAGCGGCTGTTCCACCTGGCCGGCCGGGGCGCCCTGGACATCGAGGTGCTCGGCTACGAGGCAGCCGTGGCGCTGCTGGATTCGGGGCTGGTGACCGACGAAGGAGATCTGTTCGGGCTGACGGCCGAGAAGCTAGCCAAAGTCCCGTTCTTCGTCACGAAGGGCGGAGCGCTTACGGCGAACGCGACCAGGCTGCTGGCCAACCTGGAGGACGCCCGGCACCGGCCGCTCTGGCGGATCCTCGTAGCGTTGTCCATCCGGCACATCGGCCCGACTGCGGCCAGGGCGCTGGCGGCGGCGTTCGGGTCAGTCGACGCCATCGCGGCGGCACCAGAAACGGAACTAGTGACGGTCAGCGACGTGGGGCCGACCATCGCCCGGTCGCTGCGAGAGTGGTTCGAGGTCGACTGGCACGCGGCCATTGTGTCGAAATGGCGGGCCGCAGGAGTGCAATTGGCGACGCCCGGTTTCGTCCCGCCGGAGCGCGGCGAAGCGGCTGCGGCGGCCAGCGCGGCCGGCCCGCTGGCAGGAATCACCGTGGTGCTGACCGGGACGCTCGAGGCCCGTACTCGCGAGGACGCGGCGGCGGCGATCGAGGAACTTGGCGGGAAGGTATCCGGTTCGGTGTCGAAGAAGACCGGTTTCGTCGTCGCTGGGCAGAACCCGGGCTCGAAACTCAGCAAGGCTGAGTCACTCGGCGTGCCGGTGCTGGACGAGGCGGGCCTTGATGTGTTGCTCTTGCAGGGGCCGGACGCGGCTAGGGCACTCGTTCCAGGTTGATCTGGGTCCCGTCGTCCCGGCTGGCAGTTTCGGCCGGATGAGTCATGATCTCAGGCTGTAACGGATAGTATGCGATTGGCTTCGGGAAGTGCGTATTCTACCGTAGGATTCACGGAAAGCGCCGACTGCTGCACACTGCGCGACGGCTGGCCGATGAGGAGTCATGAGGGACCCGACCGACACCAGGGACATCGGCCCGCGCGTCGGTTCCCCGTTGTGGATCCACATGGCGCTGATCACGGTCGCCGGAGCTGTCGTCTTCGGCCTGGCCGTTTCGCAGCTGTCGGGCATGGCCGTTCTCGTCCGGCAGCCGCTGTTCTGGGTGCTCACCGCTATGGTTTTGCTCGGCGACCTGTGGCCGATCGTTACGCCCGGGCGCTCCAGCATGCAGGCACCGGTAGCGTCCGTCACGTTCTGCTTCGGCGCGCTGATCGTGTGGGGACTTCCTGTCGCCGTGTTGCTGTGCGGTACATCGACGGTCGTAACGCAGCTCGCACGGCGCAAGGCACCGCACCGCGCGGCCTTCAACGCGGCAACATTCACGCTGGGGCTGGCCGCGGGCGGCGCCACGCTGTACGCGCTGTGCGGCCAGCTGGCGAGGCCGGAGCGCCCGTGGGTGCCGCAAAACGGCGATGTCTGGCGCATCTTGCTGGCCGGCGCGGCCAGCTTCGCGGTGAACTACGTCATCATCGCGGTGGCGATAGCGCTGCACGCGCGCGAGCCGGTGCCGTCAACGATGGTCAGGAATTTCCCCTACGAGGCCAGCGTTAGCGTGGTCCTTTACGCCACGGCGCCCCTGGTGGCGGTGGTCATCGGGACGAAGTCAGCTTTTCTGCTGCTGCTGTTCGTCTTCCCGCTCGGCGCTATCTACGTCAACGCCGCTATCTCCGTACAGCGCGAGCACCAGGCGAATCACGACGAGCTGACTGGCTTGCCTAACCGCAAGCTGCTGATGCTCAGGCTCGACAGCACGCTCGCGCAGGCCACCAGTTCCGGGCGGAAGGCCGGATTCCTGCTGCTGGACCTGGATCGCGGCCTGAAGGAAGTCAACGACACTCTCGGGCACGCGGTAGGGGACCGGCTGCTCCGCCTGGTTGCGCACCGGCTCACGCACAGTATCCGGCCCGGAGACCTGGTCGCCCGCCTCGGCGGTGACGAGTTCGCAGTGCTGTTGCCGTCCGTCAAGGAGGCCGCGGCCGCACGTGAGGTTGCGGCGCGGTTGCGCGCGGCAGTGGCAGAGCCGATCCGCCTGGAAGGCATGTCGTTCATGATCGAGGTGAGCATCGGAATCGCCATGTTCCCGGACGATGCGACCAGCGGTGAGTTGCTGATGCAACGCGCGGACGTGGCGATGTATCTGGCTAAACAGCGGCGCAGCGGCGTCGAGCGGTACGTGCCGGACCTGGACCGGAACTCGCCTGCCCGCCTGGCTCTCTTTGGCGAGCTGCGGCGCGGCCTGGACCGGGGCGAGCTGGAGCTCCACTATCAGCCGAAGGTCCACCTGACCGACGGGCAGCCGGTCGGCGTGGAGGCGCTGATCCGCTGGCGGCACCCGGTCCGGGGCCTCCTGACGCCAGAGGATTTCATCCCGATTGTCCAGCAGTCCTACCTGATGCGCGAAGTGACCGCGTTCGTCATCGAGTCTGGGCTCGCTCAGGCCGCGCTGTGGCGGCAGTCTGGTCTGGACGTGCAGGTTTCGGTCAACGTCTCCGGCCGTGACTTGCTCGACTCGGGGCTCGCCGACCTGGTAGGGCAGGGCCTCGCCAACCACCGGCTGCTGCCCGAGTCGCTGCTGATCGAGATCGACGAGCGGGTGCTGACCAGTGAGCCGGCCCACTCGGTTGCGACGGCGGAGGCGCTAGCCGCCCTTGGCGTCGGCCTCAGTCTGGACGACTTCGGTACCGGCTACTCCAACCTGGTCCGGCTGAAACGGCTGCCGGTCTGCGAGGTCAAAGTCGACTCCTCGTTCGTTGGCCGGCTCCTTGAGTCGTCCGATGACGAGGTGGTCGTTAAGTCCATCCTTGACCTGGCCGCGGCTCTGGGCATCCGTTCGGTCGCCGAGGGCGTGGAGTCTGCTGACGTGGCGAAAGCACTGCTGGGCATGGGCTGCGTGGCCGCGCAAGGCTACTACTTCGCCAAGCCCATGAACGCCGTCTCGGCAACGGCCTGGCTGACCGAGCACAGCATGACCGGCGACCAGGCTCAGCGCGGCCAGCGGATCCCGGTCGGCCCGCTCGGGGCTGACGAGGGGCCGCTGCAGGCCCCGGCCTCGCAAACACGGGTGTCGCAAACAGTAGGTTCGCAGGACTCAGTGGCGCTGCCGCCCTCTGGCTGGTGAGCTTATGGCTGCCTTCGCTCGGACGCCCGAGCCCTTCGGGACGGGCTGTTCCTGAGGCGATTCGCACTTTATGCACTTCACGCCGTCTTTTATCTGGGACGTGAGCGCATGGTGCCCAGCGCTCGTGCCTGACCCGTCGCCGGGCCACACCCGGTGACCAGTGAGCTCTCGCTCCGGGGTTAATGCTTTCGGTCCGCGCAGGGCCGGCCCAATAGGATAGCGGTCATGTCCATCACCAGGGACGAGGTGGCGCATCTGGCCAGGCTGTCCAGGCTGGCCCTGACGGACGCCGAACTCGACCATTTCGCCGGCCAGCTTGACCAGATCATCGGTGCAGTCGCTCGGGTGCAGGAGGTCGCGGCCGAAGGGATTCCGCCGATGACGCACGCGGTCCCGGTCGCCAACGTCTTCCGCGACGACGTCGAAGTTCCGTGCCTGACCCCGGAGCAGGCGCTGTCTGGCGCACCTGCTGCCGAGCAAAGCAGGTTCCGGGTTCCGCGCATCCTGACGGAGGACTGACATGGCTGCTGGTGACGCGCCGACCGGGAGCGAGCTGACCCGGCTGAGCGCCGCAGAGATAGCCGCGGCTGTTGCCTCCGGAGACGTGTCGGCGGTCGAGGTCACTCAAGCCCATCTGGACCGGATCGTGGCTGTCGATCCTGACGTGCACGCGTTCCTGCACGTGGCAGGCATCGGCGCGCTGGCTGCGGCGGAGGGCGTCGACCGCAAGCGCGCGGCCGGTGAGCCGCTAGGGCCGCTGGCGGGAGTTCCGCTCGCGCTGAAAGATGTCATGACAACCGCGGACATGCCCACTACGTGCGGCTCCAAGATCCTGGAGGGCTGGCGGCCGCCCTATGACGCCACCGTCACTAAGCGGTTGCGTGCTGCGGGCGTCGTCATTCTCGGCAAGACCAACATGGACGAGTTCGCCATGGGTTCCTCGACCGAGAACTCCGCATACGGGCCGTCGCACAACCCATGGGACCTCACCCGGATTCCCGGCGGCTCGTCAGGCGGCTCGTCGGCTGCCGTCGCCGCGTACGAGGCACCGCTCGCGATCGGAACCGACACCGGCGGGTCCATCCGTCAGCCAGCCGCGGTCTGCGGGATCGTCGGCATGAAACCGACCTATGGCGGCTCGTCGCGGTACGGACTGGTCGCGTTCGCGTCCTCGCTCGATACGCCAGGCCCGCTGGCGCGCACCGTCCTGGACGCGGCACTGCTGCACGAGGTCATGTCGGGGCACGACCCGTGCGACTCGACCTCGGTCGACGCGCCTGTCCCGCCGGTCGTCGCGGCGGCCAGACACGCGGACGTCTCCGGCCTCAGGGTCGGCGTGGTGACGGAGTTCAGTGGTGGCGGCTCTCAGACCGGAGTGCAGGCCAGATTCACCGAGGCGGTGGAACTGCTCGAGTCCCTCGGCGCCAAGGTCGTCGAGGTGTCCTGCCCGCACTTCACCTATGCGCTGCCGGCGTACTACCTGATCGCGCCCAGCGAGTGCTCGTCCAACCTGGCCCGGTTCGACGCGATGCGCTACGGGCTGCGAGTCGGCGACGACGGCGTCCGAAGCGCCGACGAGGTGATGGCACTGACCAGGGAGGCCGGATTCGGGCCCGAGGTCAAGCGCCGGATCATGCTCGGCACCTACGCCCTGTCCAGCGGCTACTACGACGCCTACTACGGCAAGGCCCAGCAGGTGCGCACGCGCATCACCCAGGACTTCGAGGCTGCGTTCGAGCAGGTGGATGTGCTGGTGTCACCGACCACACCGACGACCGCGTTCCCCCTCGGGGAACGCGCCGACGATCCGATGGCGATGTACCTCGCTGACCTGTTCACGATCCCGTCAGATCTGGCCGGGAACGCCGCCATCTCAGTGCCCTGCGGGCTGGCGCCCGAAGACGGGCTACCCGTCGGGCTGCAAATCATGGCCCCGGCGCTGGCTGATGATCGCGCCTACCGAGTCGCTGCGGCGGTGGAGGCAGCGTTGGAGCAGCGCTGGGGCGGGCCGCTGCTGGCCCAGGCGAAAGAACTCCGTGAGCAGGCGGGAGAGACCCGGTGACCGACCTAGCGCACCTGGTGCCGTACGAGGAGGCACTCTCCAGGTACGAGCCAGTGATCGGGCTCGAGACGCATGTCGAGCTCGGCACCACGACGAAGATGTTCTGCGGCTGTCCGACCACCTTCGGCCTGGAGCCGAACTCCGCGGTCTGCCCGGTCTGCCTCGGGCTACCCGGCTCGCTCCCGGTGGCGAACCGCACGGCGATCGAGTACACGATCAGGATCGGGCTCGCGCTGAACTGCTCGATCGCGACCTGGTGCAGGTTCGCGCGGAAGAACTACTTCTACCCGGACATGCCGAAGGACTTCCAGATCTCGCAATACGACGAGCCGCTGTGCACCGACGGCTGGCTCGACGTCGTGGTCGAGGGGCGCACCGTACGGGTGGGCATCGAGCGCGTGCACTTGGAAGAGGACACCGGTAAGTCGCTGCACATGGGCGGCGCGACAGGGCGGATTCACGGTGCCGAGTACTCGCTCGTTGACTACAACCGGGCAGGAATCCCGCTGGTCGAGGTGGTCACCAAGCCGGTAGCCGGAACCGGCGAGCTGGCGCCCGAAACTGCGCGCCTGTACGTGACCGAGTTGCGCGACCTGCTGCGCTCGCTTGGCGTCTCCGACGTCCGGATGGAAGAAGGCTCGCTGCGCTGCGACGTCAACGTCTCGCTCGCGCCGCCTGGTGCCGCAGAGTGGGGCACCAGGACCGAGACTAAGAACGTGAACTCGCTGCGCTCGGTAGAACGCTCGGTACGGTTCGAGATCGAGCGGCAGGCAGCAGTGCTGGACGCCGGGCAGAAGGTGGTACAGGAGACCCGGCATTTCCACGAGGATAACGGCACCACGACAGCCGGCCGGAGCAAGGAAGAGGCACAGGACTACCGCTACTTCCCCGAGCCTGATCTGGTGCCCGTAGCCCCTGACCGGGACTGGGTCGAGCAGATCCGGGCGAGCCTCCCCGAGCTGCCGGCCGCGCGCCGGGACCGGCTGCAGGCGGAATGGGGCCTGTCCGGTCTGGAGATGACCCAGCTGCAGAACGCGGGTGCGCTTGACTTGATCGGCGCGACGGTCGCGGCGGGCGCGTCACCACCAGACGCGCGCAAGTGGTGGATGGGCGAGCTCGCCCGGCACGCCAACGCCACCGGCACTGAGTTGACGGAGCTGGCTATCACGCCGGCCCAGGTGGCTCGGGTGAGCACGCTGGTCAGGGCGGGAACGATCAACGACAAGCTGGCCAGGCAGGTGCTGGACGGCGTCCTCGCTGGTGAGGGCGATCCCGACGCGGTGGTGGCGGCCCGCGGGCTAGCCATCGTCAGCGACGATGCCGCGCTGACCGAGGCCGTCGACGCAGCGATCGCCGCCAACCCTGACATTGCCGCGAAGATCCGCGACGGCAAGACAGCCGCGGTCGGCGCACTGGTGGGCGCGGTCATGAAGGCCACCCGCGGCCGCGCCGACGCCTCACGCGCGCGCGAGCTGATCCTCGAGCGGATGAGCTAGCGGGCCCCGCGGATGGCAGTAATCCACCACACCACGCTGGTGCCGGGCAAGCTCGACCTGCTCAGCGACTGGTTGCCAGCGCAGAGCTGGTACGTCGAGACCGCAGCCGGGAAACCGGAGCTGTCCAGGGCAGGCGGATTCCGGCTCGATGACCCCGACGGCGAGGTCGGCATCGAGTTCATGCTCGTGCTCGATCATTCAGCCGGTAACGCTGCTGCATACCTGGTCCCGATGACCTACCGGGGCAGCCCGCTGGCTGGGGCTCAGGACGCCCTTATTGGCACGACCGAGCATGGCGTGCTCGGCACGCGCTGGGTCTACGACGGCGCGCATGATCCGGTCCTGCTCACGCAGCTAGGCGAGCTCATCCAGGGCCGGGCTCAGGCACAGGCGCAGAGCGAGAGCGACACCCCGGATCCCACGGTTCATAGCCGCCCAGTGCCGAGGGCGGTCGTCGCCCCGGATGCGAGGCTCGACATTAAGATCGCGCGGGCGCTGAGCCCGGCCGATGCCAGCCTGGGCTCGGCCGGGGCCGGTCAGGTCAGCGCGACATGGACGGCAGCCGACGGCAGTCAGGCCCGCAGCGTAGTCGCCAGGGCCACAGTTGCGGCTGGCTTGGTGTCCCTGCCGGGCTCAGAGCTGGCTGCGGGCACTGCACAGCAGTCCTGAGCTACACTGACGTCATGCAGTTCTTCGCGCATCAGGAGATGATGCCCCGCTAGCCGGGGCCATCTCACGCTGCCAGGACTGTCGTCCGCACGAGGCCCTTCAGGGGCCTCGATTCATGTGCGGGGTCGGCGCCCCTGATCTATCTACCAGGAGGCTCCGGTGAGCGCCCAGCGTGTCTATCTCAGTACCACGATTCCGTACGTGAACTCGCGCCCGCATCTCGGGCACGCGCTTGAACTCGTCCAGGCGGACGTGCTCGCCCGGCACCATCGCCGCACCGGCGACGAGGTACGGCTGCAAAGCGGCACCGACGACAACTCCCTCAAGAACGTGCTGGCCGCCGAACGGGACGGCATCAGCACCAGGGAACTGGTCAACCGCAATGCGAGCGCGTTCGCCGAATTGCGCGATCACTTGTCGCTTAGCGTGGACGACTTCATCCGGACCAGCAGCGACCCACGGCATCGGCCCGGCGTGGAACGGCTGTGGCGGGCCTGCGAGGCTAGCGGCGACTTGTACCGCAAGGCCTACCAGGGCCTGTACTGCGTCGGCTGCGAGCAGTTCTACACCGAAGCTGACCTGGCGAATGGCAACTGCCCCGACCACGGCACGCCGCCGGAACTGGTGGCCGAGGAGAACTGGTTCTTCCGGTTGTCCCGGTACGCAGGCCAGCTGGCCGATCTGATCAGTACTGGTGAGCTACGGATCGAGCCGGCCAGCAGACGCAACGAGGTGCTCGGCTTCATCGCTGGCGGCCTAGAGGACTTCAGCGTGTCCCGCTCGGTCGGGCGGGCCCGCGGCTGGGGCATCGGCGTGCCGGGTGATGCCAGCCAGGTCATCTATGTCTGGTGGGACGCGCTCGGCAACTACATCACCTCGCTTAACGCCGGTGCTCCGGCACCGCGCGACGCCGGCTACCAGCGCTGGTGGGTGAACGCGGACCGGCGGGTGCATCTGGTCGGCAAGGGTGTGCTCAGGTTCCACGCCGTCTACTGGCCGGCGATCCTGCTATCCGCAGGCCAGCCGCTGCCGACGGAGATCTTCGTGCACGACTACCTCACAGTCGACGGCCGCAAGATCAGCAAGTCGGCCACCAGCACAGCACTGGAAGCGATTGACCCGGCCGCGCTGGCCACGACCTACGGCACGGACGCTGTGCGCTGGTGGCTATTGCGCGACGTCCCGCGGGTTGGCGACGCCGATTTCACCGTCCAGAAGCTGATCGGCCGGGCCAATGCGGATCTGGCCAACGGACTCGGCAACCTCATCAGCCGGGTGGTGTCGCTCGCCCATTCTTACCGGAACGGGGTAGTCAGCCCATGCAGCCGCCCGCCGGGGACCAGCCGCTGGCTGGCGAACGCGGCGGATGGACGCCCGGCCGATTCGCCGGCCAACGACTGGCCAGCCGACGCCGTCGCGTTGCGCGCAACGATCGAGCGTACGCCTGCGAGCGTCAGGGCGGCCCTCGCCAGGTTCGACTTCCGAGCGGGCGCGAGCGCGGTATGGGAGATCGTGGAGCAGTCAAACCGGTTCGTGGAGATCACCGAGCCTTGGCACCTTGCCAGGGCTGAGCGGGCCGGGGACGTCGCGGCGGGCCAGCGCCTAGATCAGGTACTTGGTGCCCTGGTTGCCGCCTGCCAAGTGGTCGCCGCGGAGATCTGGCCGTTCCTGCCGGACCTGGCAGCAAGGGTCGCGACCGCCTGCGACGACTTTGGCGGGCGACTGCCGAAGGCACGGCCCGTCTTCCCGCGGATCGAGGCTGTCGGCGGCCCAGCTAAGCCGCAGCAGGAAGACTCAGCCGCTGCCGTTGCTTAGGGTTCTGATGTTCCCGGACCAGCGCTGCCGAGCAGACCAAGGATGGCTCTTCATTCTCGAGTCTCGCCTCGACGGCGGCGACGCGGGCTCGCAGACGCGCTAGCTCGGCCGGAACGTCGGTCATGGCTACCTCCAGCGCGTGAAAGCCTAGTCTGTCCGGGGGAGGCCGGCGCGCGGGCTTCCGGCTTGACAGTCAGGCTAGGCGGAGGGTGTGACAGCAGTGCCGAACCGTATGTACGGCAAGCTCGGGCTGAGCCAGCCAGTGCAGGCCAGACCGTGCTGATCTGGGTGCCGACGGAGGCGGTGGCGCAGGCGCTAGCGGGACTGGACGGAGCGCGCGTCGAGGTTCACGCCCCGGATAGCTCCAACCTCCCGCCGTCCGCTGCCGACGTCGAGTTCTACGTGCCGCCATTCTTTCCCCGCCCGGACGCGGTCGCCGCCATGAAGCGAATGCAGAAGCTCAAGGTGGTGCAGACGCTCACCGCTGGTTTCGATAAAGTGCGGCCGCACGTGCCGGCCGGCGCGGTCCTGTGCAATGCCCGCGGGGTACACGACGCCAGCACCGCTGAATGGGTGGTCGGCGCCACCCTGGCTGCGATCCGGCAGTTCCCCTACTTTGCCGCCGAGCAGGCTGCGGGCCGGTGGAGCTACCGGTTCACCGACTGTCTCGCTGGCAAGTCAGTGCTGATCGTCGGCTACGGGTCGATCGGCCAGGCGGTGGAACGTCGGCTAACTGGCTTCGAGGTGCAAATCCGGCGGGTCGCCAGGACTGCGCGAGCTGGCGTCAGCCCGGTGTCCGAGCTACCGGACCTGCTGCCGGAAGCCGACGTCGTCATCCTGCTGGCGCCAGTGACCGCGCAGACGGTCGGCATGGTTGACGCTACGTTCCTCGCCCGGATGAAGGACGGGGCGCTGCTGGTCAACGCCGCGCGAGGAGTCCTGGCAGTGACGGACGACTTGGTTGCCGAGGTCTCCGCTGGCCGCCTGTCCGCAGTCATGGACGTGACCGATCCGGAGCCACTGCCGGCAGATCATCCGCTGTGGGACCTGCCTAACGTGCTGATCACGCCGCACATCGGCGG
>DASXIA010000310.1:0-1682 GCA_036488155.1 Streptosporangiaceae bacterium | reverse complement strand
CTGGATGCCGATCTTGGCGAAGGTCGTGTCGCAGGACTGGGCGAACGCCGTGATCAGCGGGGCCTGGCCGCTCCCGTTGCCGCACGCCTCGCCCTGGTCATTGTGCAGGATGTGCTGGGTCTGCGGCAGGGTGAGGGTGGTCGGCGAAGCGACGTTGGTGTTGATCGTGGTACTGGAGCTCTTGGTCAGCAGGGCCGAGCTCGTCACGATCTTGAACGTCGAACCGGGCGGGTACGCCCCCTGCAGGGCCCGGTTCAGCAGCGGCTGCGCCGGGTCCTTGAGCAGCTTGTTGTCGATCTTGTTGAGCTTGGCGCCGTCGTGGATGGCCAGCACGTTGGGGTCGAAGCTGGGGTAAGAGGCCAGCGCCAGGACCGCGCCGGTCTTCGGGTTGAGCGCCACCACCGCGCCCGGCTTGCCGAGGGCCTTGAGCGCGTTCCAGGCCGCGTCCTGCGCCTTGGAGTTGACCGTGACCTGAACGGTGGCGCCCTTGGTCGTCTTGCCGGTGATCAGGTCGATGATCTTCCTGACGTCGAGCGAGGAGTCGTTGCCGGACAGCAGCGAGTTCTTCGCCGCCTCGATGCCGGTCGCGCCGAAGATCGTGTAGTAGCCGGTCACCGGGGCGTACTCCGGGCCCGAAGGGTAATACCGCTGGTACTTGATGGAGTCGTTGCCGCTGCTCAGCCTGGAGGCCGCGATGACCTTGCCGTCCGAGGTGACGATGCTGCCGCGCTGGTACTGGTTCTGGGCCGCGTAGAAGGCGCGGGAGTTGCCCGGCTTGCTCGCGAGGCTGGCGGTGTCGAAGCCCTGCAGGTAGCTGACGTTGACGAGGAGCAGCACGAACATCACGAGGACCGCGATCGAGATCCGGCGTAGCGCGCGGTTCAATTCAGCGTCACCACCTGAGTCAGTCCCTCGTCCTGTATCGGCCGCGGCGGCGGGCGCCGGGCGGTGTCGCTCATCCGGACCAGCAGCGCGATGAGGATCCAGCTGCCCACTAGCGAGGACCCGCCTTGCGACAGGAAGGGAGTGGTGATGCCGGTCAGCGGGATGAGCCTGGTGACGCCGCCGACGATGACGAATACCTGCAGGGCCAGCATGAAGGAGAGGCCGCCGGCCAGCAGCTTGGAGAACGGGTCCTTGACCGATATCGCGGTGCGCAGCCCGCGCTGCACGATCAGCCCGTAGATCAGCAGGATGGCCATCACCCCGGCCAGCCCGATCTCCTCGCCGAACGCGCTGAACACCAGGTCACTCTGCACCAGCGGGGTGATGTACGGCTGGCCGCCGCCTAGGCCCTTGCCGAGCAGGCCGCCGCTGCCCATCCCGTACAGGCCCTGGACCAGCTGATAGGAGTTGCCCTGCACGTTGGCGTGGGTGAAGGGGTGCAGCCAGATGTCGAACCGCTCGCCGACGTGGCCGACGAGCTTGCTCGCGGCGAACGCGCCGACCACGAACATGAGGAAGCCGATCAGCAGCCAGGAGGTCCGGGAGGTCGCGATGTACAGCATCGCGACGAACAGGCCCATGAACACCGCGCTGGTGCCGATGTCGCTCTCGAAGATGAGGAGCAGCAGGCTGGCCACCCAGGCCAGCAGGATCGGGCCGAGGTCGCGGGCCCGCGGCAGGTCGAGGCCGAGCACGCGGCGGCCGGCCAGCGCCAGCACGTCGCGCTTGGCCACCAG
>DASXIA010000289.1:0-3065 GCA_036488155.1 Streptosporangiaceae bacterium | reverse complement strand
GGACCAGGGCAGCAGCCACGTCCGGCCGCCCTCCAGATACACCACTGGGCCGATCGAGGCCACCATGATGAAAGCGAGCATGCAGGTCAGGAACCTGACCATCGTGCTGGACCACCTGGTGACGGCGAGCACCACCACGAGCAGTAGCAAGGGAACGCCCACGTAGCAAGCGTTGGATACAAGGGCCGGCCTGGCTGCGGCGTGCGCAAGCCAGGCGATGCCGAAGGTGCCCTGCGGGCGCGGGATGACGATGCTGGCCAGATCCATCCCGGTCGCGTTCTCTATTGGCCTGGGCGCCTGGACACCGAGCGCGTACACCACGGCCGGCAGAGCGGCTGCGGCGGCGATCAGGTAAGCCAGGCCGAGGAACTTGCCGAGCCTGACGACCTCGGCCCGGCCGTCTCGTCCGGCGACGGCGAAGCCGGCCAGCAGCGAGACGGCCAGGATGGCAGTCAGGTCGGCAAAGATCTCCATCATCAGGTAGAACTGCAGCGCTATCGTCGCGGCGGCCAGGA
Organism: Streptosporangiaceae bacterium; assembly: GCA_036488155.1. Taxonomy (GTDB): domain Bacteria; phylum Actinomycetota; class Actinomycetes; order Streptosporangiales; family Streptosporangiaceae; genus JAJYUU01. The sequence goes on along the minus strand of DASXIA010000289.1, from coordinate 2,550 downwards.
TCACGAACGTGCGCGTGCGGATAGCCCCGTCGCGCCACACGACGATGAGGTAGCCCAGGATGGGCAGCAGCAGGCTGTAGATGAGGTTGAGCTGGGCGGCCGCGGCGTGGTTCACCTCGTAGGCAGAGAACCCGAAGACAGCGCCGCCGGCCAGCGCCGGCCAGAACCTGCCGGTCAGCCGCCGGCACAGCACGAACGCCGCCCACGCCGACACCGGCAAGGCAATCGCCGTCAGCAGGTTCAAAGCGACCACTGGCCCGGCTATCAGGGTCAGCGGGGCGGCAACCAAGGCCACCGGCGGCGCCGTGGTCACCCAGGCCAGCGAGTGGCCGGCCGGCGCGGCGATCTGGTGGCTGTACAGCGGGTTCAGCCCGTGCCCGATCGCATACGGCCACCAGCGCAAGCCCCACACGTAGAAGTTCGGGTCCATGCTCTGCTGGTCGAGCAGGGACTGCGATGCACGCACGAGGATCGGCCGGAACGGAGTCTCCAGCATTGCGGCCAGGTAGATCAGGAACGCCAGAACGCCCTGCACCGCGGGGGATCTGAGCAGGTCACGAGGCGCGGCCGGCCTGGCGGCGGACGGCTCCGCCGGCTCGGCTAGCTGCGCGCCGGCCTTCCCGGACCCCCCGTCCTCGGGACGGCTGGCCGCAGTCATGACGGCGGCAGCGGTGGCACCCTCTGACCATTAGTCAGAGAGTCCTGCCGAGGCGGCCACTGCTCCTCAGCACCGGCACCGCTCTCGTGCGCAAACCCACGCGCCTCCCGGACCAGGTACAGCGGCCGCGCCCGGACCTCGTCGTAGATCCGGCCCACGTACTGGCCCACCACGCCAATTACCATCAACTGCACCCCGCTGAGGAACGTAATCGTGACCAGCAACGAGGCGTAGCCCGGTACATCAGCCACGCCCGCGAGCTTCAACGCGATGGCCGTGATGCCGTACAGTACCGACGCCACCGCCATCACCAAGCCCAGCGTCAGCGCGAACCGCAACGGCGCCGTGGAGAACCCCACAAACCCGTCCAGCGCCAGCCTGATCATCTTGCGCAGCGGGTACTTACTGTCCCCCGCCTCCCGCGAGGACCTGACATACGGCACCGCCGTCTGCCGGAACCCCACCCACGAGAACATCCCACGCACGTACCGGTTCCGCTCCCGCATTTGCAAGAACGCATTCAGCGCCTTACGGTCCACCAGCCGGAAGTCCCCTACTTCCACCGGCTGGTCAATCTCGGCCAGCCGCCGCTGGAGCCCGTAAAACAAGGTCGCGGTCTTCCGCTTGAACGCCGTCTCGCCGTCGCGACGCTCCCGCACCGCGTAGACGACCTCATATCCTTCCTGCCACCGCGCCGCCATCTGCAAGATCACCTCAGGCGGATCCTGCAGATCGGCATCCATCACGATCACAGCCTGCCCGGCCGCCGCATCCATTCCCGCAGTGATCGCGATCTGATGACCGAAGTTGCGTGACAACTGCAGCACCTTGAACCGCGGATCTTCCCGGTTCACCGCCGCCATCAGCTCATAGCTGTCATCCCGGCTGCCGTCATCCACCAGCACAACCTCAGCCGGGCCATCCAGCCGGTCCAGCACCTCCCGCAACCGCCTGACCAGCGCAGGAAACGACTGTTCCTCGTTGTAAATAGGAATCACAATCGAGTACTTCACAGGCTCCAACCGGATCTCTCCGCCCATCCCATGCCGACGCTTCCGGCTGCAATCGCGCGAATCCATGCTAAGTGTCCGCGACAGGCGCTCGGCATAAGGCTCGTTACTGCCCGTAGTCCCCTCGACGGCAGCCTGCCGCAGGGCAGGGACCTCCTGACGATACCCGCTTCATGCAGGCCCGTCCTCGCCATCGCAGATCATCAAAGTGACGCAGGCCACACTTCCGGGCACCCGCGATCCACCCGGCCGGGGTATACCACCGGCCGGCCAGGCCAAGAAGGCGCCCGGCCGGGCAGGCGATCAGGCATCGGTCCGGCCCGGGGCCGTGTTACCGGGCATAGCAGTCGCGGGACAGGACCTTTGACCGTGGACGGTGCCGGAGGCGGGGTGTAACGCTCAGTAGATGTTCGCCCGCACGGACCTGCTCATCGACCTCAGCTTCGAGCCTGGTCGTGAGCGGCTGCTGAATCTGCTCCGCGACGGCGCCCTCGCGGGCGCGTCTCATGCCGCGTACGAGGCCGGCATCGCCGTGGTGAGGGTCGGGCCCCTGGGCAACGTGCCCGGTGCGGGCAAGTTGGTCCGGGTCAGCTTTCTGGACCCTGCCGATCGAGACGGCCAGCTCCAGGTGGGCCTGCGCTGGGAGGCCACGGGCATCGCGGGCGACTTGTTTCCGGTGCTGGACGGCGACTTGACCCTGACACCGGCAGGAGCCGGGGCCGTACGACTCGCGCTAGCGGGGGTGTACCGGCCGCCGCTGGGCTGGCTGGGTGCCAGGCTGGACGAGGCGGTCCTGCACAAGATCGCCGAGGCGACGTTCAGGGCGTTGCTTCGGTCAGTTGCCGACACTCTGGTTAGCCCCGTTCCGGCACGCAGAACAGC
>DASXIA010000231.1:0-24391 GCA_036488155.1 Streptosporangiaceae bacterium | reverse complement strand
CTGAGGCAGGCAAGGCAATGACGGACATCGAACGGCTCCCCTACGACGTCGTGGTGATCGGGGCCGGCGGCTCAGGCCTGCGGGCGGCGATCGAGGCACGGCTAGCCGGCAAGCGGACGGCGATCATCTCGAAGTCCCTCTTCGGCAAGGCGCATACCGTCATGGCCGAGGGCGGCTGTGCGGCTGCCATGGGCAACGTCAACCCGAACGACAACTGGATGGTGCACTTCCGCGACACGATGCGCGGCGGCAAGTTCCTGAACAACCCGCGCATGGCCGAACTGCACGCCAAGGAGGCCCCGGACCGGGTCTATGAGCTGGAGGCCTGGGGCGCGCTGTTCGACCGCACCAAGGACGGCAAGATCAGCCAGCGGAACTTCGGCGGCCACGAGTACCCGCGGCTCGCCCATGTCGGCGACCGCACCGGCCTGGAGATGATCCGCACCCTGCAGCAGAAGGTCGTAGCGCTGCAGCAGGAGGACGCCGTCGCGCATGGCGACCCTGAGGCGATGATCAAGGTCTATGCGGAGACGACGATCACCCGGCTGATCAAGGACGGCGAAGGTCGGATCGCTGGCGCGTTCGGCTACATCCGGGAGACCGGGAAGTTCGTGGTCTTCGAGGCGCCGGCGGTCATCCTTGCCACCGGCGGCATCGGCAAGACCTTCAAGGTCAGCTCGAACTCGTGGGAGTACACCGGAGACGGTCACGCGCTCGCGCTGCTGGCCGGGGCCAAGCTGCTGAACATGGAGTTCGTGCAGTTCCACCCGACGCACATGGTGTGGCCCATCTCGGTGCGTGGCCTGCTGGTCACCGAGTCGGTTCGCGGCGACGGCGGCGTGCTGCGCAATTCCGAGGGCAAGCGGTACATGTTCAACTACGTGCCGGACGTGTTCCGGGCGCAGTACGCCGAGACCGAGGAAGAGGCCGACCGCTGGTACTCCGACCCGGATCACAACCGGCGCCCGCCGGAGCTGCTGCCACGTGACGAGGTCGCCCGCGCGAACAACGCCGAGGTCAAGGCCGGGCGCGGGTCACCGCACGGCGGCGTGTTCCTGGACATCGCCTCGCGACTGCCGGCCGAGGAGATACTCAAGCGGCTGCCGTCGATGTATCACCAGTTCAAGGAACTGGCTGACGTCGACATCACCAAGGAGCCGATGGAGGTCGGGCCGGCCCAGCACTACGTGATGGGCGGCGTCGAGGTCGATCCGGACACCGGTGAGTCCTGCGTGCCCGGCCTGTTCGCGGCCGGTGAGGTGTCCGGCGGCATGCACGGCTCGAACCGGCTCGGCGGCAACTCGCTATCTGACCTGCTGGTGTTCGGCCGCCGGGCGGGCCTCGGAGCGGCCGAGTACATCGGGCGGCTCGGGGCCAAGCTGCCGGTAGCCGATGAGGGTGAGATCGAGGCCGCGCGCACCGAGGCGCTGGCCCCGCTGGAGCGGCCGGACGGGGAGAACCCGTATGCGGTCCACGCCGACGTGCAGGAGACGATGAGCAACCTGGTCGGCATCATCAGGACTGAGACCGAGATCAAGAAAGCGCTGGCCGAACTCGAGACCCTCAACGTCCGCGCTGAGTCTGCCGCAGCCGCAGGCGGCAGCGCCTACAATCCGGGCTGGCACCTGGCCCTTGACCTGCGGAACATCATGCTGATGGCCAACTGCGTCGCGTCCGCCGCGCTGGAGCGCCAGGAGAGCAGGGGCGGGCATACCCGCGACGATTACCCCGGCATGCGGCCCGAGTGGCGCAAGGTCAACCTGGTATGCACGCTCGAGGGCGACGAGATCAAGATAACCCGGCAGCCAGTGCCGCCGATGCGCGATGACCTGATCGCCTTGTTCGACCGGGCCGAGCTGAAGAAGTACCTGAGCGAGGAAGAGATGGCGGCGCTGCCGGGCGGAGCTCCTGCTTCTGTCGCCGCCGCCAGCGAGGAGACACACTGATGAGCTACAAGGCAGCGCTGCGGGTGTGGCGCGGGGACCACGGTCAGGGTGACCTCGCCGACTACTCGGTCGAGGTGAACGACGGCGAGGTCGTGCTCGACGTGCTGCACCGGCTGCAGGCCACCCAGGCGGGCGACCTGGCGATCCGGTGGAACTGCAAGGCAGGCAAGTGCGGCTCGTGCTCCATGGAGATCAACGGCCGTCCGCGGCTGGCGTGCATGACCCGCATGTCTACCTTCACCGAGGACGAGGTGCTGACTATCACGCCACTGCGCACCTTCCCGGTGATCAGGGACCTGGTCACGGATGTCTCGTTCAACTACGCCAAGGCACGGGAGATCCCGTCGTTCACCCCGGACCCGTCGGTTGGCCTGGGCGAGTTCCGGATGCAGCAGGTCGACGTGCAGCGGTCGCAGGAGTTCCGCAAGTGCATTGAGTGCTACCTGTGCCAGAACACCTGCCACGTGATCCGCGACCACGCCGAGAACGAGAACGCGTTCGCCGGGCCGCGTTTCCTGATGCGGGTCGCCGAGCTGGAGATGCACCCGGCAGACACGGCCGACCGTCGTGACATCGCGCAAGATGACTTCGGCCTCGGCTACTGCAACATCACCAAGTGCTGCACCGAGGTCTGCCCGGAGAACATCAAGATCACCGACAACGCCCTGATCCCGCTCAAGGAGCGGGTGGCGGGCCACAAGTACGACCCGCTGGTCTGGCTGGGCAGCAAGATTTCCCGGCGGCCCCGCACTACCGGCACGCCGAAGGTGCCTGGCAAGCAGTCCTGATCGTCGCAGGATGACGGTCGGATCGCCGCAGGCGGGCGGCAGGTCAAGAGCACGCTGGTGAGCCGGCGTCCATCATTCGGTACCAGGCTTTCTGATGCTCAGGCAGAGCCGAAGCGCCGGAACCGAGCCGGGAGGCCCGCGGGCTGTATCAGGGCCGTGGCCGATCGGATCGTGTCTACAGAAGCGTGGCGCGGCAGGCCCTATGCTGGTCACTGCTCCCGCCCGGTCGCCGGACCTGACGGGTCAGTGGACCTGTGCGCGGCTCGCGTAATGGACGTCGCGTCTGGATGCACCGAGCCGACGGATTGCCCATCCGACCAGCCAGCATGACCTACTGTTACAGGCGTGTAGTAGCTGCACGCCCGAGCGAAAGGCTGCCATGTCTCACATGACCTACCTCGAGGCCATGGTAGTCGGCCTGATCCAGGGCGTGACCGAGCTTTTCCCGGCGTCCAGCCTGGGCCACAACGTGTTGATTCCGGCGCTCGTGGGCGGGAGCTGGGCAAAAGACCTGAACGTTGCGGCGCCGGAGTCGCCGTACCTGGCCTTCATCGTCGGACTGCACGTGGCCACCGCGATTGCGCTGCTGATCTATTTCTGGCGTGACTGGGTGCGCATCATTCGCGGTTTCTTCACCTCCATCCGGGACAGGGACATCACTACCAGCGACCAGAAGCTCGCTTGGATGATCATCTTGGCGACCATCCCGGTCGGCCTGGCCGGGCTGCTGTTCGAGCATGCGTTCCGGGTGATCTTCGGTAAGCCGGTCCTGGCCGCCGTCTTCCTGGTCGTGAACGGCGTGATCCTGTTCGCGGGCGAGAAGTTCCGGCCCAGGAAGTCGCGACAGGCCGACGAACAGGTGGCCGAGGACCGGCGGCAGGCGGTCACGCCCGCGCCAGTCCAGCACGAGCCGGCCGCTGGCGTCGCCGCCTTCGGCCTGGCAGGTGCCGGCGAGGGCAGCACCACCACGGTCGGGCCACCGCGGCGACCGGGTCACGGCAGCCACGCCGCCGCGAAGCCCGATCCGAGGGCCTTGCGAGAGGCGGACAGCGCAGCGGCTGTGCTGGCAGACCGTCGCCTGTCGAAGCTGGACTACCTCCAGACTTTGATTATCGGCTCGGCCCAGATCCTGGCGCTGCTGGCTGGCATCAGCCGCGACGGCGTAGCTATGGTGGCCGGTATGTTCCGCGGCTTGTCCCGCGAAGACGCGGCACGGTTCTCGTTCCTGCTCGCCACCCCGGTCATTCTTGCTGCGGGCGCGCTGAAGCTACCGGACCTTGTCCAGAAAGGCCACGGGATATACGGCCCGATCCTGGTCGGCAGCATACTGTCGGGCCTCGGGGCTTACGTGTCGGTCCGGTTCCTGGTCCGGTACTTCCAGACCCGCACCCTGACGCCGTTTGCCATCTACTGCGTCCTGTTCGGCCTGGGCAGCATCATCTACCTGCAGGTCAGGTAGAGCCAGACGCAGGTTCTGGCCCTGATAGTCGCATATCGCCGGTATCGTCTAGATATGGGAGAACGTCCTGCGCCGCCTTCCCCCGCTGCGCTGAGGCTGGCCGGGCATGTCGGGCAAATCGCCCTGGACCGTGTCGCCACCGGTGGCGTCGCGGCCGTCGCGGAGCTAGACCAGCATGTGGCCGCTGTCCGGGCGGAGCTAGGCGCCTGCCAGGAGGCGCCGGCTACCCCTGTCACGCAGGCGAACCAGGCAGCGAGCAACGAGGGCGACAGCCGGACCTGTGCCTGCTGCGGGACTCGTCTAGGCCGCAGGACCCGCCTCCGCCGCGGCGGCCGACCGCGCGGCGGGGGCAGCCATCACGCGCGCCCAGGCCCGGCGAGCCACTCCGACGAGGCGACTGCCAGGGCAGACACAGCCGGCGGCGGTGACGACACGTGTCCCGATGTGCCGTTTGCCGCTACCGCGCTGCACGCTGAGACGACGGTGCCGGTCGACCTGCTGCTCCACTACGCGTCCGGGTTCGTCCAGGCTGCGCTCAGCGACGGCTGGACACCAGCGGAATCAGCCGACGCCAGCGACTGGGTGTCACTCCGGCTGGCGGCGATCTGCCAGCTGACCAGGCAGGCCCAGGCCGCCGCCACGGTGCACCCCGATCTCCGTCCGACCGCCTGGCCGCGCGACCACGATCATGAAACCTTCGGCGCCTGAAAGTATGCGCCCTGCGCCGTGCGCCGCTACTGCATCTCTCTGGAGCGCCGGCCACGCTGGCGGCCGCGTTCCTTGGCATCGAGGGTCGTCTTGCGCATCCGCACGGCGGTCGGCGTCACCTCGACGCACTCATCGTCGGCGCAGAACTCCAGCGCCTGCTCCAGGCTGAGCAGCCGGGGCGGGATCAGCCGCTCGAGTTCCTCACCCGCCGACTGGCGGATGTTGGTGAGCTTCTTCTCCTTGGCGATGTTGACGTCCATGTCGTCCGACCGCGAGTTCTCGCCGACGATCATTCCCTCGTATACCTCGGTGCCCGGCTCCACGAACAGGCTGCCGCGCTCCTGCAGCGCGAACATCGCGTACGCCGTGGCAGCGCCGCGCCTGTCGGCCACGAGCGACCCGGTAGGCCTGGCACGCATCTCGCCGAACCACGGCTCGAAACCTTCGAATACGTGGTGCGCGATGCCGGTGCCGCGCGTCTCGGTGAGGAATTGGGTGCGGAACCCGATCAGGCCGCGAGCGGGCACCGTGAAGTCGAGCCGTACCCAGCCGGTGCCGTGGTTGGACATGTTGTCCATCCGGCCCCTGCGCACGGCCAGCAGCGAGGTAACGGTGCCGAGATACTCTTCGGGACAGTCCACGGTGAGCCGCTCGACCGGCTCGTACACTTTGCCGTCGATCAGCCGCGTCACGACCTGCGGGCGGCCGACTGTCAGCTCGTAGCCTTCCCGCTTCATCGTTTCGACCAGCACGGCCAGTGCCAGTTCGCCCCTGCCCTGAACCTCCCAGGTGTCCGGACGCTCGGTCGGCTCGACGCTCAGTGACACGTTGCCGACCAGTTCGCGGTCAAGGCGGTCCTTCACCATTCGCGCCGTGACCTTTGAGCCCTTGGCCTGACCGACGAGGGGCGAGGAGTTGATGCCGATCGTCATGGAGATGGCAGGCTCGTCAACGGTGATCAGCGGCAGCGGCCGCGCGTCGTCCGGATCGGCTAGCGTCTCACCGATCATGATGTCCGCGATGCCGGCCACGGCGATGATGTCGCCAGGCCCGGCCGACTGCGTCGGCACGCGGTCGAGTGCCTCGGTAAGGAAGAGTTCGGTAACTTTCACTCGCTCCACCGAGCCGTCCCGGCGACACCAGGCGACCTGCTGGCCCTTCCGGATCTCGCCGCTGAACACCCTGCACAACGCGATCCGGCCCAGGTAAGACGAGGCGTCGAGGTTAGTCACCCAGGCTCGCAGCGGGGCCGTCGGGTCGTAAGTCGGCGCAGGCACCGTTTCCCTCAGCACGGCGAACAGCGGCTCCAGGTCCTCAGAGTCGGGCAACGTGCCGTCCGCAGGGCGGTTCAGCGATGCACGGCCGGCCCGCGCCGACGCGTAGACGATCGGGAACTCGATCTGGTCTTCGCTGGCGTCCAGGTCCAGGAACAGCTCGTAACAAGCGTCCACGACCTCCGCGATCCGGGCGTCCGGGCGGTCCACCTTGTTGATCACGACGATCACCGGCAGCTTGGCCTCGAGCGTCTTGCGCAGCACGAACCTGGTCTGCGGCAGCGGCCCCTCGCTGGCGTCCACCAGCAGGATGACGCCGTCGACCATGGACAAGCCCCGCTCGACCTCGCCGCCGAAGTCGGCGTGACCGGGCGTGTCGATAATGTTGATCGTCATCCCGCCATGCCGGACCGCCGTGTTCTTGGCCAGGATCGTGATGCCCTTCTCCCGCTCGAGGTCGCCGGAGTCCAGGACGCGCTCGGCTACCTGCGCTCCGACCCGGAACGCGCCTGACTGCCAGAGCATGGCGTCGACGAGAGTCGTCTTACCGTGGTCGACGTGGGCGACGATCGCCACGTTCCGCAGGTCGTCACGGGTCGCGAACTGGCCTGCTGATGTGCCCGCGGCTGCCCCCGCGTTAGCTGAGGCAGGGCTGGCGGATACAGGGTTGGCAGGCATGGCGAAAAGGCTCCGGTAACTGTGGGAAGCGCCAGGATTACGGCTTGATCCCAATTCTAGTCGGTGCTGGCCAGCTGCTGAGCACTGCCTGTGCCGTCCCGCATGCACTCCCATGGCTAACGGCAGACTCACGATATAGATACTGTGTTCGATTCAAGCTATGCTGAGCCTGTGGCAGCCGCATTCGTTCCGACGGGGTGGCCTGAGGGCGTGCACCCGCCAGGCACGCCCGGTTTCGAGCAGACAGCGGTGAACTGGCTGCTCGACGTGGTGCCGCCGGATTACCGGCTGCACGGCGTGCTGGTCCGCCATCCGGTGGCGCTGGCAGCACTGGCCAGGCACCATCTCGCCGCATGTGTCGAAGGCGCCCGGCAGGGCTACCGGACCGCGCGAGCCGAGCTTGGCGACGACTTGCCGCCCGGCGGTCTTGCCGCAGTTCTGTCCGCCTATCAGACCGAAGGCCAGCGACTAGTCGCCACGGCACGCGCGGTCGACCTGATCGGCCGTGCCCTGCGCGGCGAATCCTTCGTTCCGCAGCTGGCCAGCTCCTCCGCCGGTCGCCGGACGGCGGCCGCCGGGACCGCCAGCCCAGACCAGGGTGCCGGTCCCGCCGACGGGCCTGCCCGCGCCACCGACCGGCCTCGCGCCGCGACCAGCCGGGCTGCCGGCAGAACCAATCAAACTGCCCGCCCCAACTGACCGGCGCCGCCCGCGCCCACGACCGGCCTGCCCGCGCCCACGACCGGGCTGCGGGTGCTGCTGGCCGCTCGGCGACCGCTACTGGCCGCGCAGCCGTTCGATGACCGGGGCGAACGCCCGCATGTACGGCTCGTGCACCGTGACGTATGAGTAGCCCCAGCGCTCGCGGGCGCATCGCAACTGGGCGGCGATCTCGTCAACCGTGCCGATCAGCAGGTAAGGCGTCTCCAGCGCTTGTTCGGGAGTCAGTACCGCGCGCTCATCGGTTACGCCAGCCTTCTCGACCGCGGCTCGATGCTCGGCGACCAGTTCTTCAGCGGCGGAGCGCCGGTCGTCGGTGACGGTCACGGCCTGGACCAGCAGGTGCCACTCGATGTCGTCCGCGCGGGCACCCGCGCACTTGCGAGCGAACTGCATGCGCTCGTCCGCTTCGGCCACGGTCGCGAGCCGCAATGTGCCGGGTGGCTGCCCCTTGACCTGGTAAGCACCGGCGACCCCGACGATCTGCGCCTGCTCCGCGGCGATCCGCAGCACCGCGTCGCCGGTACCGCCCACCAGCAGCGGCGGTCCGAACCCGCCGAACCCGGCCTGCTGCACCGGCTTCGGCGCTGACCGGCCGCCTCTCAGCTGGTCCAGGTCGGTACTGAAGTACCGCTGGAGATCCTTGATCATCTCTGCCAGCTTGCCTGCCCTCGCGGCCGGCGGCAGCCATTCGATACCTGCCTCGTCGAATTCCCATTTCATGTGCCCGGATCCAAGGCCAAGCTCGAGCCTGCCGTCGGTGAGGATGTCAGTGGTCGCTACCTCCCTGGCGAGCAGCGCGGAATTCCAGAAGGCCGCGTTGAGAACCAGAGTGCCGACCCGAAGTCGCTTGGTGGCCTCGGCTGCCGCGATCAGCAGCGGGAACGGCGCAGGAATGCCGACGTGATCGGCGGCGAAGACGGTGTCATAGCCGTAACCTTCCGCCTCGCGGCACTCGTCGACGAACGCCTGCCGGTTGCTGATGCCGAAGATGTTGAAGGAGAAGCGGAAGTCACGCATCCCACCACAATGGCGTCACCACGCAGTCAGGAGCCAGTCGATCTGCTGACAGCAGATCGAGCGTCACGCCGCTAGCGGGTAGCGTTCGCGGCTCTACGGCTTGCGTCCCATCGCGGCGTACATGGGTATGACCTGCTTGGGATCGGCCAGGGCACGCCATTGCGGCAGCGGTACCAGCCCCGGCTCGACCATGTCCAGGCCTTCGAAGAAGGCGGCGAACTCCCCACGCGTCCGTGGCGTGAACACGTTCGGCCCGAGCCGCGCGTTGTACTGTGCGGCCCCGGCGATCATCTGCTCTGTTTCGATGTCCCTGGTTGTGTCCGACATGGTCAGGTAACTGCCCGCCGACACCGCGTCCATGAGCCGGGAAACAATCTGGTGCGGGCCGGCCTCGTCAGGGACGTATTGCATGATGCACAGCAGCATGAGCGCAATGGGCTTGCTGAAGTCCAACGTTGCGACCGCCGCGTGCAAGATCTCCTCGGTGTCCCGCAGGTCGGCATCGATATAGGCGGTAGCACCTTCGGGTGCGCTAGTCAGCAGTGCTCGGGCGTGGGCGAGCACGATCGGATCGTTATCCACGTACACGACCCGGCTCTCCGGAGCGATTTCCTGAGCCACCTGGTGGGTGTTCTCGGCGGTCGGCAGGCCGGTCCCGATATCCAGGAACTGACGGATACCGGCCTCGGCTGTCAGGTATTGGACTGCACGGCGCAGGAATGCCCGGTTGGCCCGGACGGAGGGCAGCACATTCGGGCTGATCGCGATGATTCCCTCAGCGGCTTCCCGGTCGGCCTCGTAATTTTCCTTGCCGCCAAGCAGATAGTCATAAACCCTGGCGGGATGGGCGACTGAGGTGTCGAAGGAGGATGTCTCTCGAGACGCGTCCGTAGTCAATATCGTGCGCCTTTCCTGACCCGCGTATCCAGTCCGCGTAAAACTGGGCCGACAATGGCGGCCTAACTGCGCAAACTTATCACCCAACTCGCCGACTGTCGGGACCTGGCCGGGTTAGTCGACGGGTGCCGTCCAGCCGGCGCCGGCCACGTACTCTCGCAGAACCTTGGCCGGCACGCCCCCCACTACCGCGTAGTCAGGCACCTTGCCGCGGACGACAGCGCCAGCAGCCACCACCACGTTCTTGCCGATGATCGAGCCAGGCAGCACGATCGCGCCGGTGCCAAGCCAGGTGCCTGCCCCGATCCTGACGCTACTGTTCACCGGCCACTGCCGACCGACCGGCACCTCGATGTCGGCATAGCTGTGGTTCTGGTCAGTGATGTAGACGTACGGTCCGGTGAAGACATCGGGCCCGATCTCGATCGAGTGGTGTGCGACGATGTGGCTGCCGCGGCCGATCACGCACCGGTCGCCGATCTGCACAACGGGAACGGGGCCAAGATCGTGACCGGGTGCCATCCCCGCACAGAGCGTGACCAACTCGGCGATCATGCACTGGTCGCCGATCTCGATCCAGCGCTCGCCGTAGACGGCGCCAGTCGGGAAAGCCATCAGCGAGCCGGGTCCGAAGGCAGCGAACCGACGGCCGGCCGGTGACTCGGCAGTCACGGTGCCAGCCTGCTGCATGCGCCGCCAGGCACCCTGAATGGCGCCTGCGACCAGCGCGCGCCGGTGCTTGCCGAGCTCGTGCCTCAAGGACATGGCGGTAAACGTACACTCGCGCCGGTCAGCGGGGAAGATCGCCGTCCGCGGCGGGATGCCTTTGGCCGGGCTCCGCTTCGGCGGAAACAGTCGATGCTGCGAGCTGCCCGCAGGCACCGTCAATCTGCGTGCCCCTGGTGTCGCGCACCGTAACCGGAACACCACGCGCGGCGAGCCGGTCAAGGAACTCCGCGGCGACCGCCGGATCGGAGGCTGTCCATTTTGATCCCGGCGTCGGGTTGAGCGGAATCAGGTTGACGTGCGCCAGCCGCCCGGCGAGCAGGCTGGCCAAGCGATCAGCCCGCCAGGCGTGGTCGTTGATGTCGCGGATCATCGCGTATTCGATCGACACCCGCCGTCCGGTCGCCGCCGCGTAATCCCACGCCGCGTCGAGAACCTCGGCGACCTTCCACCGGCGGTTGACCGGCACCAGCTCGTCTCGCAACTCGTCATCGGGAGCGTGCAGCGAGACCGCCAGCCGGACCGACAGGCCCTCGGCGGCCAGCTTCCTGATCGCCGGCACCAGCCCCACGGTCGACACGGTGACCGAGCGCTGCGATATGCCGAGCCCAGCCGGAGCCGGCTCGGTGATCCGCCGCACCGCGGCAAGCACGCTCCGGTAGTTCGCCAGCGGCTCGCCCATGCCCATGAACACCACGTTCGACACCCGCCCCGGCCCGCCCGGCACGGCACCTGCCGCCATCGCCCTGGCCCCCGCGAACACTTGGGTCACGATCTCGGCCGCAGACAGGTTCCTGGTCAGGCCACCCTGGCCGGTCGCGCAGAACGGGCAGGCCATACCGCAGCCCGCCTGCGACGACACGCACATCGTGACCCGGTCCGGGTAGCGCATCAGCACTGACTCGACGAAAGCGCCATCGAACGCCCGCCACAGCGTCTTACGCGTCGTGCCACCGTCGCACTCGAGTTCGCGCTGAGCGGTGAGCAGCGCGGGCAGCAGCGCTCCGCCCAGTTCAGCGCGCACGCCAGCCGGGAGGTCGGTCATCTCCCCCGGATCGTCGGTCAGCCGTGCGAAGTAATGCCTCGACAGCTGGTCGGCGCGGTAACCAGGCTGACCAAGTTCGGCCACCGCGGCACGCCGCTCGGCAGGATCGAGGTCGGCAAGGTGGCGCGGCGGGCGCATCCGGCGCTTACCCGCCGAGCCCGGCCCTATCTCGGCCAGCCCCGTCTCGGCCTGCACTCCCTCTGTCCGCGCTGCGTCTGCCAGGCCGTGAGGCAGCAGCTCAATCGCTTCGGCCACTGAGGGCTCACCTCCGGTAGTTCCCGGTCCTGTCACATCACCCGCGAATGTGACGCACTGGTCAATGTCTGCGCATCCGCCCACCGACCTGCGGGAAGTCGGTAGATTTCGGCATGTGCCGACGTTGCGCAGAGGGTCCAGGCAGGGTTCCAGAATATCCGGCGGACCGGACGGCCCCGGCCCGACCGGTCAGGCGCGGGCCAGCGAGTCCGGATCGGGCAGGCGAGGCACCGGATCGGACGAGCGCGGCACCGGATCGGACGAGCGCGGCAGCGGAACAGGCGGGCGCGGTACTGGCCCGGGCGGGCACGCCAGCGGCGCAAGCGGACGTCCCGGCAGCGGACGCCCGGCGGTGCTGCTGGACAGCGTCAGCCCGTACGGCAGCCGCCGCGTGGTCGTCGAGTACGACGGCACCACTACGTCCGCGTACCTGCACGACAAGTCCGGCGCCATCGCCGCCACCTGGATCGCCAATCACCAGTCGGCACCTGAAAGCACCGATCTCGCCAAGCTCCGCTCCGGCGCATCGCCGGAAATGCCCGCCGCGCACACTAAGCACCGCAGCGGACGGCCGCCGCTCGTGGCCGCCGCGCTCAGCGCAGTCTGGTTCGAGGAAGGCGACGGGGTCGCGATCCTCGAGGACTCGCAGCCGCTTGCCGTCATTCCCGGCTGGTCCGACCTGTCCAGGGGGATGCCGGGCTACAGCAGGGACGTTATCGGGCAGACTCCGTTCGGCTGGGCGCTCGACGACGCAATAGAAGGCCTGGGCCAGCGCATCACCCAGTCAGCCCAGTTCTGGCGCTGGCGGGCGAGCGCCGGCTCGTGGGCACTGTTCCAGCAGGCAGAGCTCGGCCACCTGCTAGCCAGGCTCGGCCCTGGCGGCAGTTACTGGGATGTCAGCGGCGGCAAGACGCCGCTCGTCGGAGTGTCCGAGCGCCCGCCGGTGCCAAGGCGCCCGTATACGGTGCTGTCCACGGTCGGCATGAGCGGCCAGCGGATGCCCGTCGTCGAGCAGACAGGCGAGGGCTCCGACCACCGCGCCAGGATCGAGCTCGCGCTGGCAACCACCATGCCGAGCGCCGCCGCGGCGCGGATCTTCCTGTGGCTAGCTCAGTACCCATGGCGCGAGGTGACCTGGCTTGGCTCCGGGCACAGCATCCCGTGGTATCACGAGCCCACGACGTTCCCGCTCGGCGGCGGCAACGAGGCCATCCTGCTGCTGGACGATCCGTCCCGGCTGCCCGGCCCGGAGGTGCCGCAGCTCGGCGGCTTCCGCACCAGCAACGACCCGGTGCGCTGGCTCTGGATCGTGCCGATCAACGAGCGCGAACGCCGCCTGGCCAGGGAACGCAGTTCAGCGAGCCTCATCACTCAGCTTGCCGCGCAGCGCCGCAACTGGGTTTACAGTCCCTAACCTCGCACCGGGAACGGGATCTCACCGGTCTCAGCCACTCGCCACGAACTCGCCTGCCAGCAGCCAGGACTATGCGGAGCTATCGCCGCTGCCTGCGGCCGAGCGCGCGCGCCAGCCCTGCTACCGCCCCGAGCAGGACCAACCCCGTGCTGGCCTGCGCGGTGCTGGCCTGCCCTGGCGTACGGGCGGTGTCGCACCACGGCTCGGGCGGTTCCCCGCCGCCGCACCAGGCGGGGTCAGGAGCCGAAACGCCGCCGCACCAGTCGCCGGCCGGATGTCTCGGGCGCCCGTGTGGATGGCCGGCCGCGCCGGGCCCGAACTGTGTCTCCGACTGGGCCACCCTGACCACCTCCTGGCATACGCCGCTGTCGTGCCCATTGTCTCAGGAACTGGCGAAGATGGCCATTGGCCCAGGTGGCCGCGGCCGGCCGGCGGCGCTGGCCGGGGAGTGGTCGTTCCCGCCTGGTTAAGGGTCTTAGACCGCGTGCCCGTTCGGCACGAGGACGGCGAGCAGCAGCCACACGAGAGGCGCCATCACCACCAGCGAATCGAGCCGGTCCATGATGCCGCCATGGCCGGGCAGCAAGTGCCCCATGTCCTTGATCTGCAGATCGCGCTTGATCATGGACTCAACCAGGTCACCAAGGCTGGCCACGGCGACGGCTGCGGCGCCCAGCACGAGGCCCTGCCAGACATGCCCGCCGAGCAGGCCCGGCACCATGACCGCCCCGGTGGCAAGGCAGAGGACCGCACCGCCGCCGAGCCCTTCCCAGGTCTTCTTCGGGCTGATCGAAGGCACCATCGGGTGCTTGCCAATCAGGATGCCGGCCAGGTACCCGCCAGTGTCACTACAGACTGTCAGTACGACGAAAATGAACGCGCGCCGTGAACCATCGTGCTCGGCCAGCATCAGCGCGACGAACACCGCGGCCAGCGGCAAGTACAGCAGGGTAAAGATGCCCGCGGTCACGTCCCGCACATAGCCGTCCACCCCGCCGCGCAGCCGCCAGCCCAGCACGCCGATCCCGGTCAGCCCCAGGGCGCCCAGCGCCCACCTGGCCTGCATCCAGTACGCCAGCGTGACCATCGCAACCCCGCCGGCCACGATCGGTACCAGGGGCAAGTGAATATCGCGAGACTGCAGCGCGTGGCTGAACTCCCAGAGCGCGACGGCCAGGATGACCCCGACGTAGAGCAGGAACGTACCTTTTACCGTGAACAGGGTGAGCACGACGAGCCCGCCCAGCAGCAATCCGACCCCGATGGCGGCGGGCAGGTTCCGGCCGGTCCTGATAGACCTGCGCTCGGTCACCGGACCTTCCTGCGGGGTGCTCGGCACGTCGTGCCGCTCGCCAGGATCCTGCGTCCCGTTATGCCCCCCGAAACCACTGGCGGCCACTGTCCCGGCCGCCGGAATCGCCCCGAAACCGGTGTCGGGGTCTGCCTCGCTCTTCTTCTCAGCTCGCAAGCTAGACCTCGAGAAGCTCTGCTTCCTTGTGCTTCAGCAATTCATCTACTTGAGCGGTGTAGGTGTGCGTCAGCTCGTCCAGTTCCCGCTCCGCGCGCCTGCCGTCGTCCTCGCCGGCCTCGCCGTTCTTGACCAGCTTGTCGATCGAATCCTTAGCGTGCCTGCGGATGTTCCGGATTGAGACCCGGCTGTCTTCGGCCTTGTTCCGGGCGACCTTGATGAACTCCCGGCGGCGCTCCTCGGACAGCTCGGGAAATACCACCCGGATGATCGTGCCGTCGTTGGCCGGGTTGACGCCCAGGTCAGAGTTCCTGATCGCCTTCTCGATAGCTGCCATGGAGCCCTTGTCGTACGGCTGCACCAGCACCATTCGCGGCTCTGGCATGTGGAAGGAGGCCAGCTGGTTGACTGGCGTCTGAGTTCCGTAGTACTCGGCCGTGATCTTGTTGAACATGGACGGGTGCGCCCGGCCGGTCCGGATGCTGTTGAAGTCCTCCTTGGCTACCGCGACAGCCTTCTCCATTTTCTCCTCGGCCTCGAGGAGACTCTCGTCAATCACTTCGGCTCCTGTGCGTTGGTAGGCGGCCGGTCGGGCCCGTCTGTCGTATGTCCAATGGTGCGCCCGTCCGGTGCGGCGGGGCTATGCCGGGGCGTCAGCGTGGCGATCTGCTGACCAGGGTGCCGATCCGCTCGCCGCGCACCGCCCGGACCACGTTGCCCTCCCCCATCAGGTCGAAAACCACGATTGGCAAGTCATTGTCCATGCACAAGCTGACCGCGGTCGAGTCCATGACGCGCAACTCGCGGCGGAGTACCTCGGTGTAGTCAAGGTGATGGAAGAGAACGGCGCCGGAATTCTTGTGCGGGTCGTCGTCGTACACGCCGTCCACCTTGGTCGCCTTGAGCACGGCCTCGGCGCCGATCTCCAGAGCGCGCTGGGCCGCGCAGGTATCAGTCGAGAAGAACGGCGCCCCAAGGCCTGCCCCGAAGATCACGACCCGGCCCTTCTCCAGGTGCCGGATCGCTCGCCGCGGAATGTACGGCTCGGCTACCTGGCCCATCGTGATCGCGGTCTGGACCCGTGTTTCGATGCCGAGTTTTTCGAGCACGTCCTGCAGGGCCAGGCAGTTGATCACGGTGCCGAGCATGCCCATGTAGTCCGCCCGAGAGCGGTCGATGCCGCGCTCGGACAGCGCCGCACCGCGGAACATGTTCCCGCCGCCAACCACAACGGCGATCTGGAAGCCTTCCCTGGCCGCGGCCGTGATCTCCTTGGCGAGCTGGATGACCACGTCCGGGGAGATACCGAGGGGCTCACTGCCGGCGAACGCCTCGCCGGACAGCTTGAGGACCACCCGCCGCCAATTCGGCCTCGAATCAGTCGGGCCAGGACTCGTCCAGGCCTGCGATTCCAGGTCGCCCGGCGGGCTGTCTGCCACCGCGGTACCGCCCTCCGTCAGCCTCAACCTGCCTGGCCGATCTGGAACCTGGCGAATCCCTTCACGCTGGCTCCGTTCTCGGCAAGCAGCTGCTTGACCGCCTTCTTCGGGTCCCGGACCGAGGCCTGCTCGACCAGGACGACGTCCTTGAGGAAGGCGTTCAGCCGGCCCTCGACGATCTTGGGGATGGCCTGCTCGGGCTTGCCTTCCTCGCGGGTGACCTGCTCGGCTATGCGGCGCTCGTTCGCGATCAGGTCGTCCGGCACCTGCTCGCTGGTGACGAACTGCGGCCGCATGGCCGCGATCTGATGTGCGATGTCCTGGCCGACCTCGGCCCCGGCGTCGTCCAGCTGGACCAGAACGCCCAGCGTCGGCGGCAGGCCCGGGTCCGACTTGTGCAGGTAGCTGGTCACGAAGCCGCCCTCGAACCGCGCGAACCGGCCGAGCTCCAGCTTCTCCTGGAGTGAAGCCCCGGCCTCCTCGATCAGCGCCTGGGCGGTCTGGCCGGGCCGGACCTCAAGGCTGAGCACGGCCAGCCGGTCGGTAGCGCCGGCCTTGAGCGCGGCCGCCGCGATGTCCGCCGCGACCTCCTGGAACTTATCGGTCTTAGCGACGAAGTCGGTCTCGCAGTTCAGCTCGAGCAGCACGCCGACGCTGGTGCCGTCCAGCTGGGCTGTGACCAGCCCCTGGGCGGCAGTGCGCTCGGCCCGCTTGTTGACCGCCTTGGCGCCTTTGATGCGCAGCGCCTCGACCGCGGCGTCGAAGTCGCCATCGGCCTCAACCAGCGCGTTCTTGCAGTCGAGCATGCCCGCGCCGGTCTGCTCGCGGAGCCTCTTGACGTCGGCGGCGGTGTAGTTCGCCATGTCCCCATCTTTCGTTGGTCGTCGTACCGGCGGGGCGGTGTCGTGCTCCCGGCGGGCCGGTGTCGTGCTCCCGGCGGGCCGGTGTCGTGCTGCCCGTTGGCCGGTGTCGTAGTACCGGTCGCGGCGAGCGGCTCCGTCGGCTTTGCCTCCGGGGCCGCCGGTGTCAGGCCGTCGCGCTCGCGCCGTCGCCAGCCGGGCTGGTGTCACCGGCCTCGCCGGCCGGGCTGTCACCATTCCCGGCGGCGGTGGCCGCCGAGTCGACGGTGGTGGCCGAGTCGGCGGTGTCAGCAACTGCCTCGGCCGCTGCAGTCGCTGTGGTCGGCTTGGTGGCCGCGCCGTTCGCCGCAGCCGTCCCGGCGCCTTCGTCGGCCTTACTGCCTTCGAGCAGCTCGCGCTCCCACTCGGCTAGCGGTTCGGCAGCACCAATCGCGCCATCGGCGCCCTCACCAGCGGGCTTCTCATCAGTCGCGGCCGCGCCGGCCCTCGCGATAAGCCCGTCTGCAACGGCGTCCGCGACGACTCTGGTGAGCAGCGCCACGCTCCTGATGGCGTCATCATTACCCGGGATCGGGTACTGCACCTCATCGGGGTCGCAGTTGGTGTCCAGGATCGCGATCACCGGGATGCCCAGCTTCCGGGCCTCGCTGACGGCGATGTGCTCCTTCTTGGTGTCTACGACCCAGATCGCGCTCGGCACCCGTGACATGTCGCGGATCCCGCCGAGCGAGCGCTCAAGCTTGTCCCGCTCGCGGCGCAGCTGGAGCAGCTCCTTCTTGGTCAGGTTGGAGCCCGCCACGTCATCGAAGTCGATCTCCTCGAGCTCCTTCAGACGCTGCAGCCGCTTGTAGACGGTGCCGAAGTTGGTCAGCATGCCGCCCAGCCAGCGCTGGTTGACGAACGGCATGCCCACCCGCCTCGCCTGCTCGGCGACGGCCTCCTGGGCCTGCTTCTTGGTGCCCACGTACAGCACTGAGCCGCCATGCGCGACGGTCTCGCGGATGAAGTCGTAAGCCTTGTCAATGAAGTCCAGCGACTGCTGGAGGTCGATGATGTAAATGCCGTTGCGCTCGGTGAGGATGAACCGCTTCATCTTCGGGTTCCAGCGACGAGTCTGATGCCCGAAGTGAACGCCGCTTTCCAGCAGCTGGCGCATGGTAACGACCGGAGCCATGCCGGTGCCCTTCCTGTTTGAGACGTCCTGCCGCCCAGGGCGGAGACGCCTGCCGGTTGCTTCCTGGCGCCCGTACGCCCTTCGCCGCTGAATTAGCTCCAGCGGACCGGTGAAAGGGCGTCCTGCGCAGCGCCTGGGCGAAGACCCGGCTGGGTCCTGCGGCAGGCGTGCCGCGCAGCAAGCGAACGCGCGAATTCGGCCACCCGGACAGCGCACACACACGCAGCCCGATGGGAAGCCGTCGACTAAGTCTACATGCCCGGACCCGACCGGGATGTCCGGCGAGGTAAGCCCGGTTCGCCAGGTCAGGCCCGCGGATGTGCCTGATGGTAGACCGATATCAGCCGATCGATGCTGACATGTGTGTAGAGCTGGGTCGTCGCCAGCGAGGCATGGCCGAGCATCTCCTGCACGCTGCGCAGATCAGCCCCGCCTTCCAGCAGGTGGGTGGCCGCTGTGTGCCGAAGGCCGTGCGGCCCGGTGTCAGGCACCGACCCGGTCGCCGCGATCCGGTCGTGGACGACCCGGCGGACTGTGCGCGGCCCCACCCGGCCGGCTCGGGCCCCGAGGAAGAGAGCGTTGCCAGCCGCAGCACCGTGCGTTTCGGACCGACTGTGCGTCCTGGACCGGTCGGCCTCGGCCAGGACAACCGGACGGCCCTCGTCAAGCCAGGCAAGCACCGCCCGGACAGCCGGGATGCCCACTGGTACCACTCGCTCTTTGCTGCCCTTTCCCAGCACCCGCACGGTTCGCCGGGAGGTGTCGAGATCGCGGCTGTCCAGCCCGCACAGCTCGCTGACGCGGATGCCAGTGGCGTACAGCAGTTCCATGATCGCGGTGTCGCGGAGCGCCAGGGCCTCGGCGAGCGCGGCGCCGTCAGCGTTGCGGTACCGCCCGGAACTCCCAAGCCCACCATTCCCCGGCCCACCGCTGCACGGCCCTGCGCTCCCTGGCTCATCCGTACCCGGCGGTTCACCGGTACGCGGCTCAGCGCTCCCCGGTCCGGCCGCAAGCACGGCAGCCATCTGCTCCTGGGCTAGCACCTCGGGCAGGCGGCGGTGCACCTTAGGACTGGCGAGCTGAGCCCCGGCATCTGCAGCGAGCAGTCCACGCCGGTGCGCGAACGCGGTGAACGCTCGCGCCGAGGCGGCCCTCCTGGCGATGCTCGTCCGCGCCTGGCCCGCCCGATGCTGGCTGCCTAGCCAGCCCCTGAGCACGGAGATATCCACGCCCGCCACCTCAGCGCAGCCATCCTGCGCGGCGAACGCCAGCAAGGCGGAAATGTCACCGAGATAGGCGCGGACCGTGTGCGGCGACAAGCCGCGCTCGGAACTCAAGTGGCGGCCGAAGGCGGTCAGCGCCAGTGTCATCTGCTCGGGCAGCGCCGGCGGTGGTTGCTTCCCGTCAGCCCGCGCGGTGCGGCCAGCCTGGGTGGCCCCGTCAGCCTGGAGGTGCTGACTCGCCCGCACGGAACGCCTCGCGCGCACAGTCTTGCCCGCAGGCACAGCCTTGCCCGCAGGCGCAGTCTTGCCCGCAGGCGCAGTCTTGCCGGCCGGCACCGCCTGACCTGCCCGCACAGCTTCCGACTTCATAAGGCCAGTGTGCGGCACCAGGCCGCCCGGTACCGGGCTCGAAACGCGGTACGGGTTCCTCCGCTGGCGGACCGGCCGCCGGGGTGGCCATATCGAGGCATTCGAGCAGCCGACCGCCTCCTCGGCCAAGTCGGCGCCCGGTAACCGCGCGTTCCCGCCCGAATGATCCTTATGGGTGTCCCGGAGGTGGGTTACAGCACCACTAGGCCGGCGCCCATGAGCTTGAAGGTCACTCGACCGTCACGCTCTTGGCTAGGTTGCGCGGCCGGTCGACATCGTTGCCCAGCGCCACCGCGGCGTGGTAGGCCAGCAACTGCAGCGGCACAGAGAGCAGGATCGGGTCGAGCTCATGCTCGTTCTTGGGTATCGCTAGCACGTTGTCGGCGAGTCCACCGTCAGGCTTGGAGTGGCCGACGAGCAGCACGCGCCCGCGCCGTGCCTTGATCTCGCCCAGCGTGGCCAGGTTCTTGTCGATGAGCTCGTCATCGGGAACGATCGCAACCGTCGGGAGCCCCGGCCCGACAAGCGCCAGCGGGCCGTGCTTGAGCTCACTCGCCGGGTAAGCCTCCGCGTGCAGGTAGGACACCTCCTTGAGCTTTTGCGCGCCCTCCCTCGCCACGGGCCAGCCGCGGACTCGCCCCACAAAAAACATGCCTGGATATCCCGCGAACTCCTTGGCCAGGCTAGCGATCTCTTCTTCCATGGCGAGGATCTGGGCGATCTGCCCGGGCAGCTTGCGCAAGCCATCGGAAATCCGCCGGCCATCGGCTGGCGACAGGTCATGAATCCGGGCAAGGTGCAAGGCCAGCAGCGCGAAGACAGTGGCGGTCGCGGTGAAGGATTTGGTCGAGGTAACGCTCACTTCAGGGCCGGCGTGGAGGTAAACACCGCCGTCGACTTCCCTGGCGATCGTGCTGCCTACGGTGTTGACGACGCCGAGTACATGGCCGCCTTTGCGCTTGACCTCCTGCACCGCGGCGAGCGTGTCATAGGTCTCGCCGGACTGGCTTACCCCGATGTACAGGGTGCCTTCCTCGATGACGGGCCCGCGGTACCGGAACTCGGAGGCCGGCTCCGCGTCCGCCGGCACCCTCGCGAGCTCCTCGATCAGCTGGGCGCCGAGCACTCCCGAGTAGTACGCCGAACCGCAGCCCAGGATTTTCACCCGCCTGATAGCGCGTGCCTCGCGCGGATCCATGTTGAGCCCGCCGAGGTGCGCGGTGTTGAACCGGGAGTCGAGGCGCCCGCGTAGCACGCGCTCGACAACACCGGGCTGCTCGTGAATCTCCTTGTGCATGAAGTGCGCGTGGCCATCAGCCTCATAGCTGGCTGCATCCGCCTCGACCACAGCGGCTTGTTTCGTGGTCCGTCGCGCGTCCAGCGTGGATGTGCGGAACCCGTCGGCGTGCAATGTGGCTATCTCCCCGTCGTCCAGGTGGACGACCTGCCGGGTGTAGCGAACCAGGGCCGAGACATCGGAGGCGGCGAACATCTCTTTATCCCCGATGCCGAGCAGGACCGGGGAGCCGTTCCGGGCCACGACGAGCCGGTCCGGGCTGCGGGCATCGAGCACGGCAAGCCCGTAGGCGCCGACGACCGATTTCAGTGCCTGCCGGACCGCATCCTCGAGGTCCCCCGGCTGCGAGTCGTCAGCCGCCCCGCCGTGCGCCGCGATCAGGTGAGCGAATATCTCGCTGTCGGTCTGTGAGGAGAACTTGGCGCCGCTAGCGATGAGGCTGGTCCGAAGTTCCTCAGCGTTCTCGATGATCCCGTTATGAACGATGGCAATCGGCCCGCAGACGTGCGGGTGGGCGTTATCGTCGCTTGGCTCCCCGTGAGTTGCCCAGCGCGTGTGCCCGATTCCAGGACTGCCCTTGAGCCTGGCCGGAACATTAGCGGCGAGCTCGGAGACCCTGCCTTTCGCCTTGCGCACACGCAGGTCGCCACCCCGGCTCACGACCGCGATCCCGGCAGAGTCGTATCCCCGGTATTCGAGCCTGGCCAGTCCTTCGAGCAGGATAGGGACACTGTCTCGATTCCCGATATAGGCGACTATTCCGCACAAGGCTTCTGCTCCTTATCCGTAGACGATCCTGCGCAGCTGGCGCAGCGAGAACTCCGGTGCCGCGTAGCGCCGTTGCGGCATCTCAGCCGCGATCTGCGCGAAGGCCAGGTCATTTGTCAGCCCGCGGGCTTTGAGCTCGCGGTGCCGTCGGCGCACGAAGGTATCGGGCGATTCGGAAAAGTACCCCAGAACGTCTGCCACCACGCGGGCGGCTTCAGCCGGGCTGAGCGGGCAGGTACGGATCAGGTGATCCATCAAGTCGCTATGCGAAAGCGCTCCGGGCACGGCGCCCATCATGGCCGTTCGGCGGCGAGTTCTGCAAGAATCCTGCCCGATATCGGGCAGGATTTGCGAGAAACCAAGATCGAGTAGTGCATGTATGAGACTAACCCGCTCCCGCGCAGCCACGAGGCAGCGCTGTGTCGAGGCCAGTCGGTCTGGGCAAATCATCCTGGACCATCTCGTTACGGCCTTCCTGCAGATTACTGCCCTTAACTGCATGAACCCCACCGTGCCGGGCGCGAGCAAGGCGATCCGGTTCGATCCGGCAGCGCGCGACGCCCGTCACGCGATCTTTATTGCCCGCCAGCCCAGTTCGCACCGTTCAGCGAAACCGCTGGCGGCCAGGAACCCGAGGCACCGCAACGCGGTATCAAGGTCCACGCCAGCCCGGACGGCGACGCTCGCCGGACCGCGGCCGCCACGTAGTGGCAACTCCTCCAGCACGGCCAGTGTTACCGGGTCGAGCGTGTCCCTGGGAACGGCCGGCCCGAGCCTGAGTCCGCCGCCAGTCCCGCCAGGGGCTCCGATGTGCTCTAAGACGTCACTCGCGCAGGTAACGCACATCGCGCCGTAGTCCCGGATCAGCTCGTGACAGCCGGCTGACTGCTCGGAGGTGACGGGCCCTGGCACTGCCATGACCGGCCTGCACAGCTCCCGCGCGTGCCGCGCCGAGTTGAGGGCGCCACTGCGCAGCGCCGCCTCGACAACCACCGTGCCACGGCTGAGCGCGGCAATGATCCGGTTCCGGACCAGGAACCCTGGCCGGGTCGGCCCGCGGCCCGGAGGGCACTCACTGATCAGCGCGCCGTGAGCAGCTACGTCGAGAAACAGGTCAGCGTGGCCCCGCGGATAGCCAAACTCCAGACCGCCGGCCAGAACGGCCACGGTTGCGCCACTGCCAGCCAGCGCGCCGCGATGCGAGCTGGCATCGATCCCGAATGCGCCGCCGGACACCACAGTGATGCCGCGCTCAGCAAGGGTCGCCGCCATCTCTACGGCAACGTGATTGCCATAGCCGGATGCCGCCCTGGATCCGACCATAGACACCGAGTTGAGGCACGCGAATCGGAGGTCAGCCGTGCCGCGCACCCACAGCACCAGCGGCCGGGCATCGCCCAGATCGTCCAGCTGGGTAGGCCACTCCGCATCGCCCGGCAGCACCAGCCGCAGCCCGCCTCGCTGCCAGGCGGCCAGCCGGACGACACTCGGCACCTCGCCCAATCTGTCCCGCCATCGCGGCAGCGCCCGGCCCAGAGCGGCATCTTCCGCCTGGTCGGCCAGCAGCGCCTCGCCATCGGTGTCCGCGCCGGTAACCAGCGCCAGCAGCTCGCTCGCGGTCCGGGAGCGCAGCGCTGCCCCGAGGACTGGATCGCCTGGCTTGGCCAGGAAACTCAGCGCCACCCGCGCCCGGCGCTCGCCATCGGGACTCATCGTGACCACCTCCGGCCACGACCCTGCCCGAACCAGCGGCTCGCCCGCAGATCCAGCCAGCGCGCTGTGGACAACTAACGGGCGACTAGGCATCCTGTGCACGGCGCTCAGGCGCAGCACGCCCTCGACGACGGGCTCGGCCCGGAGCGGATCTGCGGCCTATTACGAGCAGCTGCGGCTCGACAAGCCCTCGAATCAGTGCACGCCATCGCCAGCCTCACCGCAAAGGCGGGCACAGGATGCACCGGCAGCGGCATGAGCGTCAACTCAGCTGATTTTGAGGTCGAGAGAGCTGCCGTGGGAAACGGCTGGCCGACCTTGCGGTCAGGGCCAGAGTCCGGTCGTCCCGCGAGGGTTCGAGAAGCGTCAGGAAGTAGACCCCGAATGGCCGCCAGTCATACCCTTGCGCGGCAAGTGGCTGCGCAGATTGCCTGATGAATCGTCGCACCGTAATTGACCCGTCGGGGCCGCCGGGGCCAACCCGACACCCAGGTGAACGCCAGTTTTTTAGTGTCGTCGAAAGCAGAGGAGGCCGGGGCGATTCGCCCCGGCCTCCTGTTTAGTGCTGCCAGTTAGCCGACGTGCATCCCGCGCCCGGTCAGTGTCCCAGCCTGCGTCCACCGAGGCCGGGAAGGACTTGCGTGCCCTCAATCTTGACGGCCGTCAGCTTGTTCGGGTTGAGCCCCAGGAGGGCGAGGATCGTCGGTGCGACCTGGGTGGTCTCGACGGAACTGGACTCGACCTGAGCCGGGATGCCCGGGCCGTTCACAACCATCAGGACGTGACGGTCGCCGGTGTTCATACCACCGTGCTCGGCAAGCTTGGTCGGCCCCGAGTAGACGACGCCCTCCTGGACCTTGCCGAAGACGTCCGGGTAATGGCCGTTGTCGACCGCGACGCCGAAGAAGCTGGCGGCGGCAGCGCCGGCCCAGATCTGAGCGAGGCCCGAGTGCTGGACGGTGACGGGGTTCTTGTTGACGTCGAAACCCTGAGCGGTGTGGTTCCACAGGTAGCTCTTGACGAAGTCGCAAGCGGCCTGCGAGTTGTCCGACAGATAGGACTGCCACAGGTCGTCGTCGGTGCCGGCGACGATCAGCCTAGTGTTGCTCGGGTGCGTCTGCGCCCAGGCGGCGTTGATCGCGCTGATGAT
>DASXIA010000183.1:0-5957 GCA_036488155.1 Streptosporangiaceae bacterium | reverse complement strand
CGGCCGTTACTGCACTTGCCGTTCCTACCTCAGGACCTGCTCAGCAGGTCTTGCTGCTGCAGGACCAGAACTGCGGGTACAGCGTCAGCAGCGGGTTCAGGTTGACGTTGTGCATGTCGTTGCTGACCGCTGTCGTTACCGTGTTCCAGGGCGTCCACAGCGCCGGTACCTGCTGCGCGTTGTAGTTGGCGAACGCGTCGAAGGCAGACAGGCTGTTGCTGGTGTGGGTCGCATTGATCAGCGAGTCCATCTTCGAGTCCGAGTAGCTGCCGGAGTTGCTGGGCACGCCGGTCTGGTACAGCGCCTCACCAGTCGGCTCGTAGCCAGGCCCGTTGAACAGCCAGCCGCCGAGGAACAGGAACGTCCACTTGCAGCTGGCCTGGGTCGGCTTACAGGGCACGGTGTCGGTGAGCAGCGTGTTGAAGGTCTCGGCGGTGGTGGTGAGCTGGATGCCCGCCTGCGCGAAGCCCGACTTCAGGATGTCGGCATCGCCCGCCGTAACGGAGTTGCCAGAAGTGTAGAGAATCTGGAACTTGGCCTGCGTCCCCTTCTTAACGCCAGCACCGCAGTCAGCGGCGCCCGTGCCAGCCGACTGGCAGGTCAGCACGCCGCCGACAACCTTCCAGCCGTGAGAGGCAAGAAGCGCCTTGGCCTTAGTCGGGTTGTACGGGTACGGGCCCTGGCCGTTGTTCTCCGCCATCAGCGGGGTGGTCCACTGGCTGGCCGGCTCCGGCGGGACACCCGCCGAGGTCGGGTAGGTGTAGCCGCGGCCGACCGCGGAGTCCATGCCGGGCTGGTTGTCAAGCATGGTCATGGCCTGGCGGAAGTACAGCTGCTTGAACGCCGGCCCGTAGGTCGGGTTGTTGAAGTTGATATAGGCGAAGCCGATACCGAACTCGTACTGGGGCTTCAGGGTGTACCCGGCCGACTGCAGCGGGTTGCTGGCCGGCAGGAACGTCTTGCCTACCGCCGGACCCAGCTCGGTCGGGGGGAAGCTCTGCGGAGCGCTGAGGCTGACCTCACCGGTCTTCAGCGCCGTGAAGATCGCGGTGTCGGAGGTGTAGTTCTTGAACACCAGCTGAGCGATAGACGGCTTGGGGCTGCCGGAGTAGTCCTTGTTCGGCACGAACGTGTAGTTGCCGTCGATGTTGAACGCCGAGAGCTTCCACGGCCCGTCGTTGACCTGCCACAGCGGGTTGGTCGCATACGTCGCGGTGTCCTTGTTCTGGGCGTTCAGGTACGTGAAGACGGCCTTGCACTTGGCCCAGCCGTCGGCTGCGCTGTCAGCGGCGCAACCGCCGCTGCCTGCTGCGGCGCCCGCCTTTGTCACATCCCAGGCCAGCGGCATCGGGTACAGGACAGCGAGCTGGTTGTAGGTGAACCAGATGCTCGAGTAGGCCTGCTTCAGGTGCAGGACCAGCGTGTTCTTCCCGGTCGCCGAGTAGGACGTCAGGTTGTCCGGCAGCAGGCCGGGGGTGTAGCCGGCATAGTTGGCCTTCTCCGCCTCGAACATGTTCAGGAAGAAGACCACGTCCTGGGCGTCAACGGCCTCCCCGTTCGACCACTTCCAGCCCTTCATCTGGATCGTGACGGTCTTGCCGCCACCGGTGTAGACAGGGGCAGATGCGGGCGAGAGCGGGTAGTTCACCCCGATCGAAGTGCTGCTGTTGCCGCCGAACTGGTACAGCGGCAACGTCATGAGGTTCATGAAGTCGTCATAGTTCTCCACGCTGTAGCACTGGGTGCCCTCGAACGGGAGGATGCAGTTGGCACCCGCTCCGTTGAGGTTGGAAAGCGTGGCGACAGCGCCCTTGACGGAGCCGCTGGACGTACCGGTGTTGCTGTTGCTCGAACTGGAACCGCACCCTGCGGCCAGCAGCGCGGTCGCGGCCACCGCCGCGACCCCCGCGACGCCTATTTTGCGTCTGCGTTGAAACATTTGTACTCCTTCGTTGCGGCGCTAGTAGCACGCCCGAGCCGGTTCATAACCGATGCGCCGTGACTCTCCGCGCGCGCGCTGTTACCAACCCACTATGACAAGATACATATGGACTCGCGCAATCGGGCCTTAAGCCCTGTTTCGCGCAGTTCGGGTCGGTTCTACACCGCCGGATCATCCACTGGCGTCCGAAGCCGGTCAAGGTCAGGGACCGTCGGACAGGTCACACCATGCCGACGGGGCCTGAATGCCCATGCCGGCTTCGGCTCGCAGCAGCGTAGTTCGGACCCGGTGTCGAAGTGATGCACGATATGTCACAAGTTCCTATCGATGTAGCGGCCCAGGGCACTCGGCAGCAATCGGGCACAGAGTACTAAAGCGTTATAGGAGCTCGGACAGACGGGTCCAACCTTGGCGGACACCGGAGCGTCTTAGCTCCTGATCGGTCCGCCGTCCGGCGCAAGCCCCTCTCGCTAAGGAAGTCGGCATGATCCGCTCTCGGCTCTCCCCTGCGCAGCGTGCCGCGGCCGCCCTGGCCAGCACCTGCGGGCTGCTCGCGGCCTGCGGCTTCATCGCTGCCTGTGGCAGCACGGCCGCGCCCAGCGCCGCTCCGGCGCAATCCGGGACCAGGAGCCCCGGCTCGGCTGTCAGCACACCAGGGGCGACCACATCCGCGGCCGGCACCGCCGCGACTAGCAGCCCGGCCGCCCAGAGCGGGACAGCCGGGTGCCTAGCCTCAGGCCTGCACGCGCAGCTAGGCGGGTCGCAGGGCACCGCAGGGACGATCTACCAGGTGATCGTGCTGACGAACACCTCGGCGTCCAGTTGCACGTTGTTCGGCTACCCCGGTGTGTCCTTCGTCACTTCCGAGGGCGGCAGCCAGGTCGGCGCGCCCGCAGCGAGAAATCGGGCTGTCAAGTCAACCCAGCTGACGCTTGCTCCGGGGGGCAAGGCGAACGCGCTGCTCGCCATTCACGACGCCGGGGCTTACCCCGACTGCCGGCTGACGAGCGCCGACTGGCTGCGGATCTACCCGCCCGGCGACCACGGCAGCATCTATGTCCGGTACAAGGCTCAGACCTGCGCGAACAACCGCAAGTCGATCTTGACGGTGACGGCGGTAAGCGCTGGTTCGGGCAGCGCTTCCTAGCGCCATTGCCACTGCGGGCAGCCGGGCAGAGTCCCAGACTGAGGTGCGGTCGCCGGGCGTGAGAACATTGCTGCTGCCCAGATAGGTAAGGTCAGTCATCATGCCGGGAACGCCCACATCCGCACGGACGCGGAAATCCGCGCCGACGCGATCGTCGGTTCTGGCTTCGCGCGGCCGAGTTTCTTCGGGGGTCGCCGGAGCTTCCTGGATCGTCAGGGCTTCCCGCATCGTCAGGGCTTCCGGGACGGCGAGCAAGGCGGCCGCGAGCCTGGTCGCGGTCCTCGGCACCTGCCTGGCCGCCGGTTGCTCGGTCCCCGCCGCCCAGGCTGGTCCGGTGATCAAGCTCAGTTCCGCGCAAGTGAGCGAGCCGGGCGCCAGCCGCATCACCGACATCTACGTTGACGTGCAGAACAACGGCCCGCAGACCAAGCTCATCTCCGCCAGGCTCAGCGTGGGCGGGCGAGTGACGTTGCGCTCACCGGTGCGCTCGGGGCAGGTCCAGATGCGCAGTGTGCCGTTCATCACCATTCCGGCCAAGAGCTTCGTCGGCCTCGATCCGAACGGCTCGCATCTGCTTGTCACTCACGCGGGTCCGATGCGGTCCGGCACCGAGATCACCCTGACATTGGTGTTCGCCCACGCAGGAGCATTCACGGTGCCTGCGATGGTGACTAACCCTCAGTCCGGCGGCAGCAGCTACTTCTTGAATTAGCGCTTCCCTCCCCGCCCTCCGAGCCCGCTGATGCGCAAATCGCAGCATCGCGGGGCCGACCCGGGTTGCAGCCTGCCTGCTCGCGATATATCGTTTCACAATCACGCTGTGTGATAGGGGCACGGAGGGCAGATGGCTACGCAGCCGAGTTTGCGCATCGGGGACCGGGAGCGCGACGCTGTCGCCGCCGAACTGCAGGAGCATTACGCACACGGCCGGCTGACGCTCGAAGAGTTCAACCAGCGGCTGGACGCTGTATTCGCCGCGAAGACGCAGGCCGATCTCAGCCGGCTGACCGCCGACCTGCCCCATATCCGCTCTGGCGGCGGGCCGCTGCCAAGCTCCCGCACGAACCGGTCGTCAAGCCTCGCCAGCGGACCTCCGGCGTCTGGCTCGGCTGCCGGCGGCGGCTGGCCCGGCCCGGTACCGGCCAGTGCCGTCAGCACCGGAGGCGACTGGCCCGTCAGCTGGTCTGGCGGCAACTGGCACGGCGGCAACTGGCACGGCCACAGCCGGCCCCGCGGCGGTTTCGCAGGGCTCTCCGCCCTGCTCGCGGCCATCGCCAGCTGGCTACTCGTCTACCACGTCCTGCTCGTTGGCGTGCACTTCGCATGGCCGGGCCGCGTCGGATTGCTGGTCGCGATCTTTACGGTCATCCGCGGCTTGCTCCGGCGCATTTTCCGTGGCGCGCGTAGGCGCTGATAGCACACAGGCACCGCGCATCGGAGCTCCCGTTGGCTGGCAATTCCAGTTAGCCGACCGCCGGAGTGCGCAGCGGAACGACCAGGTACCGGAAGTCGGCCGGATAATCCGGCTGCGCGTCGCCCGGGCCGGGGACGTCGCCAGTTGAATGACCTTCGGCCCCGGTGACACCGGTTGAGGTATCACCGCCGACCCAGGTGATCAGCGCCGGCTTGGCCGGGCTCGTGAACTCCAGCCTGATCCGGCCCGGCGCAGCCGATCCGTCGCCGCCGTTCCCGGTCGATTGCCCCTGGCCGGTGAGCCCGGCAGCCGCGAGTCCGTCGAGCAGGTAGTGCGGGTTGAAGGAGATCGCCCGGTCAGCGCCGGCGAACCCGACCGGCACTGACTCCACCGCCCTCGCCCGCCCGTCGGATTGCGCCTCGATCACCACGACATCACGGTGGAACGCCAACTGCACCGGCGTCGTGCGATCAGCCACCAGTGAGACTCTGCGCACGGCCTCGGTGAACGGCACAGCCGGCAACTCGGCGCTCGCCTCAAAGCTCTTCGGGAACCGCGACGCGTACTTGATGAACTCGGCACCGATCAGCCGAGCGACCAGGCGTCGGCCGCCCCCTTCGAAACTGATCAGGCCGTCTGCTGGCCTGCCTGCGTCCGGGTCGGGCTGGCCGAAAGCGATCGTCACCGGTCGTCCCGGGCCCATCGTCCGGGCGACATCGGCCAGTGTTCTGGCCGGAACGAGCGCGGACGCATGAATCGACGCGTCCGCAGGCTCCCAGCCGACCGTGCGGACCGCGAGCCGGTACCGGTCAGTGGCTGCGAGCGTCAGATTGCTCCCGTCGAATTCCATGCAGACGCCGGTCAGCATCGGCAGCGTGTCATCACGGCTGGCTGACGGCACCACCTGAGCTGCTGCTATCGCTAGCGCGCCGCCGTCGACAGTGCCGGCGGCGGGCGGCAGTTCGGGCAACTTCGGATAGTCCTCCAGCGGGAGCGAGACCAGCGCGAACTCGGCACTGCCACAGGTCAGGATCAGCATGTCGGCCGCGCTGGCGACCTCGACCTCGGCCGGCGGCAGGCTCTTGGTAATCTCGGCGAGCAGCCGGCCAGGCACCAGCGCGACGCCAGGCTCGCCAACCTCGGCAGGTATCCGAGCACGCGCGGATACCTCGTAGTCGAAACACGACAGCGTCAGCTCGCCGCCGTCAGCTTCCAGCAGCAACCCGGACAGCACGGGGACGACCGGCCTGCTCGGTAGCTCGCGTGCCACCCAGGACACGGCCTCGCCCAGTACTTCACGCTCGACCCTGAACTTCACCGCATCCTCCAGCCCGACCCTGCTACGCCTTCGATCGTGGCACGCCCTGCCGACAGTTCAAGCCCGAAACTGCCGATGCAGCCACGGTTCTCGCCGACGGCAGGGCGCACCAGGCCCAGGAAGCGGGGCGGGCCGG
>DASXIA010000182.1:0-4625 GCA_036488155.1 Streptosporangiaceae bacterium | reverse complement strand
ACGGGTCGAGCGCAACGTCGCGATGATCCGGCAGCTCGCCGACGGCGGCGAGCCGACGTTCCAGCGCATGCTGCCGTGGGCCGCGGACTTGGAACGGTCCGGGAACGAGGTAGCCGAGCTGCCGGACGAGTTCTGGCGGGGGACCGGCCCGCTGACGGACCGGGCCTTGCCCGGCAGCTGATCGGCCAGTTGCTCATTGATCAGCGGCGCCGGCTGGCGACCGTTCTTACGCGGCAGCATCGCAGTGTCCGTCATTGCGTGTCCTTCCGCGTTCCTGCGGCTCATCGTCGGGCCAGGGCGTTTACACAGCCGGCAGGACACGCCCGTCAGCACCCGGCCCCATCACGCATTCAAGGTCAATAGCTGGTGCGTGGGCGCGCGCGGATGTGCATGCGTTCGCCCTGAGGCCCGAACAGGACGAGCAGTTCGGCGGGTTCTGGGCCGGCGCCGCCGAACCAATGCGGGGTGCGGGTGTCGAACTCGGCAGCCTCGCCTGTCTTCATCACGAAGTCGAGGTCGGCGAGCCGCAGCCGCACGCGGCCGGACAGGACATACATCCATTCGTAGCCCTCGTGGGTTCGCAGCTCGGCCTCGGGCTCGGCGGGCGGCAGGAGCATCTTGTACGCCCGCGGCCCGCCTGGCCGCTGTGTTAGCGGGATGAGGGTGCGGCCGTCGCGGCGCACAGGCCTGGCGCGCACGCGCGGGTCGCCAGGCGGCGGCATGCCGACGAGTTCGTCGAGCGGCGCCTGGTATGCGCGCGATAGGGCCAGCAGCAACTCCAGGGTTGGCTTGCGGCCGCCCGATTCCAGCCGCGACAGCGTGCTGACCGAGATGCCAGTGGCCGCCGACACGCTGGCGAGCGTGGCGCCGCGCTGCTGGCGCAGCGCCCGCAAGCGCGGGCCGACTGCGTCGAGCACACGGTCTTCGTCCACGTATCTATTGCTGCTTTGGCAAGCAGATTTGTCAAATCGCATGCTGCGGGCTCATCGTGGGCGCATGAACAACAGCTATGACGTCGTGGTGGTCGGCGGCGGCGCGGCCGGGCTGGCCGGGGCGGTCGCGCTGGCCAGGTCCCGCCGCTCGGTGCTGGTGGTGGACGCGGGCGAGCCGCGCAACGCCCCGGCCGGGCACGTGCACAACTTCCTCACTCGCGACGGCACGCGGCCGGCACACGTCTACGCGGCAGGCCGCGAGGAGGTGGTCAGGTACGGGGGCGCCGTCGAGACCGGCCGGGTCAAGACGCTGAGCCGGGACGGCGAGCGCTTCGCCGTCCAGATCGGCGACCGGGCGGTGACCGCGCGACGGCTGCTGATGGCGACGGGTCTGCGCGATGAGCTTCCGGATGTGCCGGGCCTGGCTGAGCGGTGGGGCATCGATGTGCTGCACTGCCCGTACTGCCACGGGTGGGAAGTACGGGACCAGCGGATCGGCATCCTGGCCACCGGGCCTGGCGCGGTACACCAGGCACTGCTGTTCCGCCAGCTCAGCAAGCACGTGACCGTGCTGGCCCACACCGTACCGGAACTGATGCATGAGCAGCGCGAACAATTCGCCGCGCTCGGCATCGCGGTCATCGAGGGCGCAGTAGTCCAGGTGGAGGCCAGCGACAACGGCCTGACCGGAGTAAGACTCGCCGACGGTAGTCGCGTGCCCCTGGACGCTCTCATCGTGGCACCCCGGATGACTGCGAACGCGGAACTGCTCGCGCCGCTCGGCCTGGCCCCAGTCGAGGTGACTGCGGGCGGGCAGGTGGTCGGGACCCAGATCCAGGCCGATCCGTCCGGCGCGACTAGTGTGCCCGGCGTCTGGGTAGCCGGCAATCTCGCCAACATTCAGGCACAGGTCATTACCTCCGCGGCCGCAGGACTGACCGCCGGTGCGGCAATCAATGCCGATCTGGCCGCCGAGGACGCCGAGCGGGCGGTTGGTGTGGCGCGAAGCACCGGTCGTCTGGAGAGACGGTAACGCCCCCGACGCAGGCCACCACCCCTTCACACGCTACGTGACCGGCCGAAGTGAAGGTCGGTGCGGGGTTCGTTCTGCCGAGTCTCGTCGATGTGCACAGCCATCCCCCGAACGGTCTCGCGGCTCACGGCTCGTATCTACTAATTTTCGCTGCGGACCGGGCTCATATCCGGTGGGCCCTCTGAGACTGCCCGGCATGCCGGGCACGCCGATATCCTGCGCGAGCAGATCGATGGCACGTCCGGGCGGTAGCGACGAACGGCGCCGGAACCGCCGCAACAAGTTCAGTCGCTAGGGTCCTCCCAGGTATCAAGAATGCCTAGTGCACCCGACAAGTTGTCGGCGATCTCCGGCGTGCTGGCGACCGCCACCGCCGAGGCAAGGACACGTCTGGAGCCGGGTCCCCTCATCCACTGGTTCGTGGCCTGAGACCACTCCGCAGCCCCCCTGCCCCGCCGCGAGGGACGGTGGCGGATGAGCCAAGCCAGATGCAGCGCCGCAGGTTCGCTGCTATCTGTCTCCCACGCATGCAGGAAGGAGTCCACCGGGATGCCGAGGTCTCCTGCCGCCTCGAGCAGATCAAGGACATCAAGCTTGCAGGGCAGCCAGTATCCACCGATGGTTGCCCGCCACAGAGCGTTCAGGTACCCAGTCACCGCGTCTCTCTGGTCGCATCGCCAATCACTCCAGCCTGCTCTCATTGCCGTGAACAGCCCGCCGATGTCATATCGGCCGAACTCGCCAGCGGCGACAAGTTCTAGGACGCGAGGCAGATAACACCACAGATCGTCCGGCGTGCCCCAGGTCCAGGAGATCGCGTCGGCTACAAAAATCCGAATCAAGGCGGGTTCTAGGTCGCGCACAGGAGTGCTCACTAGTTCATCGGCCTGGTGCTGCGACACACAATGGGCGCAGAAGTCGTTTCGCAGCTCAGCGCGGCGATGGCACTCTGCGAGCGTTTCATAAAGCTGCCGGACGGCGACATCGAGGGCGGAAAGCTGGCCGGGCACAACCCGTGACTATATGCGCTGGTGCAGCCGGCGGCCGTCACGTCTCTAGGCCGGGTGCCGGACTCGCCTCGCCATAAGCCACGAGCGGTAGCAGGCCCTCTAGCGCGGAGCCAACCCCGCCGTTACCGCCGCTGTCCGCCGCACGTTGCCGAATTGAGCCGTACGTATATCAAGGCGGCCTTGGGCAGTCCCCGCGCCGCGCGTCCGCGCCGTCCCACGTCCGATAGCACCGCAGAGCTAGCATGCTCATTCGTCGCACTGACCGGGAGCTGCACAAGGGCCGTCCACCTCGCACCCGATTGTCCGGCTCGCGGTCACCGCGTAGAAGGCGGCATTCCGGCCGCCGCTTTCGGGACCGGCTTACGCCGACGCTTGACCCGCGGCCGGCGGCCACGGAACGGTTCGGAACCTGTGATGGGACGGGGAGCATGGCTTTGGGCGTTCCCGGATGCTGAGACGGCGCCGTGGGAGTCGGGGTTTGCGCGTCGATAAGACGAACAGTTGCCCGTCCAGTGTGGGCGACGTCCACGCCTTGGCAGACGTATCTACTGAACTCACCCCGGCGGCGACTCCGCTGCCCGCCGGATCACCGTGGTACACCGTCCAGTCAGGAGAGTTGGCGTGGCCCGTTGAGTGCGTCGACGCCAGCGCGGGCGGCGCGATGATGACGCTGGCCGCCGCGGCGCAGCCGAGCAGGCACGCTGCCTGGCGCAATTTATGACCTGTCAGACCCCTGTGACCTCGGCCCATCGGCAGCCCGTCCTCCGGCTTCGCACTGGCACGCCCCTGGGCAGCGAGGCTACGCCCGGAATGCCAAGCCTGGACCCCGGTTACCTCGGCCCGGCTATGACTGGACGCGGTTACGACGACCGGCCGGACTTAGGGCTTACGGTATGGACTCGGGGCGAATGCGAACTAACAGGCTCGAGCACGACGATGCACTCAGGACAGCGATAAAGAAGGTCGCCTGCTCCGGTCAGACCAACGGCGACCGTGGGCCTCGGGAAGCGCTTGTGGCACGAAACGCATGCACGTCCGAGTCGCTGCGCTCGGGTCAGGCCCGTCGCGTCGATGAGCGGGAGATCGCTCATGTCATCGACGCTAGCAGCGAAAATCAGAGCCGTCATCAGGCGCGGCCGGCCTTGACTGGCGGTTGACGGTTTGCCGTCGTTAGCTATAACCACCCGAGAGGGAGTCGACGGTGACGCTGGAAAAGCGCACGCTCGGGCGGACCGGGGCGGACGTCACAGTGCTCGCGTACGGGGCGATGGAGCTTCGGGGGAGGCCCGGCGGCGGCTGGCGCGCCCCTAGGCTAGCGCTCCTCGCCAGCTACCGGGTCGGCCTGATACGGCAGCGGCGCGTCCGCCGTCGGCGGGCGTCGGCTCGCCCATGCGAATCCGAGCAGGCTCCGGCTGCCCGGCAGGTCGAGCAGGAACGTGGCGGCCAGCACTACTGCGATACCGACGGCCGCGCCGCCAACGGTGTCGATGAAATGATGATCGCCCAGGGCGACCACCGCGATGCCGATCGCGCAGCCAACGAGCACTGCGGCCGCGACTATCGTGACCCGCAAGGTGCCTGGCAGGCGTGGCGGTTTCCCGCTTGGCGGCCCGGCGAGGAGCACAGCAGCGGTCGTGATCAGGGCGAAGA
>DASXIA010000177.1:0-5203 GCA_036488155.1 Streptosporangiaceae bacterium | reverse complement strand
TCGGGTCATACCCCGGGGGCCGACCATGCCCTGGGTCCCGGCCAATGCCTACCGCTAGATCGGATCAACTCCCGTCGCGACCTGCCTGCCACCCTCCCCCGCGGGGACTATCGCACTGACATTCACATCAACAAGGAGTTGCCGTGACACTTCTACCCAAGCCGCCAACTGCCAAGGGACCAGCCGACTGGTTCACCGGAGACGTCTGGATCGACAGCATCGCCAGGGGTGAGCCGCCCTCCCACGTCCGCGTCAGCGCCGTCCGATTCAGTCCGTCTGCTCGCACGGCATGGCATTCGCACGCCGTCGGGCAGACGCTCTATGTCACCGAGGGACGAGGTCTCGTCCAGTCCCGGGGCGGGGACATCACCGCGATCCGGCCTGGCGACATCATCTGGACGCCGCCCGGCGAGTGGCACTGGCACGGCGCCGCGCAGGCAGACTTTATGACTCACTTGTCGATCACCGAGGCCGTGCCGGGCAACGAGCGCCCGGAGGCGGACTGGGGAGAGCACGTCACCGACGACGAGTACAACGGCCCATTGACGGCTTAACGGTGCTGCTGGCCGGGGCGCGGGCATCGAAGTGGGCGTTCCCCGGGTTGATGCGGGTTATGAGCACACAGCACCGGCCATGGCACACTGTGGCCTGTGCAAGCCGAGGTGCGACACGTAGAGGTCAACGGCCAGGAAGCTGATCACGAGGCGCTAGCCCTGCTTGATCATGAGGGCTGGGGCCACTTCACGGCGATGCAGGTGCGCGACGGCCGTACGCGCGGTCTTGACCTGCACCTTGCGCGGCTGGAGGCCGCGCACCGCGATATCTACGGGAAGCCGCTCGACGGAAACCTCATTCGCGCGCGCATCCGGCATGCGCTGGACGGCAAGCCAGATGCGAGCGTCCGAGTGTACGGTTTCTGGGCCGGGCTGATCGTGACAGTTCGCGGACCGCATGAGATGCTGGGCCGCCCCTACTCCATGACGGTCCAGCATTTCCAGCGCCCGCTCGCTCAGCTCAAGCACGTAGGCAGCTGGGGGCAGGGCAGGTTTCGTGAGTTCGCGCTGGCGGCCGGATTTGACGATGGCTTGCTGGTGGACGAGACCGGCAGGATTTCCGAGGGCACCATCACCAATGTCGGCTTCTGGCGTGACGGCACAGTCATCTGGCCCGCGGCTCCCAAACTCGATGGCATCACGATGCTGGCACTGCGACGTGAGCTGACGGCGCGCGGCGTCCCCCAGGCCGAGGCCACCGTCCGCGTGCAGGATCTTGCGTCGTGCCGCGGCATGATTTTGTGCAACTCGCACGGCTGGGCCGTCGTCGACCGGGTGGACGACATGCAGATCCGTTGCGACGACGCGTTCACGGACGCGATCGCGATTGCGTACGACGGATGCCCGCTCGAGCAGATCTAGCTCTGCTGACCATCAGGACCGTGCCGGGAACCGGATCCTTACCGGGCAACGCCAGCAAGCACGCGCACCCTCAGCCATGTGAAAGGTGTTCAGGGGCGAGGTGAGCCGCACGGCGGAGTGCGCCTTCAGGCGATAAGTGTCTCAGGAACTCTGAGCTCATCGCTCGCATAAAGCTCTGCGACAACGGAAGAGTCGTCGGCAGCGGATACCTGCACGTGCCGATCACTCTGCGACCGGGGCTGCGCGGGATATCGAGAGGTGCCGAGTCCAGCGCCAACAGCGCCTCGATCAAGGCGGCAGCAGGCCGGATCTGGTTCTCGGCAAAGCGGTCGTCAGGCAGCCCCAGAGATTCGGCATCGTTGGGGTGGATGACCATGGAGTGCGCGGGCCCGCATCCACGGGCTCATCGGGGATGCCCTCCAACGCCACCCGGCTGACAGCGGCCAAGTCCGTCAGCGGACCCGGTACGGAATAGTCGATGTCATCCGCCACACGGGCGACCATAAAACGCGTCCGCGCCGTGGTCAACGACGACGAAGCCCTTATCAGGCGACGGCCAGCTGATCCAGCAACGGCCTGCCAGGGACGAGCCGCCCTGCCGCCACACCGCGACGGGGGCTCAGCAGGACTGCGTCACGGCCGCCGCCCGTGCGCGGCTTGTCGGGGTGGTGGCGCGGCTCAGCAATCGGGTGACCGATAGCTGCTGCCGGCTCGGGAGTCGACGTCATGTTGGCAGCGACTGCCGTCCCAGTGCACAGCATCGCGACTGCGGCGCCGGCGATCACAGCAGCTGCCTTTCGGCCACGGCGGCCAAAGCTAGTGAGATGCCGGACGTGGCTGACCATGAAATCTTCCCCTGCGCTCGTGGATTTGTTACCGACCTCTGACGCAAGGTGACGACGCAAGGTTTCAAAGTGAGACGCAGATCACTGTCAACGAGCTACCCAGGTCACATCTGCCGTCGGCTATAGCAGCCTGAAGCGGACAGAGCCAGGCATTACGAGCGATGGCGAGCTTGCGCTAATCCCCAGTCGTGCCGTCGATCAACTCGCGGAGCAGGTCCGCGTGGCCGTTATGCCGCGCGTATTCCTCGATCATGTGCAGGTAGATCCACCGCAGGTCCTGGGTCACGCCGTTCTGCCGCGTGAAAGTCTCGTCCAGCGAGTGGCCACGGGCAGCCTCGTCGGCGGCCGCGCACTCGGCCACGTACCTGGTGAAGTCTGCCTCGGCGTTAGCGGCGTTGGTCAGATCGAAGTCGCCGTCAGGGTAATCATCTGTGCAGAACAACTCGGCGAGATCAGATCGGCGCGCGAACCGCTCCAGGAACCAGGCCCGTTCTACCTCGGTCATGTGCCGGATCAAGCCCAGCAGCGACAGCGTCGAGGAGGCCACCGGCCGGCTAACAAGCTGCTCTCCGGTGAGCCCTGCGCACTTCCACCGCAGCGTCGCGCGGTGAAAGTCGAGCCAGTCTTGCAGGGCGGTCCGCTCGTCGGCGACGTTCGACGGATCTGTCCGGGTTACCTCAGGCGCTGTCCAGGTCACCCGAGCATGCTGGCCCATTTAGTTGGGAGCAGCAACTCGATTTCTGGCCTGACGAGAACGCGACCAAGCTGGCAGTTCGTAACCTTTTTGCAAAGTAGGAACGCCGCTGGCCGGCCTCGGCGCATTCTGGTCCAGCCCAGCTGAGGCGGGTTCTGTCGTCGCGGCCCCAGCCGGGATGCCGATGGTTCTACCGCAGGACCATCCCGGCCGCAGCGAGGTTAGGCGTGGATGACCAGCAGCACGACGAGAGGCCTGAGACCGCGCAATCGTGGGACAGCGTGCGCCGTTTCCGTGAGCCGCTCGCGTGGACGCTGCTATTAATAGCTGCGTTCATCGTGCTCGTCAGCGCATGCCAGCTCCTCAACCTGGCCGATGCCAAGATTCCCATTCCCAGTCCCGCCCCTGTCGCTTCCAGCACGAGCGTCCCTCTTGGTTCCGGCACGAGCGTCCGTGTTGGCTCCAGTCCAGCGCCCGGCCCTGTTGGTCCCGGTCCAGCGCCTGGCCCTGTTGGTCCCAGTCCAGCGACCGTCAGTGCCTTCGCGCTCCGAGCTTCGGCCGTAGCACCCCAGTTCAACCAGGTCGCTGTCCAGGCGCTGCCGGTACTCGCGGTCATCCTCGTGGCGTTCTGCGGCGGTGTGACGGAACGTGCGCGTCCGGTAGTACAGACCGCGGCCGTGGTGCTGGCTGGCGCGTTCGTGTTCGGCCTGATCGGCCTGGAAGGCGCCGCCGCGAGCCATACGCGGCCCGGTACCTGGTTCTTCCTGGAAGGGGCCGGGCTCGCCATCACGGCGACCGCGCTGGGCTTCACCGGCGCAGTGATGTCGTCGCGACCGTTCCGGTTGGCGCTGCCGCGGTTTCAGGAGCCCGGGGACGACGACGACTTTGAGGACGACACCGACTTTGGAGGACACGGCTGAGATCGGCTGTGCGGCGGCCACCGCCCGGGCGGCTCAGCCGAGGTAGGGCTTGGACTGCCTGTCTAGGTAGTGCTGGATGCGCTGGCGCATCGACGGATGCATTTGAAGCGTGATTGCAGTTGCCGGTGCCACCCACTCTGGCTCAGATGACTCGCTGCTCGGCCGCAGCTCGCCGCCTGTCGGGCGGGCAGTGAAGACGATCGAGAATTCCTGTCGTACCTCGTCATCGCTGGTGTAGTGGATCACGTGGCGCGGGTTGGAGTAGATACCGACTAGGCCAGTGATCTCACAGTCGATGCCGGTCTCCTCGCTGGTCTCACGCACCGCTGTGTCGGTGATCGACTCACCGAGGTCCATTCCCCCGCCGGGGACTGCCCAGTTGCCGTTATCGGTCCGCCGGATCATGAGAATCTCGCCCTTGTCGTTGGCCACTATCACGTTGGCGGCCGGGACGACGCTGTTGGCAGACGGCGCGTTCGGGTCGTTGAGGTAATCGATCCGCTCAGGCAAAGCCGATCACTTTCTGGCCGTCCCAGCTCGGGGGCGAATGGTCAAACGCGGGCCTCTTAGTTCTCCTAACAGGCTAGCTGGCGCACGGAGATCGCCCTGATCAGCGCCAATTACCTCCCGTAATATACAAATTACTCTACGTTTATTAACGTATCTAACTATTTGCCTTTAGGTTGTACTCATAACCCCTGGTCGCCGCGATGCGGTGGGGCCCCTCGGGCGGCGGCTGTAGGTAACGACCGTCACCCGGCGTTCCCGGGTGAACGGTACTAGAGGGAGGCACGTGAATTGAAGCTCTTCCAGTGGGCAAGGCAGCGTCGGTCAGGCGTAGTACTCGCCGCCGGCGCAGCCGGATCGCTGATGCTGGTTGGCCTGGCAGCGCCAGCCAGCGGCGCGACACACCCGCCGTCCGCAACTAAGGTCGCGGTTCCGCAGGGCATCGGGACCGCCGCACTGAAGGACGCAAGCGTGTTCGGCCCGACCCCGGCGAGCACGCCTGAGACTGTCTCCTTCATCCTGAAGGCGCG
This sequence comes from Streptosporangiaceae bacterium, assembly GCA_036488155.1. GTDB lineage: Bacteria > Actinomycetota > Actinomycetes > Streptosporangiales > Streptosporangiaceae > JAJYUU01. Next base: position 292 of record DASXIA010000177.1, on the reverse strand, counting down.
GAACCTCGGCCAGCTCGAGGCAAACGTGCAAGCGGGGATGCCGTCCGGCTACCAGAACGTGCACGAGTTTGCCAGCAGCTACGGCCAGCCGGGGTCCAGCATCTCCGCGCTGCGGAGCTACCTGTCGTCGTTCGGCCTGTCAAGCACCTCAGACGCTGACGGCCTGGACGTGACAGCTACCGGCACCGCCGGCGCGTTCGACAACGCCCTATCCGTGCAGCAGAACCAGTACAACGTCCCCGCTGTTCCCGCGAGACACGGCATGGCCGGGCGCCCGGCGATGACCATCCAC
>DASXIA010000172.1:0-9045 GCA_036488155.1 Streptosporangiaceae bacterium | reverse complement strand
CTGTTCATTTGGACGGGGCAGCCCGACCAGATCGAGCATCTCGGCCGCCGCGGCGCGGGCCTCGGTCTTGCTCGCGCCGCGCTGCACCCGCAGCGCCTCACCGACCTGCACACCAATGCGCTGAGTGGGGTTCAGCGACGTCATCGGGTCCTGGAACACTATGCCGACGTCCGTGCCCCGCACGCTGCGAAGGTCGCGCTCTTTGAGCCCGGCCACTTCGCGGTCGCCGAGCCGGATGCTGCCCCGCACAACTGTGTTGGAGGGCAGCAGGCCGGCCAGGGCCAGGCCCAGGGTCGACTTGCCGCATCCGGACTCGCCGACGATGCCGACGGTCTCGCCCTCGGCGACCTCGAGCGTGACGCGCTGGACGGCGTGCACCACCGAGCGGCGCAGCTTGATGTCGACATCCAGGTCCGAGACCCGGAGTACGGGTGTGCCCGGTGCGTTCACTGCCGCCTCGTGTCCAGCCCGAAGGCATCGCGCATACCGTCCCCGATCAGGTTGAACGCCACCACCGTAAGAACAATGGCAATGCCCGGCGGGTAGGTCAGCCACCAGTAGTCCGAGTAGGTGTAGTTGAGCCCGTTCGACAGCATCGCGCCCCAGTTGGTGGCGGGCGGGGCGATGCCGAGCCCGAGGAACGACAGCGCTGCCACGACGAGGATGGCGTCCGCGACCTGGAAGGTGGCGTTGACCACGATCGTTCCGATGCTGTTGGTGACGATGTGGCGGACGATGAGCGTGGGGGTCCGCACGCCCATGGTTCTGGCAGCCAGGACGTACTCACGGGTGCGGAGCGTCAGGGCCTCGGCCCGGACGAGTCGCGCTGGCACCAGCCACGCGGTGAGGCCGACAACGATGATCAGCATCAGCACATTCGGCCGGAATACGGTGGCCAGGTAGAGCAGTAGCAGCAGGGCCGGGATGGCCAGCAGCGCGTCCACGATCCGCATCATCAGGGCATCGACTAGGCCGCCCAGATAGCCGGCCAGGGCGCCCCAGGCGACGCCGATGATGACGGCCACGGCCGCGGCGCCGAAGGCGACCTCAAGGGTGGTCTGGCCGGCGACCATGAGCCGGCCCATCTGGTCATATCCGACGTCGTCGGTCCCCAGCGGATGACCCGTGCCCGGCCGGAGTGTCTCCATCCCGATCCTGGTGTGGATCTGGTCCGTGTGGTAAAAGAACGGGCCCAGGAACGAAAACAAGGTCAGCACGACCACCACCACCAGGCCGGCCACGGCCAGCCGGTTGCTAGTGAATGCTCGCAGCCACAGCCAGCCGCCCGAGGCTTCTGCTTCCTGACGGCCAGCCGGCTCTTCTGCGCTGAGTAGGGTCGTCACGTTCTCGATGCTCATAGCTGCTCTCCAGCACGGGCAGCGTGCAGTCTGGTCATCTGGCGGCCCCGCCGTCGCTAGCGAGCTGAACCCTGGGGTCGAGCAGCGCATAGCCGATATCGGCAAGCAGCGAGCCCGCCACGGTGGCGATTCCGACCACTAGTACGACGCCGAGCAGTACCGGGTAGTCCTGCTGGGTGGCTGCGTTGAAGGCCAGCAGGCCGATGCCGGGGTAGTTGAACACTTGCTCGGTGATCAGCGTGCCCGACAGGATGAACGGCAGTGACAGTCCGAGCAGGGTCACGACCGGGGACAGCGCGTTGCGCAGCACGTGCCTCAGCAGGATGGCCCCTCGGCTGGTGCCTTTGGAGCGAGCCATCCGTACGTAGTCCTGGGCAAGTTCGTCCAGTACCGATGAGCGGATGTAGCGGCTGAACGCCGCGATCGTCACGAGGGTGACAGTGAGCACCGGCAGTACCATCGCGCCCGGATCGCTGAAGATGGCCGAGAACGAGCCCTGCGGGGCCTCGGCCGGGAAGACGTGCAGCCGGACGGCGAGCACGTCGATGAGCAGCAGTGCCACCCAGAAGGCGGGCGTGGAGTAGAGCACGAACGTGACGGTGGTGACTGCGTAGTCATCTGCGCGCCCCCGGCGGACGGCCTGGTACAGGCCGACCGGCACGGCGATGAGCACCGCCAGCACCACCGAGACGCCGGCCAGGAAAGCGGTCTTGGGCAGCCGCTGCGCCAGCAGGCTCGACACCGGCTGGTTGAGCACGTAGGAGAAGCCGAAGTTGCCGGTGAGCACGCCATTCAGCCAGTGCCAGTACTGCGCGGGCAGCGGGCCGGTGAGCCCGTTCTCCCGGTTGAAGGCCGCGATGTTGGTCGGGGTGGCGTGTGTGCCCAGGATGGCCCGGGCGGGACCGCCGGGCAACAGCCGGCTCAGCCCGAACACGATAATGCTCACCAGCAGCACGACCACTACGGCCTGCGCGCAGCGCCTGATCAGGAACCTGATCACGACGTCATCCCGGGTAGCCCAGTGCCTGCCAGCCCGGCGCCGGCCGGCCCTGGCCGGCCGGCACCGTCATCACTGCTGATCACTTGCTGAAGGACCAGTTCTCTGGGGTGAGGCTCTCGATCGGGCTCTGCGGCAGTGCGCCGTGCAGGCTCGTTGAGATCTCGGAGACCTGATAGACGGGCTGCGGCATCCACAGCACCGGAATCTGGTCCGCCATGTAGTTCTCATAGGCGGTCAGCGAGGCGGAGCCATGAATGGTGGCGGCGATCAGCTTATCTGCCTCCGCGTTGGAGTAGTTGCTGGAGTTGGAGCCCGAACCGGTGGCGAACAACTGGTCTCCGGTCGGGTAGGGGTCCACGCCGTAGGTCCAGCCGCCGCCGTAGTTGAGCATCTGCCAGGAGCAGTTCGACTGACTGGGCTTGCAGGGTGTGAGCAGGCTGATGATGGAGTCGAACGGCGCCGAGGTCAGGTTGAGCTGGATGCCGGCCCCACTGAACTGGGACTTGAGCGCCTGCATCTCCTGGCTGGTCACTACCGAGCCGCTGCCGTACTTAAGGGAGAACGTCAGGCCAGTGCCGGCCGCGATGCCCTTGCCGCACTGCCCGGAGCCGGTGCCGGGTTTGGCGCACGTGCTGACCCCGTTTGGCTTGACCGTCCAGCCGTGGCTAGTCAGCAGGCTTTTTGCCGTCGCGGGATTGAACGGCCAGGGGCCCTTGGCCTCGTAGGAGTCGACATACGGGTTGGACGGCACGGCAGGCACCGGGCCGTAGTCGGTGTGCCCGTAGCCCTTGAGCGGACCGCTGACGAATGCCGGCTCGTCAATCAGGGATTGCATGGCCTGGCGGATGTAGGCCTGCTGGATCAGCGGGCCGGTCTGAGGATTGTTGAAGTTCATCAGGAAGTAGGTCGTGCCCCAGCCCTGCCAGGGCACGGTCGTGTAGCCCTGCGAGGCTAGCTGGCTGGACTGAGCCGCGTCCTGCTCAGGCAGATAGCCGTAGTCGGGAGCGTTGTTACCCGAGCGCAGCACGCTCAGCTCGGAAGTGTCGCTGGTGAACGGCTGCTCGACGAAGTACTTCAGCTTGGGCTTGGATGGCCCGGCGTAAGCGGTATTGGCCTGGAACTTGGCGTAGCCGTCGGAGTTGTAGCTGACCAGCTTCCAGGGACCGTCGACCACATTCCAGAGGGGGTTTTTGCCGTAAGTGGCGATGTCCTTGGACTGTGCGGTCAGGAAGTTGAACACCGACCTCGCGCCGGCCGTCGTCTGGTCGTAGTTGCCGACGGCTCCGCTGGCCGAGGTCTTGTCCCATGCCCGCGGGAGTGGCGTGATCTGGGACAGCTGGTCGTAGGTGAACCAGGTCGGGTTGAAGGAGCCGGTCAGCGTGAGCACGATCGTCTTCGAGTTGACGATCTTGTAGCTCTTCAGGTTGTCGGGGAACTCACCCGGGATGTAGGCGGCGAAGCTGCCCTTGTTCACCTTCAGCAGGTTGATCCAGAAGGCCACGTCCCTGGTGGTCACCGGGGCGCCATTGGACCAGGTGTAGTTGCCCAGGTGAATGGTCACGACGCTGTCGTGGTTGCTGTAGCTAGGCGGCGCGGCCAGGCTCATAGCGGGGTCGACGACCGGCTGGCCCTTCGCGTTACCGATCCAGTACAGCGACCGGAACGACAACCGCTGGAACTGTTCGATGTTGGTCACCGAGTAATAGGCCCCGGTGAGCATCGGGAAGATGTAGTTGGGCGTGGCGCCGGGAAGCTCGGCGAAGGTGGCGGTGTTGCTGCTCCCGCCCGCAGCGGACGGCTTGGTAGACGAACCGCACGCCGAGGCCAGGACCGCCAGGCATGCGGCGGCCGCGATGGCGCCGAGCTTCACACGATGTCTCATGCTGTTCTCCCTAGATAAATGCCGCACTCGCCCGCTTCCCGGCAGGCAGCGATTGCCAGATCAAGGCCTGCTACCTGCAGGGCCATGTGCATGGACGGCTGCCGCTCGGGTTCGCTGACTTGCTCGGGCAGCAGCGGCACGTGCACGAACCCGACCATGCAGTCCAGTCCCAGGTCGCTGGCTGCCTGAGCGGCCGCGTAGAACGAGAAGTTGCATAGGTAGCTGCCAGCTGTCGCGGACAGGTAGCCGGGGATTCCTGCCTTGCGCCAGGAACCGAGAATCTGCTCGACGGGCAGCGTGGTCAGATGCGCCGCCGGACCAGACGGCGCGACAGGCGCGCGGCTTACCGTCACGCCATCGCGGTCGGCCGCGGACTCCGGCCAGTCGGCCAGGTTGACGGCTACGGTCTCCACGCTGAGGGCAGTACGGCCGGCTGCCAGGCCGACGCCCAGCCACACGCGAGGCCGGTGCGTCGCCATCAACTGCGGGACCGCTTCGGCCACCTCGCGCAGCGAGACCGGCAGGACCGCGGTGATGGTGTCCGGCTCGTGCCGTCCGGCCAGATCGCGGACTAGCAGCTCGGACGGATTCGCGGCCAGGCCGCCGAACGGTCCGAATCCCTGCACCAGGGTCACCATGCGACATACCTCACATCTGTCGGGGTGGCTGGGACATTACAGGATTGGTGAACAATCCAGCAATACTCCAGTTGAAAGATCACTAGATTTGCCGTTTACTATCCGGCAGCGAGGGGAGAGCGATGCCCGCCGGGATCACCGAGGACATGGTCAGCGCCCTGGCACGAGACCGGTCCGGTCTGGTCCATGCCAGCACCGCCGACCGCGTGACTGAGCTGCTGCGGACGCACATCATGGAGGGCCTGTTCCCGCCGGGGACCCGGCTGTCAGAGGAGGCCATCGGGCAGGCGCTCGGTGTCTCACGGAACACGCTGCGCGAGGCGTTCCGGTTGCTGTGCCACGAGCGGCTGGCCGTGCACGAGATGAACCGCGGCATCTTCGTGCCAGTCCTGACCAGCGCCGACGTGGCTGACATCTACAAGCTGCGGCGGCTGATCGAAGGTGGTGCAGCCCGGCTGGCCGGAGGCGCATCGATGACGAGCCGGCTGGCGGTCCGGGCCACTGTCGAGTCGGGGGAGGATGCCGCCGCCGCCGGGCGCTGGTTCGAGGTGCGGACCGCGGACTTGCGCTTCCACCAGGCCGTTGCTGCTCTCGCCGGCAGCCCGAGGACCGATGAGCTGATGCGCCGGGCGCTGGCCGAGCTGCGGCTGATCTTCCACGTGATGGCCGACCCGGAGCAGTTTCACGCCCCGTACCTTGAGCGCAATCGGACCATCGCCGACTTGATCGTGCGCGGCGACGGGCAGCGAGCGGAGGCGGACCTGCGCAGCTACCTGGCCGATGCCGAGCGCCAGATCCTGGCCGTGTACCAGATCCCGGCACCGGGGACCGAGCCGTGATGAGATTCCGGCCGGCCGGGCCTTCCGCGCTGCTGGTCGAAGTGGACAGCTTGCCGAGGGTCCGGGCGCTGCACGCGCGCATCGAGCAGGAACGGGCCCGCGGCTGGGCCCCTGGCCTAGTGGACGTGATCGCTGCAGCTCGGACGGTGCTGCTCGACGGCGTGACCGACCAGGACGCCCTGGCCGGCGAGATCCGGTCCTGGTCCGTGCCACCGCACCCGGAGGCTTCCGGGCCGGTAGTCGAGATCGCCTGCCGGTATGACGGGCCGGACCTCGGCGAAGTCGCCCGGCAGTGGGGTGTGCCGCCGGACCGGGTGGCGGCTGTCCACTCCGAGCTCACGCACGAGGTGGCGTTCTGCGGGTTCGCTCCCGGCTTCCCCTACATTGCTGGCCTCGGCGGCGGTCGCGAGGTCAGCCGCCGCGATCGCCCGCGGGCGGCGGTGCCGGCCGGCAGCGTCGCGCTCGGCGATGAGTACACCGGCATCTACCCGCGGACCTCGCCGGGCGGCTGGCAGATCATCGGCCACACTGACGCCGTGATGTGGGATCCGGCCCGCGACCCTGCGGCCCTCCTCCGGCCGGGCGACCGGGTGCGATTCGTCACCGTCACGCCATGAGCGGTGATAGCCCGCGGGTCATCCGGGTTCGCCGGGCCGGGGCCCTGACGACCGTACAAGACTGTGGCCGGCCGGGCTATGCCCATCTGGGCGTGCCCCGCTCCGGAGCGCTGGACGCGCCCGCGCATCATCTGGCCAACCGGCTGGTGGGCAATCCGCCCGCTGCCGCGGTGCTGGAGACCACGCTGACCGGGGTGGCGCTCACCGCAGAGTGCGATGTCATCGCGGCGGTGACCGGGGCGCAGGCCGCCGTCCGCATCGACGGCCAGCCGGCCCGCCTCGGTGTAGCCACCGAGTTGCGCCGCGGCCAGCTGCTGGAGGTCCGGTCGGCCACCTCAGGCGTGCGCAGCTACCTGGCCTTCTCCGGCGGCCTGGCGGTGCCGCGAGTGCTGGGCAGCGCCTCAGCTGACCTGTTGTCCGGCCTGGGCCCGGCGCGGCTGGCTGACGGTGATGTGCTGCGGCTCGGCCTGCCGGACGGTCCGGACGGCGGGGACGGCTGCTCGCTGGGCGAGCCGCCCGACGTCGCGGCACCCGCGCGGCCCGGGGCGGCATCATCCGGCGACGGCGCCACAGGTCCGGTCCAGCTAGTGATTCACCCTGGTCCGCGGTTTGACTGGCTGGCCGGTTCTGGCCTGGCCGCGCTGGAGGACGGCCAGTGGACGGTGTCTCCGGACAGCAACCGGGTAGCGCTGCGGCTGGCCGGGCAGCCGGTGCGCCGCCGCCGAGGCGAGCTGGCGAGCGAGGGCCTGGTATCCGGCGCGATCCAGGCGCTGCCAGACGGGCACCTGGTGCTGTTCCTGGCCGATCACCCGACCACCGGGGGGTATCCGGTAATCGCGGTGGTGGACCCTGCCTGCTTGCCGGCCTGCGCGCAGGCGCGGCCGGGAAGCAAGATCAGCTTCCGACTCGCGCCCGGTCGGACCTGACACAGCTGGGTAGAGACCGCCGGCGCACATCCAGATTGCCGGAACTTCCGCGCCCGTAATGGCCATCCTGCGGCGGCCGGCCTGGGCACGCCGTCGGCGCGGTCGAAGCCCGGGACTACGGGACCACTGGCGAGCCGACGTCTTCGCTCGTTCGTTGCTGCGCTCTGGCGATAGTCCGACTGATCTCCTCCTCCGGCCGGTCATTAATGATCGCGAACGCGATGATCTGGAGCGGAAAGCTGCGCCGGAACACGGCCGCTCGTGCTGCGGTTCCTGGATCGGCGATCAGCGGGAGCAATCACCAGCCGTGCCAGGAAGCGAGGGGCTGCGACGTCCTCCGCGGGGTCATCCCATGCGGCGAGATCCCAGTCGAGGACGCCAGCGACGCGGCCATGCGACCACAGCACATTGCTGCCAGCAAGATCACCGTGGTTGAACGAAAGCTCTGACTCCCGAAGGTTCGCCAGCGCATCGATCCGTGACCGAGCGTTGTCCCGAAGGGCGCGGTCCAGCCGCGGCACCACTTCCTCGCGCAGGACCGCCTCCCAGGAAGCACCACCTGCGAATTGACGAGCTGGCGCCAATTGACCACGGAATCGGCTCACATCAACTGAATGGATGGCATCCAGCAGATCGCGCAGCCGGGTCGGGTCGCCCTCACCAGCAGGGTGCGGATCACCGTGGAGACGTCGGACGGGGAACGCCACTTATCCGTCGACCTCCACGGTTTCACCCACCGACCGGGGAACCTCGAACAGCAACGCGGGCAACCATCAACCAGCGCCTGGCTCCGCCGCGTCTCGGGCACCCCTCGCACGCTGCCGGCTTATCCGAACGACCACGTCATCGCTGACAAAGACAACGGCGCTCGACCCCGACTCGACTGACCGCCCCGAGGACGTGGACCGGGCTCCCGCATTTCGCACTGCTGCCGCGGCCAGCACGTCGAGGAGGTCTTGCTCCGGGCGCGCAAACCTCGTCTCCGCCTCAGCGCCATTATTCGTCACGCTCGACACTAACCCGCCCCGTTGGCCAGCCGGGGCCGGCCAGCCAATGGGCCAGACCAAGCCAACAACGGTGGCCTAAATCTATGTGAGCGCTGGTAGATCCTCCGCGGGAATCCAGTACTCAAGCCCGTCCTCGGCGAGGGCACTCGCCGGCGCCGCAGACGAGCCGGCTGCTCGCCGTCGCTTGGTTCGGCCTGGTCTCGCTTGGGCGTCGTCCGGGCCCCGTATTTGTCGCGCTAGCTCGGGATCGTAACGGGCCACTTCAGTAACGGTTCAGGAACTGTGGGTGACTTCGAGCTTCCACAGCCGGATAATTGGATCATGGAAAGACCGATGAACATCTGGTTTCACCAGCGGGGCGCCGCCCGGAAGATGCTGGACATTTACGTAGAGGACAAGCGCGTCAGCGCCGCCGAATTATCCGACGAGAACCTGTGGGAGCTGGCGCAGCAGTACGTCGGCTCGCGGACGGATGACGAGCTGCGTGCCGAGCTGCTGCGTACGACCCTCTGCTACTACGACGGCTTGCGCGCCTGGTCGAGCCCGCCTGATCCAGGCCGAAAACCCTTGCGCGGCGAGCGCGAACCCATGAACACGGCGTCATGGTCTGGGGCGAGTTGAAGCTGGCGGGCAAGGTGCCCTCCACCCTCCCAGGGAAATCCAGGCACTAGTCCAGCAGCACGCCAACCTCGTAGCCGTCGAGCACGGCGAGATCGCGGGTTTCCTGGCCATCAGGCCACGCCACCTTTATGAGCGCGACTCCATTGACCTGCTGCTT
>DASXIA010000112.1:0-6037 GCA_036488155.1 Streptosporangiaceae bacterium | reverse complement strand
GAGCAGCCAGACCCCGGACTGGCTCACCACGACCGGCGCCGCCCCGGTCATCGGGACCAGCCGATTGGCGTAGCCGACGATGCCGGTGCGCAGGTCCACCCGAACCAGCAGCTGCATCGGCTCCGCCCGCTGTGGCAGTGTCTCCAGCAGGTACAACACGCCCCCGGCCGATACGACGTCGGAGAACATGCCGACGAGCAGCAGCCGGTGCGACCACGGCTGACCCGGTGCCGGAATCCATCGCGTCGTCAGCATGCGCCGTGGCAGCGCCGCCCGGTGAGTCACTGCCACCGGGTATGTCGAGGGCGTCGCTGACACGGCACGACTCAAACTGGCGGACGGCTGCAGGGCGCGCCGAAACGAACCCGACCCTGCCGGATGCGTGGCAGGCGCACATCCGGCGAGTATCAGCGCCGCAATTGCGGCGCCTCCGGCCAACCATCCCGGAGACCAGGACAACCCGCAGACGCGCATGACTCACCCGCACGGTGAGACGCCGTTCTCTCGCTCCAGGTTGGAACCGTCTTCCCGGTTCGCCTGCGAACCGGCGGCGAAGCTCACGCGCCCGCTGTAACCTTCGGCGGCGTGTCAGGCCGGGGTTCCGCACTGCGGTGGCTGTCAGTCAGCTGGTCAGTCGAACTCGCTGAGGATCGCGTCGCTGACGGCGGCCATGTGCCGGGCACCGGCCGGGCGGGAGACAAGGCAGGCGGTCAGGTAACCGACGGCCACCTGCCGCTGCGGGTCGGCCCAGCCGATGCAGACGTAGCTCCCGTTATGGCCGAACGCGGTCCGGCTGGCAAGGGCGCCCATCGGCCCGGACCCGCCGCCGAGCCGGGTGCGGCCGGCCCGCTCGCCTCCCAGCTGGAAGCCTTCCGACCAGCGAACCGGCAGCTTCAGGTACCGGTCGACCTCGCCGTCGCTGGACGGCGAGGTTGCCTGACGGATCGTCTCGGGCTGCAGTACCCGTCCCCCGTCAAGCTCGCCGCCGGCCAGCAGCGCCTGATAAAGCCGGGCGAGGTCGTAAGCGGTAGCGGACACGCTGGCAGCCGGGATGACGGCTTGCCGCACCGCCGGGCGGTTGATCACCAGCTGGGTAGCCAGTTCGGCAGGGCCGCGGCCGGCTACCGGGACGTGCCGGTGCCATTGCCCGGCCGGCAGCCCCAGGTAGCTGTCGCGCAGGCCGAGCGGGCCGAGCAGCTCGGACTGCAGCACGTCGCGCACCGGCACGCCGGTTACCCGCTGCACCAGCTCGCCCAGGATGAACCCGTAGCTGAGCACGTGATAGGCCGGCACCGAGCCGGGCGGGAACGACGGTGCCGCCGCCTCGAGCGCCCGCACGGACGCGGCCCAGTTGGTCATCGCAAGCGCATCTCGCGCGATGCCGCGCACCACCGGCAGTCCGCTGCGGTGCTGCAGGACCTGCCGGATCGTGATCTCCTGCTTGCCGTGCTGGCCGAACTGCGGCCAGTGAGCAGCGACGCGATCATCGAGTGCCAGCTTCCCGCGCTCGGCAAGCAGGTGCACCAGCAGCGCCACGAGCGGTTTGCTCGCCGAGAACAGGAAGAACAGCGAATCGGGCCGGCAGCCAAACGCCTCGTTCAGCACTATTCGGCCGGGCGCTATGACGCACAGCTGCGCCGGGCTACCCCGTTCCCGGATAATTTCCAGGGCTTTCTCCAGGCCGCTGCCGCCCGGACCGCGCACGTCAGGCGGGTGCGAGCTTGCTGACGGCCTCGCCGAGGTCGAGGCCGGGTACCGGCGTGATCGCGATGACGGGAGTGTCCAGCCCGGTCGCGTGATACTCGGCGATCCTCTCGCGGCAGTGCTCGAGGGGGCCGTGGACAACCAGCTCGTCGACCAGTTTGTCAGGGATCGCGGCGAGTGCACCCTTCCGGTCGCCGGAGTTCCAGGCGGCCAGCATCGGCGCGATCAATTCGCCGCGGCCGAGCCATTGGTGGAACGCGGCATAGACGGGCACGGTCAGGTAGGCCGCGATCATCCGCTTGCCGATGAAGCGGGCGGTATCGACGTCGGTGGTCGGGCACACGAAGATGCGGGCCACGAGTTCGCAGTCCGGGCCGGCCACATCGCGCACCTTCGGGACGTCCGCCGGCGAGAGCCAGTTGGTGATCGCGATGCCTGCCTCGGCGGCCGCGAGCCTGACCATGCCTGGCCGCAGCGCCGCCAGCGCCAGCGCAGGCGGGATCTCCGGCGCCGGGTCAAGCCGGAAGCCGTCCACGGTGAACGTCTCGTACTCGCGGCTGACCTTCCCGCCGGCCAGCGCCTCACGCAGAAACCTCAGCATGTCGCGGGAGCGCTGGTAGGGCTTCTCGAACGGAATGCCGTTCCACTGTTCGACCGCGACCTGGGAGGAGGTGCCGATGCCCATGACGAACTTGCCCGGAGCGAGAGCGGCCAGCGTGCCGGCCTGCACAGCAAGGGAAACGGGCGCTCGGGTGTATATGCCTACGATGGCCGTACCGAGGCGGAGTTGTGGCGCCCACTGGGAGGCCAGTGTCAGCGGGGTGAAACCGTCTATCCCGTTCAGCTCCGCGGACCAGGCGTCGGTGTAACCGAGGTCGGGGAGGGCCGAGACCAGTTCTCGCTGATCTGCCAGTGGCACGCCGGTCAGTGGCAGGGTCAGGCCCCAGCGAGGTTGCGATTCCATGGTGGCGAGTATGCCAGTTTGAGCCGCCGGCGGCCTGGTCGCAAAAATGTGACCCAGATCACGCAACGGAAACGGTGGGTGACGACGTCTTAGCACTGAGTAATCGATAGGTGCCGCTCGACAGAGGCGCTGGAATCCAAACCCCCCCCACCCACCTGGAGGCTCGCCGTGACCAGGACGAACGTGAACGAAGCCGTATGTGAAGCGATCTTCGCCTCACCGCTGCAGCCCTCTGAGGCTGTGACCGCCGAAGCGGTCGCGGACGCGATCGGCAGCACCGTGCGACGTCTCGGCCCGGCCGGCTGCGTCAGCCGCATGGCGGAGGAATTCGGCGATCACCCGGAGGCAGCGACCAACCGGATGCGCTGGGTCCGTCAACTGGCCGGCGACCTGTGCGGCTGCCTGTACTTCCCGACCGCCGTCGCCCCCGTAACGGTGGCAGCCGGAGCCGGCCTGCTGCCAGTGCGTGAGGCCGCCTGAGAACTACGCGCCGCCCCCCGGATCTGGCCGGGGCCTGACTTACCGAGGGTCAGGCCCCGGCCAGACTGCTGTCTGGCTGAATTTCTGTCAGGTAGACGCGGGCTGGCTGCGGCGGTGCAGTTCACGCAGCCGGTCGGCAGTCTGATCGTCGGCCGGGCTGTAGGTCGTCATCCGGGTGCCGAGGCGCTGGGACAGCCACAGGTGCGTGTAATTGAGCTTGAGCAGCCCGATTTCAGGGTGCAGGAACCGCTTAGTGAGGTTCTCCGGGCTGGCGACCTCGTGCCGCTCCCACAGTTCGGCGAACTCCGGTGACGCCTTGGTCAGCCTGGCCACCAGGCACTTCCAGGCGGGCTCGGCGACATGCTCGGCCATGGCGGCGCGATACTCAGCCACCATCCGCCGGGTGCCTTCCTCCCAGTCCAGCGTTGCGGCCCGGCATTTCGGCACCGTGAACATCCGCCACAGCGAGTTGCGTTCCTCGAAGGCAAGCTCCCCGAGCGGGCCCATGAGCAGGTCAAACGTCTGGTTATAAGCCAGGATGTCGTAGCGGGCGTTGCGGACGCAGGCCGGAAACGGGTCGAGCTTGTCGAGCAGCAGCTGGGCCGTTGGCGACAGTGAGGTGCAGTCAGCTTTGCCGGTCCCGTCGGGCGCGTCCGCGAGCCGGAACAGATGGTCACGTTCGTGCGGGTCCAGCAGCAGCGTCCGGGCAACCGCCTCCAGGACTTGCGGGGAAGCGTTGATGTCCCGGCCTTGTTCCAGCCACGTGTACCAGGTGACGCCCACTCCGGCCAGCGTGGCGACCTCCTCGCGCCGCAGGCCAGGTGTGCGGCGCCGGGACGCAGGCGGAAGCCCGACATCCTCCGGCGCGATCCGCTCGCGGCGGCTGCGCAGGAAATCGGCCAGCTCGCGGCGGCGCAGTGCCGCGATGTCAGGAAGCCTGGCGTCCCGCAGCCTGGCCCCAGGTAGCCCGGCCCTAGCTAGCCCGGCCCCAGCTAGCGGGATCTCGGCAAGCGGCCCCGCCGCAGAAAGCTCGGTCTCAGGAACCAGGGTCTGTTCGCTCATGTCTACTAGTATGCAGCTTTCTCATGCTGTTGCCTAGTACTACTGATACCAGTATAACTGGGCTCTAGTACCTGGATAGGTTTATCAGCCAATCTGGCTACATGCCTTCCAACACTCCTTCGGCCCTGGCTCCAAGCGACCGCGCGACCCCGCACGCACGGGCTGGTCACCGCCAGCCTGGCCGCCACCAGGGCCAGCACCACAGGCACCAGGCGCACGAGCCGCAGACGCTGACAGCCGCCGGGCTGACCGTCATCCTCGTCGGCGTGCTACTGCCCATGATCGACTTTTTCATCGTGAACGTGGCGCTGCCGACCATCGACCGCGATCTGCATGCAAGCCAGCCACTGCTTGAGCTGGTCGTGTCGGGCTACGCGACCGCTTATGCACTGCTGCTCGTGCTCGGCGGGCGGCTGGGTGACAGCATCGGCCGCAAGCGGCTCTTTATGGTCGGCATGGCTGCCTTCACTGTCACGTCGCTAGCCTGCGGCCTGGCGCCGACTGCCGACTTCCTGGTGATCAGCCGGGTGGCGCAGGGCGCTTCGGCGGCGATGATGGTGCCGCAGATACTTGCGACGATCCAGGCGGCGACAACTGGTGAGCGGCGTGCCAGGGCGCTCGGCCGCTACGGGGCGACCGGCGGCCTGGCGGCAGTCCTTGGCCAGGTGCTCGGGGGCGTGCTTGTTTCCGCCAACATCGACAACCTTGGCTGGCGGCCGATCTTCCTGGTAAACGTGCCTATCGGTCTGGCTGGCCTGGTACTGGCCCAGCGCTACGTGCCAGACACCCGGCATGGTGCCCCGGCGCCGATTGACGGCACCGGAACGGTCCTGCTCGGCCTGACCGTCCTCACGCTGCTCGTCCCGCTGACCGAAGGCGAGTCGGTGGGCTGGCCGGCCTGGACCATCGCGATGCTGGTTATCGCACCGCTAGCTGCGACCGCGTTCATCCGCTACGAGGTCAGGGCCGAGCGGGCAGGCCGTACCCCGCTGGTGCCGCCGTCGTTGCTGCAGCATCGCAGCATGCGGCGGGGCCTGTTGCTGGCGCTGCCGTTCTTCGCCGGATTCGGCGCGTTCATGTTCTGTTATGCGCTGCTGGTGCAGGAAGGCTTGCACGCCAGCGCTCTGACAGCGGGCCTCGGCCTGGTGCCGATGGCCGTTACGTTCCTGTTCGCGTCGTTGTCGACGTCTAGATTGCTCGCGAGGTTCGGCGCGAAAGTGCTCGCCGCCGGCGGCCTCCTGCAGGCAGCAGGCCTGATCATCCTGGGCGTGACGGTCTATTTGGGCTGGCCGCACCTGGCCGTGGCGGACCTGGCGCCGGGCCTCGCCGTCGCCGGGCTTGGCCAGGGCCTGGTGATGAGCCCGCTGTTCGGGGTCGTGCTGTCCGAGGTGCCGCCAGCCGTCGCAGGCGCGGGCGCCGGGGTCCTGACCACCACTCAGCAGACCGCGCTCGCCCTCGGGGTAGCCACGCTCGGCAGTCTCTTCCTCACGCTGGCCGGCGACGGCACAGGGGTCAGCACCGCGTTCCTGGTCGTGATCACGGTCCAGGTTGTGGTCGCCATCGGCGTGGCGGCCGGGGCACGCGGGCTGCCGGGCTGGCGCGCCAGGATCGCGGCACCCAGCCTGGACCTGGCCGCAGCCGGTCACAGCTGAGCTCTGCTCGCTACGGGCCCGCGGACCGAGTGGTCGGCGGGCCCGGTGGCGTGTGGGGACTGGCGTGCGCGGACTGCTCGGCGTTGCGCGGACTGGCCTGCTGGCGTGCGCGGACTGCTCCGCGGGCTGGCACGCGTTGACGCGCCCTGACGCCCGGCTGGCCCGAGGCGCGTCG
>DASXIA010000106.1:0-9154 GCA_036488155.1 Streptosporangiaceae bacterium | reverse complement strand
TCGCGATCTCCGCAACCGGCCTAACGTCATAACCGAAGAACATCCGCGAGCCGCACTCCCGCATCAGCACGTTGATCGGCTCGAACAGGCTGATCCGCCCGCCCGGCCTCAGCACCCTGCGGAACTCGGCGAGCGCCGAAGCCTTGTCCGCAACGTAGATCAGTACTGACCTCGTGGTCACCACGTCGACCGAGGAATCAGGAACCGCTGCCAGATCGTCGGCCGAAGCTTGCACGAAGTCGCACCGGCTCAGCTGGGCGGCTTCCGCAGCAGCCGCGTGACAGTGGTCGAGCAAGTCACGGGAGACATCCGAGAAGATCACGCGGCCGCCCGGGCCCAGCCGGTCCAGCGCGCCGAAAGCGATCAGCCCGTCACCGGTTCCGACGTCAAGTAGCGTGTCGGCCGGCTGGAGCGCCGCCCGGTCCAGCACCTCGTCCCGGACCGGGTAGAGCGCGGACAGCACCTGCTCGCGGTACGCCGGATCACCGCCGTGCCGGACGTCGAGTAACCAGCGATGCCAGCGATCCCGCTCTTCCGCCACGGCAGCCAGTCTTACCGCCGCCCCGGCGACCTGGCAACTGCCCAGAACCCGCAGCCGCTACACCGGAGCCTGACCGATCGCGAGGTACCTGTGCTCATTGGTGACAAACCCTCGCCCGTCCACGTTCCCGGCGAGAATCTTGTTGAACGTCGCCGCACTCGCCAGCCCTGACGATCCGGCTAGGTCGGCATGCGCCAGGTCCAGCGCGTTGAGCCAGAACACCAGCGACTCGACATCGCGGACCACGTACTCGACGTCATACTCGCAGAACGCCACGACCCGCAGCCCGGCGCCGGCCAGCGCCTGCGAGCTGATCTCCGGGACGCCGGCTGACTGGCCGAGCGCTTGCCGGACGCAGGCCATGTTCCGCTCGCCGACTTGCTGGGTGATGAAGTATCCGCCGGGCTTAAGGTGCGCGGTTACCGCACCTAAGTCGAGCACGGCGTGCCGGTTAATTACCACGGGGAACGACCTTGCTACCCCCTCCAGCCGAGCACTGCTGACTCTGAATTCCAGACTCGGACTCGAGTGCTCTCGCTCAGCGAGCCGGATCATCTCGGGGTCTGTGTCGATGCCAAGACCGCGCCGGAACTTCCCGGCCAGGAGCGCGAACTGCCTCCCGTCGCCAGTCCCGACGTCGAGCACCTCGTCGGACGGCCTCAGGTACCGTGCCACAACCTCGCCGTAGTCGAAGGGCACTGGCGCGCGGAGCGTCCGCATCCGGGAGAAGTCCCAGCCGGTTCGCGGGCGGGCGCTGGCGACCAATTCATCGAGTTCGTGCTGGGAGTAACTGGTTTTCACGGTCCCCATCGATCGCCCCATGTCGTCTTCCTTGCCCGCCGGTAGGGCTCGCCCTTGCTCTTGCTCACGAGCTCCCGGCTGCTGGTGCCGTCGGCGCGGCACAGATCGAGCATGACCAGCCCCTTGCGCTGCTGCGGCCGGCGAACCACCCGGCCGTCCGGCAGGTCTGGCGGACCCGCGCCAATTCGGTGAGCAGCAGCGCGACTCGCCGGCGCCCGGATCGCGGCGACATAACTGAACTTCTCATCTTCGTACGCGAGCTCGGCGCCCTTGGCCTGCCGGTGCATTGCCGACCGTTGCAGCCGCGCCGCGAAATGGCACCAGTCCCCCTCGACGTCGAGCGGGCAGCCAAGCTCATGCGGGCACGGTGCGGCGACCTGATACCCGGATGACAGCAACCGCGCGCGGGCAGCCAGGATCCGCCGGTGCCCGGCAGGTGTTCCCGGCTCGACAAGCAGGACCGCCGGCGCGGCACTGGCGGCCAGCATGGTGAGCGCGGCCTGCTGTGCCGGTGTCAGCTCGCCCAGCACGTAACACACCGTGGCCAGTTCAGCAGTCGGCGGGTCAGCCTTGCCATCGTCGCTCTCGCCGAGCCGCCACGGCAGCCAGGTCGCCGACCGCAGTGCCTCCGACTGCGCCTGGGCGAATATCGCCCTGCCGAGCCTGATCGCGTCCGGTGACTGTTCGAGCATGGTGATGGCCTCGATACTCGGCAGGTCGCTGGCTACCGCCCAGGCGGAACCGCCCGTTCCCGCCCCGAAGTCGACCAGGCTCGACGGCGCCCAGCCAGGCAGCGACAGTCGCATTTCGCGCAGTGCCGCGGCGGTTGCCGCCGCGGTCGCAGGCATCCGGTATGCCGCATACGCGGCGGCGTCCAGCCGGGACGTGATGACCGGCGCCGCCGGCACTTCGCCTGCGCGGTAAGCAGCGATCAGCCGCTGCACGCTCGCGCCCAGGTTCCCGGTGCCCGAGCCTGTCAGGGCTGCCTGCACGGCGGCAGTCACCGATCTTGCGCCGGGCAGACCGGGTTGAGATGCAGCCACCTGCCCACGGTAGTCAACCGCCCCGTGATCCATGTTGATCCAGAGGGCCGATAGCACCCCAAACTTCACAACGATCACGGAGGAAGACCCAGCGGACGCGCGGACGGCTTACCTTGGCGGTATGGACATACCGGCGTGCACGCTCTCAGACACCGCGCGGCTTGCCCGGGCGGCTGAGTTCAGCCAGCTGTTCGCGGAGACAGTCCGGCGGGTCGAGCGCCCGGAGGCGACCCGGCTGCGGCTTGAGCTTGAACCGGGCCCCGGACCGGCCGGGCGGACGGCGGAGCTGATTGCTGCCGAGACGGAATGCTGCTCGTTCTTCACGTTCACGCTGACCGCGACAGCAGGCAGCCTGGCGCTAGAGGTCACGGTGCCGCAGGCGCAGACTGCCGTGCTCGACGCGCTTGCCGAGCGAGCCGGCAGCAGGCTGTCCGCCTGACTGCCCGCGGAGAGCCGCTCGGCAGCGGATGCCGCCTCATGGGGCGAGCCGGACAGCCACCTCGGCAAGTTCCGGCCATTCGGGAGATCCCTGCACGCAGCGTGCAAACAGCCAGAGCCGCAGCCGCTCCGGGTCGAGCCCGAGCAGGTCCGCGTGCCGCCGCGCTAGCCCGGCCGGGTCGGTGACCACCCGCTCGCAGTTGATCATGTGCTGGAGCGGATCGAAGGCTGGATCGCCCACGTGCGGCTTGGGATCGATGGCCAGCCAGGGTTCGCGCTCCGCCGCCAGGACGTTCTGGGCGTGCAGGTCCGTGGCGAGCAGGACCTGACGCTCGGCCGACGCTGGCAGCGTCCGGAACAGCTCGATCCCCGCCCGTTCGATGCCCGGATCGACCGGTGGCCGGTCTGCTTTCGCCTCGTACTCTCGCGCCCACCACTCGCACATCTCTGCCAGCGACGGGAAATCGTGGCCGGCAGGCGGCTCACGCCACAGTCGCGGCAGCAGGGTGCACAAGATTTCGTCCTGGTCTGGCTCGGGCAAATCGGCGAGCATCGTCCCTGGCTCGCACCGCTCCAGCAGCATCGCCGCGCAATCATCGAGGAGTTCGCATGCGTGTAGCCGGACGGTCCCGTTGCCGTCCCAGAAGCGCAGGCCGGCCGGCTCGTGGGTAGCTTCGGAATGCACCCAGCCCACCTTCAGCACCAGCCCCTCGCCGCTAGCGGCTCGGGCCGGGGCCACCCACGCGCAGGTGCCTCCAGGCTCGAAGGGGTCGCCTAGCTCAAGCTCCCAATGCCCTGCGATCTGCGCGATGACGGCAGGAAGCCGTTCTGCCCAGCGCTGGCGAGCCAGGTCAGTAGTGCTGGCTACGCACTCGGCGAGCCGGCTTGGCAAGCGCAGCGCAATCATCGGCAGCTCACGGCCGGAGGCTACCGGTATCTCCGGCGGGCTGGCGACGGAAACTAGGTCTCAGGTGAACGGAAGCGCCAGTCGAGCGGCAGGAGCATACCCAGGCGGCTCGCGGCCGGCCCCGTAGCGGGGCCGGCCAGCAAACCACATGGCCTAAGCGCTCGAGGTGATGCGGCCGTACGAGGTCAGGGTGCGAAGCGCAGCCAGCGTCACCACGCCGCGCCACTCCCACAGAGCCCCTTGGCTGGGCGGCTCCCAGGAGATTGGCCAGCCACCGTCGTCCTGCTGGGCCTTCATCAGGCGGTCGAGATGGCCGGCGATCTGCGTGTCGGTGAACAGCGAACGCCAGCGCGAGTCCGCTCGCGGCGCGAGGTAAAGCGGCGTAAGCCCGTACCCTTCCGCATCCGGGTCGAGGTGGAACATGGCGATCCCATCAAGATTCGCTGCGAGGGCGGCTGCGATCCTGTCGGCCCGGTCCAGGTCTGGAACGTGCTCTAGAAAGATCATCGTCTCGGAGAGCGCGTGGGCGTCGCTGGGCAGTTCGCCCGACTCCAGCTTGCTCCAGCAGTACGCCGCGCCGGCCTCCCGCCACGGGTGGTCAACGCCCAGCTGGTAGAGCAGCCCCACAAGGCCGGCCGTCGGGTTGAGGCCAGGCTCGTAGGTCCACTCCGACCAGTGCGCGGCCCTGGGAAAAGCCTCTATAACCGGGAACGCCAGCGGAACGGCACCACTAGCTCCGGCGTCCGCGGCCGTCCGGGCGAGGAAGTCGCATGCCCGGTTCACCATGCCGGCATCGACGGTGCTTGCTGTGGCCAGCGCCTGGAAGGCAGTCTCGACGTCGATCGGCAGGCTCGCCGGGCAGCGCTTGTCGGGTTCGAGTGCGTGGCCGAAGCCGCCGTCATCGTTCTGATAGCCGCGCAGGGCATCGACCACGTGCGTCGCGGGCTGGCCGAGGAAGCAGGTTGCGAACAGGCGGCGCTCCAGCAGCCGCGCGTGATTGAGCAGGAAGGTGTCTCCCGCCGCGAAAATGTCGTCCATAACCCGCAGGCTACGGTGACTGCCCCCGATGCCGTCTTGAACAGATCGGACATGGTCCGGGTGCCACGGCTGCGTAACCTGATCGTGTGTTAGCCGATGTGCGGGCGCGATGGCGGGCGCTGCCGCGCGCCGGCCCTGCTCCGGGTGATGCGACATGTCCGCATTGACGGGCGAGCGAGCCGTGGCATTGCGGGTTTTACGGATATAACCGACTGAGACGGCGTGCGCGGCCAGGCGGACCCGGAAGGGCGGAACTGCTTGTTCGGGGGATACCGCGAATCCGGCAATGCGCAACCCTGAGGGCAAACGCGCGAGAACGGCTGGACGAAAGTCACCCTCTCCCCCCAGCGGCCACAACCACCGGAAGTGACCGTCGGCTCGAGAGCGGCCCCGCAGGTGGCAGGGCCGCTTCCTGCGGTTTTTGTTGGGGGACGTTATGACTCACGCACAATCGGAAGACGCTTCGGGCGGCGGGCTCGGGCGTGAGGCCGCACCGCTGCCGCGAGTGGCCGTGCTCGGTGTCGGGATCATGGGCGGCGCGATGGCCCGCAACCTGCTGACCGCCGGGCTAGCCGTCGAGGTGTGGGATCGCTCGCCAGAAGCCGCGGCACGATTGACCGGAGCGGGCGCCATCGCGCACGCAAGCGCTGATCAGGCAGTGGCGCGCGCTGACGTGGCGATCACGATGCTGCCGGATCTCGCCGCCGTGACATCGGTGGCGATCGACCAGGGCATGCTCAACGCGCTGCCGACCGGTGCGATCTGGGCGCAGATGGGCACGATCGGGGTGGGCGCCACTCAGCAGCTGACCGCCAGGGTCGCGGGTCAGCGACCTGATCTGTGGTTTGTGGACGCTCCGGTTTCCGGCACGCGCCAGCCCGCGGAGGCGGGTCGGCTGGTGATTCTCGCATCAGGCCCCGAGGGAGCGCGGCAGGCTCTGGAGCCCGTCTTCGGGGCCCTCGGCAGCCGGACCCTCTGGCTAGGCGAGGCCGGTGCGGGCAGCCGGCTGAAGCTGGTCCTGAATAGCTGGCTGGCCTTCCTCATGGAGGGCATCGCGGAGTCGGCCGCGCTCGCCGACGTCCTGGGGGTGAGCCACGACGCGGTCCGCGAGGCACTGCACGGCAGTCCGCTGGAAGCGCCCGCTGCTTTGATGAAACTCGCGAAGATCGACGCCGGAGATGAGTCGCCGGACTTCTCGCTGCGCTGGGCGACCAAGGACGTCGACCTTGCGGTCACTGAGGGCGGGGAACGTGCACTACCGATCGCCGCCCAGATCGACCGCCGATGGCATGAGCTGATCGAAGCCGGACTTGGCGACGCGGACGTCAGCGTGGCAAGCCACGGCCTGGCCCAGTCTGCTCGCGTGGCCCGGTGAATGGTCCGTGGCACACCACGTCTGGTACCCGGCTGGCTCAGGGCCTGGCGCTCACTCTGGGGGCGTGGCGCCGAAGTCGACCTCCTTGGTTACGGCTGTCCCGGCAGTCCGCCCCGGCGCTCTGTGGTAGGTCCAGTACAGGTTCGTGTGCGCGATGACGAGGTCCGGCGGCGGAGCGCCCCAGGCCGATTGGTCTTCCGTCGTGTGGGCATCGCTGACTAGGGTCGCGTCGTATCCCCTGACGATCGCGCCGTGAAGCGTCGAGCGAATGCACTCATCGGTCTGCGCCCCGGCAACGAAGAGTCGTCCGACTCCCAGGCCTGACAGCACAGTCTCGAGCGTCGTGTCCTCGAAAGAGTCGGCGTACGTCTTCTCGACGAGCGGCTCGGCCTCATCCCGATCCAGTTCAGGAACTATCCGCCAGGCTTCGCTGCCTTTGGCCAGGCCCTCCTCGTCGGAGTGCTGAACCCAGACAACGGGGATCCGTTCCTGCCGCGCCTTGTCAACTAGGGTGCCAATGTTGGCGACGACGGCGTCTCGCTCGTGGGTCCCTTCGACGACGCCGTTCTGCACGTCGATCACGACGAGAGCGGTGTTCGGCCGGTTCTGAAGCGTGGTCATCGTTTCCCTTCCAGGCCCTGGTCTTGTGTCGGCAACTGTAGGCGCACCCACCGACAGCGGGCTGGAGCCAACCTCGCTCGCGGTTCGCTCAGATAGCGGCTCGTGAACGGTGCTGGAGCAAGTCGTGACCGCTCATGGCGGGCTCTGCGGGTTCTCGCATGACCGGCGCTGAGCGCGAGGGCTCATACAGATAGCGACCGCCGGGAGCCGTCGGCGTCGCGCCCGGTCCGGCACTCGCGAATGGAGAAGATCATGACAGCCGACACCTCGTCCGCCGTAAGCACGTCCGCCCGAACCCCTAAGTGCACGCTCGAAGCGCGGCCGCACATCTGGGACCTGGGCGGGACCATGTCAGCCTTCTTCGCCGACAAGGCGGACCCAGACAAGGAAATCAAGTACATCGATTCCGACCACACGCTATTGGTAACGGTCACCGTAAACCTGACCGGCAGGATTCGCTACTACCTGTGCGACACCCATCTGTGCGTCAACCTCGCGTTCCAGGCTTGCGGACGCGGCTCATGCGGAGACTGCTGTCAGTCGATCTGCCTCGAGGGCCCCAACAGCCCATGCGAGACGTGCGAGTGGAAATTCCCGTTCGAGCTGGGGCCGGGCACATTCGACCCTGGCGACTGCGGCCGGGAGTACGAGCTGTGCATCACCCTGGGCTCGAAGGACTGCTGTGAAAAAGTCGGGTTCGTCTTCGGCAGCTGCCACGAGTACACCATCACCGTGTCACCGCCGCAGGCGGACTGATCGCCGGCTGGAGCCCGGCGCCGACCGGAAGAGTACGACTCACTCGACCCCTGATCCGGTACCTGACCTGCGGTGGGAGGTCTGTCAGATGATGCGCGACGGCCCGGAGAGTGACGCCCGGCCACCTGGCACGGCGGCCGATGAGCTACCGGAGCGGTGGCATCAGCATGCCGGATTCTCGGTCTTCTTCGACACCCGGTCTGGCTCGGCAGGTGAACGGCGCTGGCGGACCCGACTGCGTCACGAGGAGACAGCCGACGAGATCACGCTCCCCGGCGACGACCCGGCGTCGTGGGTGAGGTGGATGCTCCACAAGCTCGGGTCAGCGCAGCCGCCATCGGAGATGGTCGACGCGCTGGTGTCGATGGAGATCATCGACGTGCATCTGGCCGGGGACCTGACGGGCCGCAGCGACGCAAAGGTGGAGTTGGAACTGCGGGTCACCGGGCTGGACGAGCTGTACCGGACCCTGGGAGCGAAGGTGGTCGGGGCGCTGCTCGGTCGCGAGCTTGGCTAAGCCGGCCACGTTGCTCGCCGGGCGCAGCCGAACGGATCTGTTCGTAGACGCTGACGGTGTGCGCGGCGGGCTTGATGCCGAACTCACTGGCCAGCGCTTCGGCACAAGCCCGGTAGGCGGTTGCTGCCATCGAGCGGGCACCGGTCATTGCATAGCAGCGCATCTTGAGCACAGTGGCGTCCTCGTTCCACGGCTCCATGCTCAGCACCGGGTCGATTACGGCCAGTGCCGCTCCGCATTCGCCGCGGCGCGTCAATAGCTCGCCCAGCCGGATGCTGAGCAGCACGAAGCGGGCTGCTAGCCGGTTGCGCTCTGAGGTGGCCCAGTCCGCGTCGGTGGCCTGGCGCAGGAAATCGCCGCGATAGAGCACCAGCGCCGCCTGGGACACCTCGATCGCCTCATCAACCCGCTGTTCCACGATGGTGCGCATCGCGGCGGACACGAGACCGTCGAAAACCTCGACGTCAACCCAGACGGGCACACTCCGATCGAACCCGTACCCGCCGTCGACGCAAACGATGGGAGAGCGGCCGGGACCAGCGGCGCGCAAGGTGCTGCGCAACTCATAGATTCCCTGATGCAGGCGATGGCGCCCGTTTTCCTCATCGACGTCTGGCCACACCGCGGCGATCAGTTCGTCTCGCGACACGCCGCGAAGGCGGTGGGCCGCGAGGAATTGCATTAGTGATCGAGTCCGCTGCCCGTGCCAGTGCGTGACCGGCCGTCCATCGATCGTGAGGTCGAAGCTTCCCAGCATTCGCACGGCCAGCCCACCAGGGGCGTCCCGGAGTGGCCCAAGTCGTGGTGACCATGCCAGACCACCGGGCGCCAGCTCGCCTGGCTGGGCCGGCAGGGAACTCACTTCGGGCTGATCGGCGAGCTTGCCGAGCAGATCCAGCACATCAAGTAGCCGCATCCGTGCCTTCGACTCAACGCAGGCATGCCCCTGGCACTCCTCCTCCAGATCCCGCAGCCTGCCGGCCTGCTTCTGCCAGTCGACAAGGGCCTGGCGCCCCACCGTGACCGCGCTCATCAGGGTTTCGTCACTAGCCTGCGCAGCACGGGCCTCGATCAAGTCGAGACTGCGAGCGACAGCCTGCGGAGTGAACCGGTGACG
>DASXIA010000430.1:0-30859 GCA_036488155.1 Streptosporangiaceae bacterium | reverse complement strand
CACATCCCATCCGGCCTCGGCCAGCCCGGCGCAGACGCGCCGGTCGTAGATGTTGCCGCCGGTAGGCTGGCCGGGATCGTCGTAACCCTCGGGGACCACTACGTGGACCCGCACGATGCTCCCGCCGTCGAGAGCGCCTGCAGCACTTAGCCAGCCTCCAGCCTCCGGCCGATCTGAACTACATCCGCCGCCGATCCGTCATACCTGACACAGGATGATACGGAGAAGCGGTGGACACGGTTCGACCCAAGGCCATTGGCGTCCGCTCGGCATGGGCGCGGCGCGCCAGTCAGCCCGCCTTTGCCCGGCTGGCACCGGCTCGCGGGGCCGGCACGGTGAGGGATCCGATGTGAGACAGGATCAGCGAGCACCATTCTTGACGGCGCTAGAGCGGGCACGGGCAGCCGCCTTCCCCGCAGGCGAGTATGTGGGCCAGGAGAGCTTCATACGGGCGGGCGAGGTCCGCACGCTGGCGGAGCGGGCCAGGGTCGGCCGCGGCGTCTCGGTGCTCGACTTGTGCTGCGGAGTGGCCGGCCCCGGCCGGATGATCGCGGCGGAGTCCGGCTGCCGCTACCTGGGCGTCGATTACTCCGCCAGCGCATTGGCCACAGCCCGGGAGCTGGCCTCGAATCTGCCCTGCCGCTTCGAGCAGGCTCACATCCCGCCGCTGCCCGCGGGCCGTTTTGAGGTGGTATTCCTGCTGGAGACGATGTTGGCGTTCCCCGACAAGTGTGCCTTGGCGGAGGAGGTGGCGCGCGCGCTGGAGCCAGGCGGGCGCTTCGCCTTCACGGTCGAGGAGGGCCGGCCGCTCACCGAGCAGGAGCGAGCCCTGATGCCCGGCGCCGATACGGTCTGGCCCATTCAGCTGGCGAAATTGACAGGTGTGCTGCGCGAGGCCGGGCTGACCGTGACATGGCAGCTGGAGTGCAGCTCCTCCCATCAGGCAACGGCCGCGGCGCTGCTTAGCCGTTATCGAGCTGAATCGCTCCAGATTGCCGCCCAGATCGGGACGCTGGCCACCAACGACCTGATCACTTCGCATGGGCTGTGGAGTGACTGGCTGGGCAGCGGGCGGGTGCGCAAGTTCGCGATGGTAGCCGAGAAACAATGACCGGCTTCGATGAAGCGTCGACGACCTCCGGCTATGCCCGCTACCTGACCGCGAAAACGACCGTGGATGACCGGGCGCTCAACCGGCAGGTACTGGCCGAGCTGCGCCGCCTGATGCCCGCGGGTGCGCCGCGGGTGCTGGAGATCGGCGCCGGCCTGGGGACGATGGTGACCCGTCTGCTGGACTGGGGGGTCGTCGGCGCCGGCGAGTACGTCCTGCTGGACGCAGACCGGCAGCTGCTGGAGTGCTCGCGCCGGTGGCTGCGCGATTGGGCGGCCGCGCGAAGCGTGCGCAGCGACCTGCTGCCAGATGGCCTGCAGGTGGGTGATCTGCGGGTGCGCCTGGTGCACGCCGAGCTCGGCAGCTACCTGGAGGCCGCGCATGGGGCAGCGGCCGATGTGCTGATCGCCAACGCCGTCCTGGACCTAGTGGACGTGCCAGCCGTCCTGCCCGGATTGCTGCAGCTGGTTGCCCCCGGCGGCGTCTACTGGTTCACGATCAACTACGACGGCGAGAGCATCTTCGAGCCCGGCCATCCCCACGACGACCAGGTCATGCTCGCCTATCACCGCGACATGGACGAGCGCATCCGCTACGGCCGGCCGGCCGGGCAGAGCCGCACTGGCCGCGGCCTGTTTCACCACCTGCTGACTGCCGGGGCGCCCGCGCTGGCGGCGGGGTCGTCGGACTGGGTCGTGTACCCGGCCCCGGACGGCAACTACCGAGCCGACGAGGCTTACTTCCTGCGCAGCATCCTTAATACGATCCGGGACGCATTGCAGAATCGCCAGGACCACGTGGAGCCGGCAGACCTGGCCGACTGGCTGGCCGTGCGCTATCGGCAGCTGGCTGCAGGCGAGCTGGTCTACATCGCTCACCAGCTTGACTTCGTGGGCCGCTCGCCCGGCTAGCGCTCCGCCACCACACGGCGACGAGAGCCGGACATTCTGGCCGCAGCTGCCGCAGCCGGGCCGACATCGCCCGACGGAGCGGGAGCCACCCGCGATGGCGCTGGAAAGGGATCTCGAACACGGCGGCGAACAACCGCGCGAAGCACACGGTCAGCGGCAGCAGGATCGCGACCAGCACGAAGAACATCGGCGTACCGGAGGTGACGCGGCCCCTCACCAGCCCGTAGGACACGGCGATGGCGATCGGCGCGTGCGTGAGGTACAGGCTGTAGGAGCAGCAGCCCAGGGTCCGCGACATGCGACTGTTAAGGAACCGGACGACGAACCGCGGGCGCGAGGTGGCGACCGCGGCGAGGAAGCAGCCGATCGCTGGAGCCCAGGCCAGGTCGAGCCAGAACAGATTGAAGTACGACCACACGGAGCCCTTGACCACCATCAACACGATTGCCGGCACTGCGGCGGCCAGCGCGTACCGGGCCCAGGGCCGTGATCGGGTGCGCTCGCCGGCGGCGACGATCCCGGCGGCCAGCAAACCGACGGCGAACAGCACCGCGAGGTCGGGGGTGAACTTGACCAGGGCGGTGTTCATCAGCTCGACATGGGGTCCCAGCACGCCGATGCTCACGACGATGGCGGCCACCAGGCCGACCATCGCAGGGGCACTCACGCGCCGGACGAGCAACAGCAGCAACGGCAGCAGGACGTAGATCTGGGCTTCGATGGCGATCGACCAGAACGCCCGGTTGGGGCTGCCCACGGCGAAGACGTCCTGCACGAGCAAGCCGTACACGACGACGGACTTCCCGTTGGGCACCGGCAGGTGCGGCTGGGCGAGCACGTCCCAGGTCACCAACAGGCTGAATCCGAGCGCGGCCCAGTACGGCGGTAGGATGCGCCAGACTCGCCGGTGCGCGTATGTCGCGATCGACTTGAGCCGCCACCCTGAGCGCGCTGGGCCGAGGCCCAGCGAGAAGCCCGACAGCATGATGAACACCGCGACCGCACCCCGGCCGTAGCTTAACCAGACCGCCCATAACGGGGCATGACTAGCGCCGGGGTATCCCGACCAAGCGCGCAAGAAGATGTGGTAGACAACGACGTACAGGGCGGCTAAGCCCCGGATCCCGTCCAGGCCTACTACGCGGCCCGGAGCAGTGGCCGCCATCGAGCTCGCCGCGGGGGCGGCTGGTGCTGTGGCAGGCGGTGGATGCTCGCGGATGTCTGTCATCCGGCCTCGAACCCTAGGTCTGCGGAACCGGCGAGCGGACCCGCGCGCCGGTGCGGCTCGGCGACGCGTTCAAGTCCCCGCGAAAGCAGATCATGCCCGCCGCGCCGGGCCTTGGTGGCGAGGTAGGCGGCGTTAGCCCCGGTCAGGTGGAGGGCGGTAGGCACCTGCCTGGCGATCGTGATGCCCAGCCGGGCCAGCTGAGCGCTCTTGTCCGGGTTGTTGCTCAGCAGCCCGATGCGGTTGGCGCCTAGCGCGTGCAGCATCTGGGCCGCGCTGGTGTAGTCGCGCTCATCGGCCTGGTGACCGAGCGCGAGATTCGCGTCGTAGGTATCCAGACCTCGATCTTGCAGCGCGTAGGCGTCGAGCTTCTCATACAGTCCGATGCCGCGCCCTTCCTGGCGCAGATACAGCACGTACCCGCCATGGTTGGTGATCCGCTCGACCGCCTCGCGCAGCTGGGGCCCGCAGTCGCACCGCTGGCTGCCGAACACATCACCGGTGAGGCATTCACTGTGCAGGCGCACTAGCGGCAGCCCGGCCGCGGCGGGCCGGCCCAGTTCGAAGGCCACGTGCTGCTGCCCGTCGGCCAGGCCGGTGAAGCTAACGATCGTCGCAATGGTTGAGTAGCCGTCAGCAAAGCGCAGCGGGATGCGAATACGCCGGCGGATAGCTGCCGCCTGGACCGCCCCGGTCACGGGACGAGCCGTTCGGCCTCGTACCGGGTCGAGGTCGCCGTCAGAGGCGTGCCGAGGTCCGTAGCCGGGCACGGCCGGTCAGCCACGAGCGGTCTCCAGCGTCTGCGGGGCCGGAGCGGGTCGTCTCGACTCGAGCGAGTGTCTCGGGCCGCGACGGCGGCGAACGGCGGCCCCCAGAAGCAGGCCAGCGCCAGGGGTAACCGCGATCAGCATGAGCACCGCATAGAGGGTGGTGACCGTGACCCCCGTGGCCGCGCCGAGCCCGGCTGCGGCGAAGGCCCAGGCGGCTGCACCCTCCCGTGGCCCCCACCCGCCGATACTCAGGGGGATTGCCGTTGCAGTCTGGACCACCATCAGCAGTGCGATCAGTTCGCCCAGGGGTGCAGTGGACCCGGCAACCCGGGCCGCGATGACGAACGTGGCTGTGTGCCCGGCCAGGACCAGCATCGAGGCCAGCATCAGCTGGGGCCACACGTCTGCGGCCAGCAGCCCGGAACGCAGGTCTTCGGCAAAGGCACGGGCTGCGCGCGCCAGCCGCGACCGGCCGCGGCGAGCTGATCCGAGCACTACCAGCGCAGCGCACCCGGATACGCCCGCGATTCCTGCAAGAATGTACGGGAGGGCAGGCCGGACCGGTGACGGCAGCGTCAGGAGCACGACGGCTGTCACGACGGCCTGGATGACCTGACCCCACAGGCGTTCCCACGCCACTGCGCGCACGCCCCGCGCCACGTCTCCAGCGCGCCGGCCATGAGTGACCGCCCGGTGCACGTCACCGATAACCCCGCCGATGAGCACGGAGTTGAGGAACAGGGAACGGTAGTAGGCGCAGGTCGCGCCCGGCAGGCCAATGCCGATGCCGAGTGCTCGCGCGACGACCCGCCACCGCCAGGCAGAACACACCGTAGTCAGGGCAGTGAGCACGACGGCGGCCACGACCGCCGGCCACGTGACCGCCCGGAGGCCGTCCTCGAACGGCGCCGCGCCCACCAGCCGCACGAGAAACCACAGTACGGTGGCACCGGCGGCCAGGCGCAGCACCAACGGGCCGAACCGGCGGACGGTTCGACCGCATCTGACCGCAACTGAGTGCACGTACGCCACACCGGGTTACACGGATCGGCTGGACACATAGTTCATCCGCGCGGCCACGACAGCGCCGCGGGCCCTGGGCCGGTCATGCTGAACCAGCGTGACCATGGACCCGTTGTGCCCGTAGGGTCCAGCGGCAAACAGCTAATGCAGACGGAGGCGCGGTGCGTACGATTGAGGCCCCGTCGGCTACGGCGGCAGTCCGCCACGCAGACGGCCACGCAATGCGTACCCTCCGGCTTGCGCCGATCCTGGGGACGCTCGCCACAGCCGCGTTGCTCGGCATCGTGTCCGCCACGGCAGGTCTCGGGGTCGCTGGCTGGATTACTGGGCTGGCCGCCGGCCTGGCGGCGACCACACTGCTTGTCACCGCCCGGAGGCGCAGCGACCAGCCGGCGATGCTCCCGGCTGACTGGGTCACCCTCACCCGGGCGCTGCTGGCCGCCGCGGTCGCGGGCCTGGTTGCCGACTCCTTCGGCCGGCCAGTGTCGATCACAGCGCTGGTCACCATGTCCACTGTCGCACTGGTCCTCGACGCGGTGGACGGGCAGGTGGCCCGCCGCACCGGAACCGCCACCCCGCTGGGCGCCCGCCTCGACGGCGAGGTCGACGCCTTCCTCATCCTGCTGCTCAGCATCGCCGTATCCCAGGCCTACGGCAGCTGGGTGCTGGTCATCGGCGCTTTCCGCTACGCGCTGCTGCTGGCGGGCTGGCTGATACCGTGGCTGGCCGCGCCGTTGCCACCCCGGTACTGGCGGAAGGTCGTGGCCGCGGTCCAGGGCATCGTGCTCACCTTCGCCGTATCCGGGCTGCTCAGCCACCGCGCCGGGATGATCGCGGTCGCCGCCGCGTTGCTTCTGCTGGCCGAGTCGTTCGGCCGCGACGTAATCTGGCTGTACCGCACCGGCGCCGGCGCGCGCACCCGCCGGGCGCTGCGCGTGGCCATCACAGTCCTTGCAGTCGCTCTTGTGTGGGCTGACCTCCTCGTACCAGACCGTGCCTGGCAGTTCAGCCCCGCCGCTTTTATCCGCATCCCCGTGGAGCTGCTGGTCCTGGTTGGTGTCGCCCTTGTGCTGCCGGTCTGGCCGCGACGGATCGTGGCCGCCGTCATCGGAATCCTGCTCGGCGTGCTCACTTTCGCCAAGATCCTCGACATAGCGTTCTTTGAGTACTCCGACCGGGCGTTCAACCCGGTGCATGACTGGGGCGAAATCGCCTCGGCGGTGGGCGTGGCACGCGACGCGATCGGTTCCACGGCGACAAAGATTCTGCTCGTCGTGCTTGTGCTCGGTCTCGTCCTGCTCGTCGGCGGCATCATTGCATCAACGATCCACATCACCACTGTGACCGCCCGGCATCGCCGCGCCGCGATTCGCGGCCTCGCTCCCGCCGCTGCGGCCTGGGGGCTGTGCGCGGGCCTGTCACTGCAGCTCATGCCGGGATTGCCGGTCGCCTCGACCAGCGCTACCGGACTGGCCGTCGCGCAGGTGCGCGCCAGCCAGGCTGCGTTCAGCGACCAGCGTCATTTCGCACGGCTCATCGACAGGCCCGACCCCGAGGCCAGCGTCCCCGCTTCGGACCTGCTCACCAGGTTGCGCGGCAAGGACGTCATCTTCGCCTTCGTCGAAGGCTACGGACAGAGCGCCATCCGGGGCACAAGCGTCTCCCCGGGCATCGATGCCTTCCTGCGGCGCAGCACCGCCTCGCTGGATCGCTCCGGCTGGTCCACGCAGAGCGCCTGGCTCACCGCCCCGGGCTTCGGCGGGCTCAGCCAGCTCGCGCATTCCACCCTGCAGTCGGGGCTGTGGGTCAACAGCACACAGCGGTATGCCCAGCTTGTCGCCAGCAGCAGGTTCACCTTCAGCGACGCCTTCGACAAGGCCGGCTGGCGCACCGTGGGCGACAGCCCCGCTACTGACGACCTAAGCTTTACGGCCGGAAAGCAGTTTTACCACTACGACCAGCTCTACGACCGGAGCAACGTCGGCTACCGCGGCCCGTCCTTCAGCTACGGCCCGATGCCCGACCAGTACACCTTTGCCGCGTTCCAGCGGCTTGAGCTCGGCCCTGGTCACAAGCCTGTTATGGGCGAGATCGACATGGTCTCCTCGCACTCGCCGTGGGCCCCGTTGCCGACCATGGTTCCCTGGAGCAAGGTCGGCAACGGCTCGATATTCGACCCGATGCCCGCGCGCGGCCAGTCCCCGCTCTCCATCTTCGGCAGCGCCAGCAAGCAGCGCCAGGCCTTCAGTACGTCGATCCAGTACTCGATGCAGGCCCTCACCTCGTGGGTCACCGAGCTCAACGATCCCAACCTCGTGCTCATCCTGCTCGGCGACGAGCAGCCCGATCCCCCCATCAGCCGCCCCGGGGCCAGCCACGCGGTGGCGATCTCGATCGTCGCCCGCGACCCTTCCGTGTTCCGGCAGATTGCCTCCTGGCACTGGCAGGACGGGTTGCTGCCCGGGCGCTTTGCTCCGCTTGAGCTCATGAGCTCCTTCCGCAACAAATTCCTCAACGCCTTCAGCACGGCCACGCCCCGGAAGGCGCCTGCCCATTGAGGTCGACATACAATTTCCTCACACTCGAGGGACAGTCATATGACACTGGGCTGGGATAACCCCACAGCAGATCCCACCACCACCGTCCTGCTGCGGCACGGCGATACCGAACTGTCACCCGAACACCGCTTCAGCGGGCTGCGCGACCTCCCGCTGAGCGCTGACGGAGCCCGGCAGGCGAAAGCGGCCGCTTGCCGCCTGGCGGCCGGTGCTCCGATCGACGCCGTGGTCAGCTCGCCGTTGCAGCGCGCTGTCGGCACCGCCGCTATCGCGGCCGGCGAACTAGGCCTCACCGCAGTCATCGATGATGATCTCCGTGAAACCGACTTCGGTGACTGGGATGGCTTTACCCTGGCAGAAATCCAGGAGCGCTGGCCCGGAGCCGCAGCAGCCTGGCGGCTCAACCCCGAACAGGCCCCGCCGAGCGGGGAGAGCTTCGCCGACACCGCACACCGGGTAAACAGGGCCTGTGACCGGCTACTGCGGGACTACGGCGGCCAGACCGTCCTGGTGGTAAGTCACATCACCCCGATAAAGATCCTGCTGTGCCGCGCTCTCGGCGTCCCGCTTGGCACCCTTTACCGGCTATATCTTGGCTCCGCGTGCATTAACGAGATCCAATGGCACGGCCGCGGATTCGCCGCCGTCCATCGCGTCAACGACACCAGCCACCTCCCCTGACCCTCCGTAACGGTTTCCCGCCCGTCAGGACTGCCAGGTCGCCCGGCGCAGTCAGGCAGAGCGTCAGCATCGTGCCCGGTATCCGCCGAACGCGACGGGAGTTTCCCACACCCGGACGGCCAGCGCCTCGCCACCTGCGGCAGCGACGGTGGGCGAGAGGCTGTCATGCACCCAGCGGGCGAACACTTCGACTGTGACCGCCTCGGCCCCGGCCGGGCGTATCTCCTCGAGGTTGCGACCTTCGACCCGGCGGGTGAGCTCGGTCAGTGCCGCTTCCAGTACGTCCAGATCACAGACCATGCCCCGGCCGTCGAGTTGCTCACGGTCCACCACGATCTCAATCCGGTAGTCATGGTCATGCAGCTGTCCCTCTGGCCCAGGCAGTCCCGGCATGATATGGAACGCACGGACGCTTCGGCTCAGCCCGACTTCACATGTCACCGGCTGTACTCCTGTCATAGTCAAGGACGGCATGCATCAACCCGGGTATCCCCTCGTCTACGGCTCGGAACGCCTCGGCTGCGTGGCCGAATGCGAAGACGTGAGTGCACAGCGGTGCCAACGGTAGTTCGGCGAGCAGCTCAACGGTCTCCCGGCGGCGCCGCGACCGGGTCCAGGTCCCGGACAGCCGAGCCGGCACCGTGGAAACCTGGGTGCTGCGGATGATCAGGCGCCGCCGGTGGAAGGCGCCGCCGAGCGGCAGCACCACTGGTTTGGTGCCGAACCACGATGCGATCAACAGGGTTCCCTCGTGCGCCAGCATGTTCAGTGCCATCGCTGGCGCATCCGGATTACCGCTGGCGTCAATGACCAGCGGAACCTTCTCTGCCTCCAGTTCCTCCGGTGCGGCGGCGGTGGCGCCGAGGCTGCTGGCCATCGCACGGCGCCAGGCCTGCGGCTCGGCAAGCAGCGGCCGCCACCCGGAACGCTGCATCAGCAGACTGGTTAGCAGACCGAGCACACCGGCGCCGAGCACGATGACCCGGTCGCGATATCCGGTCCCGGCATCGAGCGTCACCTGCAACGCTGTCTCGACCAGCGGGAACAAGGTTGCGGATGCGGGATCGATGGCGGGCAGCGGAATCAGGTCATCGGGCCGCGCCGCGAATACGTCCTGGTGCGGATGGAACGCGAAAACAGCCCGGCCGGACTCCACTACTTCGCCGACGCACGAATACCCGTAGGCGAAGGGATAAGAGAAGGTGCCGCCAAGCGCGTCGATCGTGTCGTCCTGCGCCAAGTCGGCAGGGACCTCGCCGCGGTATACCAGCCGCTCGGTGCCACCGCTGATGCCAGAGCACAAGGCGCGGACAAGGACCTCACCTGCCGCAGGCCGCGGTGCGGGCACTTCCCTGATCTCCACGCAGCGCGGTGCGGTATGAACCAGTGCGCGGGCGGGCGAGGGTATTTTCGCAACAGTGGGCTCGGTCATGCGCGGCTTAGCCTCCTGCGGTAGATCGTTAGTACTGCAACGCTCGATCGGGTCAGTCGTGGCGCTCGACCTGTTGCTTGACGCGGCCGCCTTCGCTACCTGACCCGGCGTCATCGTCGCAGGCCGCACGGTGGCGAGCGTGCCCATCTGCTACTGCCACGTCAACGCTGCTTGACCGGTTCAGCGTCCCGGCACCGGATCCGCGAGCAGAAGGACCCGGCGGCGCCCCCATCCCCTACGACGGAGGCCTCGGTCGGGCCGTGCGGGGCTGGCGTGCGGCCCACACCACTACGTACGTGCCAACCGGCGGCTTGCGGATCATCATCGAGCACGGCTACGGCCGTAATGCCCGGCCAGCGGAGTTCCGCGATACCACCAAGACGCGCACGGCGCGTCGCAGCCATTCACCGCGGTGAAGCGCGCCGACCTGTGAACACTCGGCTCGGGCCAGGTCGCTCGGACCGCCTACCGACTCCGACCGGCGAGGCGTTCCGGCGCCCGTTGACGGAGAACTGCTAGGTGAGGATGAGGGTCACCCGGCGTCGTCGACGGTGAGCTGGCGCACACTCGTCTGAGTTGCCAGGCAGAGCATCCGGAGGGACGCGCCATGCTCGCGTGCGGCGCCGTGGATAGTTCGGAACCAGTAGCGGTCGGTGTCGTCCACAGTTTCGCTTCCCGGACGGGTCAGCACGACAACGGCGGTGCCCCCTGGAACCTGGTGAGCCAGCACGTCGGCTATTACAAAGCACATGTTTCCGACAAATTGCGGGTCGGGCCGCTCGGGCACGCCGTCGATCGGGACCACGACCGGCAGGAGCACACGATCGCTGGACACAAACAGCAGCCACAAGGTGTGGTTGCGCCGTGAATGCTGGTCCACTAACCGGTCGACGCGGCGAAGCACGTCCATGTCGGTCAACAGCGGTGCGGTGAGGTCGAGATCGGGCGCGTCGCCCGCAGCGGACGTTCTCATGCACGACAGTTAACTTCACGGTACCGACAGTGCGAGTCGGCCGGTGCTGTTCAAAAGCGCTCGCAGGATCTGTGGCCGATACGGGGGCGCGACGGGCACAGCCACCAGATGCCCGTTGATGGTCTGCTCGGCAGCAGGCAAGGTGCCGCGGCGCGATGGCCGGTGAGATGGACGGCGACGACGCACCTGCTATAGAGGCTCGCTGACCCACCGCCAGCCGTTGTGTTCGTCACAGACAGGCCGCACCACACTCGTCTCGGCTAGGTCAGACAACTCGGTGGCAATCTTGATCAGCTGGCGGTGGAAATCATCCGGCGTCGATGAACCGCCAGACGCGGGCGCGACGAGCGTCACGGCAGACCCCTCGCCGCCTGCCAGCCGGGCAGTGATGTTGCCGTTGTAATCACGGCCAACCCCCGCGATGGCATCGGCTCGGATGACGTCACTGCCGTCGTCCTTGGCCACCCACACGGTTCGCGCATCCACACGCCTCACCCCCGTCCTTGCGGCAGCACCTACTGACACTGTGTCACAGGGGTTCACGCAGTGGTGGCCACCGCGGCGACCTAGGCAGCGTGGCCGTGAGCGGAACCTTGCGTCGTTCGGATCCGGTGGCCGCCCAACGGTGGCGACCGGCATCGCGGCCCGCAGCATCCGCGTGCACGGCATCGACCTGGTCATGCACGCGGACCTGCCGACAAGCAGATGGCCTATCTGCGCCGGTCAGGCCGGACCGGGCGCGCGGGCGCCAGCGGCATGATGATCACCTCAAGGACGTCGGCGCAAGCCGTGACCTGCGTGCGCTAGCGCTAAATGCAGACGTCATCCTGCTGACGGCCACCGCCTACTAGGGCTCACCGCCGCCGCGATCTCGCGGGCAAACAAACCGACCGACCGCGGCATCGGTACAGCCGCCCGCGCCGGACCGGCCCGGCAGCGACCTTGGCCGCTCGCACGCGAGGTCGATCCGGCGAACGCCCGTAATGGCGGCCGGTCGGCCGCCGCAGGCGCTCACGCACAGGGGCTCACGCACAGGGGCTCACGCACAGGGCCGCGGCCCGGCTATCAGGGGTCTCTGCAGCGTAGCTGGGTGCGAAGCGTCCAGGCAGATGGCCGCTAGGCCGGCACTTCTGTGCCGACAGCGTGCAGGTAGCGCAGGGCTTGGGCGTAGGAGCCGATCAAGCTGGCCTGGCAGTACGGCAGTTCAAGCTGCCGGCAGAAGTCTTTGATGAGCGGCTGGGACCTGCGCAGGCTCGGGCGGGGCATGGACGGGAACAGATGATGCTCGATCTGATAGTTCAGGCCGCCGAGGGCCAGGTCTGTGAACCAGCCGCCGCGGATATTGCGGGAGGTCAGCACTTGCCGGCGCAGGAAGTCATGTTTGTCTTTCTGGCGCAAGATAGGCATGCCCTTGTGGTTGGGGGCGAAGGACGCGCCCAGGTACACGCCGAACAGCCCCTGCTGGATCAGGATGAACGCCACTGCCTTCACCGGGCTCAAGACCAGGAAGACGACCGCCAGATAGGCCGAAAAGTGCAGGGCGAGCAGGGCAGCCTCGGCTAGCCGGTGCTGCCTGGCCCGGCTTGACAAAGCCCGGATGCTGGCGACGTGCACGCTGAATGCTTCGGCCAGCAGCATCGGGAAGAACAGGAACGCCTGGCAGCGGTACACCATCTTCGACACGCCGCGGCTCGAAGCTGCCTGGCCCGGCGTCATCGCCAGCGCGCGCATCATGATGTCCGGGTCGGCACCTTCGGTGTTCGGGTTCGCGTGATGCCGGTTGTGCTTGGCCACCCACCAGCCGAAGCTGAGGCCGATGCCAAGGTTGCCCAGCAGGATGCCCAGGATGTAGCTGAGCCGCCGGGAGGCGCAGATCTGCCGGTGCCCGGCGTCGTGGCCGAGGAAGCCGACCTGGGTGAACATGACGGCGAGGAAGACAGCCAGCGCGAGCTGCCACCACGAGTTCCCCACCAGGACGAACGCTGCCCAGCCTGCTGCCAGCAGGAACACCGTGATCGCGATCCGCCAGCCATAGTGGCCGGGGCGCCGGTCCATCAGGCCGGCCTCCCTGACCGCGCGTGACAGGCGGGCGTAGTCGCTGCCGCCCGGGCTTTCGGGTTCCTCATCGCGCGCGCGTCCCGCGGAGTCGGCCGTCATCACCGCGATCCTATGCGGCCGGTTGCCGGCTCCGCGCCGGGGCACACCCGCATGCGCGGCACGCAGCCAACCCCCGCCACTCGGCATATGGCAATCAATGGGCAGGACATGGACACAACCCCTCAGGTACCCCAGTGTTCTGGCCACCGTCGGCGGCTGAGACATAACTCTGGCTCGTCACAGTATACTGGCAGGAAATTACTAGCAAATTTCTTCCGGAATAGAGAAGAAGACCGGATGTCGGCTGCCAGCTGGACCTTCCTCACCAACCACGCGCAGGTGATGTTGTGCATCGCGCGCGATCCCGGCATCCGCCTGCGTGACATCGCAGACCGGGTCGGCATCACCGAGCGCAGCGCCTACGGGATCGTACTCGACCTGGCTGAGGCGGGATACATCGTCAAGGAGAAGTCCGGCCGTCGTAATCGCTACCAGATCCAGGCGCACCTGCCGCTGCCCGAGCCCAGCAGCAGGGAACGCACCGTCGGAGAGGTCCTGGCCCTGCTGGCCGGCACCGAGTTCCCGGCGGCCGCCGACGAGGCCTGACGCGACGAGCCGCCGGGCGCCAGCCCGCCTAGCGCGCGGACGCCGTGCGATGGTGCTGAATGGGCGGTGGTTGTAGTCGAAGTTCGTTCACGTGTCACAGCGCCTGCGAATTCTGACAGCGGGCGCCTTTGCCTGGAACGAGCCAGACAGTCTCCGGCAGGCGATCCAGGCTGACGTTACCGCAGCCTTCAGGAAAACTAGCGCATCGAGTACACGGCCGCACGCGGCCCGAAGGGACCGCAGGCGGAGCAGGTCCAGCCTCTCTAACGCACCCTGCTGGTCGGCAAGCGACTCCGGCCGGCGGCACATCGCTCGCGATGAGCCGCCTGGCGCCGAGCCTGCCGCTGTTACAACTTGAAGAGCTTGGCGCACGGAAGCGCTATACGCACCCGTTGCGTGCCGAAGTCGACGAATACCGTGCTCTGGTCTTCGACATCGAGAACGCGGCCGAGACCGTACTTGTCGTGCGTCACCAAATCCTGCCGCTCATAGGTCTCAACGGGTTCCTCGACGACGGGCACATTAAAAGGACTGCCGGGCAGGTACCGCCTTGTGGCGCCGGAGCGCGTTGGTCTCATTTCCCTAACCGTACGCGCTTGGCCCGCACTCTGCGGATGCTCGGCTTCTCGGCCCTCGCGACCGGGGCCACCTGATGACGGAATGTGCGTGCGACAACCCGGTGGCGGCCCGGGTCACGGGGCGGAGGCATTGCGGCGGAGCAAGTCGCGCATCTGTTCGGGGTCGAACCAGTACGGTTCGGTACTGCTGACGAAATCGTCCAGGATCCGCGCGAACCGGGCGGGATGTTCCACATGAGGGGCGTGGCCCGCGCCCTGCATGACCTCCAGCCGGCTAGCCGGGATGGCCCGATGCGCCCGGACGGCGTGACCAAGCGGGATGACCTTGTCCTGATCTCCCCACACGATCAGCACGGGCATCTGCGCGACCAGGTACAGCCGGTTCACGGCGCACACCGACTGCCCGCCCGGATCGATCACCGCCCGCGCCGTGCGCACGAAAGCCGCCCGATTCCCGCGGTCGGTCAGCGTCCGGTAGGAACGCCACACCTCCGCCGCCCTGGCCGTACCGATGCCCCGCTCCCGCAAGAACCTGGCCACCGGGTCCCCCCACCGGCCCGCGAAACCCGGAAACAGCACCGGCATCACGTACTCAGCCGCCGGCACCGTCGCCAGCCGCAGAATCCAGGTCACCTCGCGGCCCAGACCGCCGGCATCGACCAGAACCAGGCGCTCGCACCGGCCGGGGAACTGGTAGGCGAACTGCATCGCCACCCCGCCGCCGAACGACTGCCCGACCACCGTGACCCGCTCGATGCTCAGCAAGTCCAGCAGATCCCGCATGCTGCTGGCATGGCTGCCCAGCGAATAGTCGCCCAGCGGATTAGACGAGCCGCCATGACCGGGCAGATCCGGGGCCAGCACCGTGTAACGGCGCTGCAGCACCCGCATGGCCGGGACCCAATTACGCGAACTATCCCCGATCCCGTGCAACAGCAACAACACCGGACCCGCCCCGCCACGCCGGAAACAAAACCGGTGACCGTAGATCGAAACCTGCTCAGCGGCGAACTCCTCCGGCGACTCCGCCGGAATGCCCCGCACCGTCACGAAACGACCTCCTGACTGGTCCGACATGCCCGGAAACTGGCGGTGCTCCGCCCAACCGACCCGCCAGGCCCCGCACGAAAAAGGCGAAAGCCCTGCCGACCTCGAGGACCGCATCCCTGGCTGACCTGCGACAAGAACTGCCGGGGCGGGGACCGCGATATTGCCATTAAATCGTTCCGTCCCGCCCGGGGACATTGCGCCCACGTACGCGACAACGCCGACGTCACGGGTGTACGTCCAGGTTAAGCTCACCGTCGTCGCCGAGCGACTGCAGGAAAGGTCCCGGAGATCTGCCAGTACTCAAACACCCAGGGTTACCCTCGTCGACTTCAGATCCAACCACCCGTTCCACGTCAAGGTGGAGAGGGTCACCCGGTCGCTATGGGCGTCCGCCGCTGACGCAGTGCAGGGTGAAGCTGGGCTCACACTCCTACTCGCGGCAGATGCAGGCCAAGAGGTACTTTCCCGACAACCGGCGCACGTTGCTCTCCCTCGCACCGTCAAGATGGGCGCCCTTGATCACCGAAACATCACGGCTCCGTGCCGCGACAGCAAGGGCATGAGCGCACTAGACCGCCAACATCCCGGTGTAGTAGGGGCGGATGTCGCGGGCCTGGCGTCCGGAGCGGCGCAAGTGTGAGGTCCGGACCTAGATGGGCGAGGCGAGACAGCTTTCCGTTCCGTGCCCGTGTTCTTTCGGTGTATGCCGGGACAGGGTCCTCAGGTGGTGATGGCGATCTTGCCTCGTGCATTCCCGGCTACCAGGTGGCGCATGGCCTGCGGGACCTGGTCCAGGGGGTAGGTCCGGTCGACGCTCGGCGTCAACTTGCCGCTTTCTATGAGCTCGGTGAGCCGTTCCAGATCGGCGGCGCGCTCCTTGCACATGACGCTGGTCAGCCGTTGGCGCACGAACATTGACAGAACACGGGCTCGTAGCTGCCGGTCCATGCCTCCGGTTAGGCTGCCGCCTTTTTCGCCGCCGACAAGGACGGCCGTCCCGGCGGGTGTGAGCGCCCGGCGCAGCCGCGACGGGGCCGGGTTCCCGGCAATGTCGAGGATCAGGTCGTAGCGCTCCGCGCCGTCGGCGAAGTCCTCGGTGGTGTAGTCGATGGTGTGATCGGCGCCCAGGGATCGCACCAGACCGAGCTTGGCGGTGCTGCACACGCCGGTGACGTCGGCCCCGAAGGCCTTGGCCAGCTGGACGGCGTGGCTACCGACGCCGCCAGACGCGCCGATGACCAGGACCTTGTCTCCTTGCTTGACCCGGCCGGCGTCGGTCAGGGCTTGCAGGGCGGTGAGGGCGGACACCGGGGCTACGGCGGCCTGCTCGAAGGTGGCGTTCGCGGGCTTGCGGGCGAGCTTGTCTTCGCGGGCGGCAGCGTACTCGGCGAAGGTGCCGTGGCCGATCCCGTACACCTCGTCAC
Source organism: Streptosporangiaceae bacterium (assembly GCA_036488155.1). Classification (GTDB taxonomy): domain Bacteria; phylum Actinomycetota; class Actinomycetes; order Streptosporangiales; family Streptosporangiaceae; genus JAJYUU01. The sequence continues at coordinate 14,420 of DASXIA010000430.1, read as the reverse complement.
CTGGGGCGAACCTGGTGACTGTCGACCCGACCGCGACGACGGTGCCGGCGACTTCGCGGCCGCGCACCGGGTTCTTCGGCTTGCCGATCCCGAAGACGAGGCGGAGCAGATACGGCTTGCCGGTCATGAGATGCCAGGCGCCCCGGTCCAGTCCTGCCGCGCGGACTCGCAGGAGTACTTCGCTGGTGGCGATCTCGGGCGGGCCGATGCGTGCGAGTCGCAGCACGTCCGCGGAGCCGTATGTGTCCTGGACGATTGCCTGCATGGTGCTGCCCGCTGCTGGCGGGCCTTGCGCCGCTGTTCCGGTGCGCTGGCGTCTCGATTCCATTTCGCTTTCCTTCATCGTCGGGGCGGGTCAACCGGGACAGTGAGTAGACGGGCCGCGTTCGGAGGGCTTGAGCGGGCGCTATTGGAGTTGGATGTTCCAGCGCTCGTCATAGGGGCTCACTCCGAAGACCTCCGCCATGGCCCATAGCCACTGGCTGGGCAGGGCACTCAGACACTGGTAGACCACCGATGCGCCCTTTGGCGGTATCGGTCGCGGCTTCGGGGTCTATGCCGTCCGCGGCCCTCCAATCCGCGCCGCGCGGCAACACGCGGCCGGCCCCTCGACACCGCTCGGACTGCAACACCCAAGCGAGCTAGGTGAGCTAAGAGGGTGCTCCCGACCTGGCCAGTCCCGATCACGACATGCAGCCGCTCCGCACCATGGCCGGTCCTTCTTGCTAGCCATCGAGCGCCCTTGCGGTCGGCGACAGCTCAGCCTCGACGTCTATGATCCGACGCTACTCCTGACCCAAAAAACTAGCAATGTATTTCTATAATTGGTTTACCGATTAATTGCATGTCAGAGCGAGCACTCCTCACCCGCTCGCGCGCGGTAGCGCCCGCTAACGGCAGAAGATCGTCTCCGGGCCATCCGCACGGGGCCCTCGGTTGTCGAGCCCCGCAGGGGATGTCCTGACGCCGAGCCCGGCGTCATGGGCTTCGCGTTGTGGCGGAACCGCAGCGCACCGCGCTGGTTGGCGGCACTGTTCACCGTCGGCCTTTAACTCGCCGAAGCGCCGTCCTAAAAGGGAGCTGTGGTCTTCTTGTTCATGCCGCCCTGGGTCGTCGGTGCCTCCGAGGCCGCAGCCGCACCTGAGTCCGGGCCGGGATGTCATCCGCACTCGGCCGTATCGACTGAATGCTTACCTATTGCCTGCGTGGTCAGCCTGGCCCAGGCGGCAGTCTCTGGAAGAAAATTGCTAGTTTCAAATTACCGATATAGCTTGAGAGCAGCACTGGGAAGCAACCGCCTTCGGCGGCCAGCTAGCTCAGGCAATTAAAGGAGCCGGCCATGTTCATCGGCCTGGTCATCGTCATCGCCGTGTTCGCCGCCTACATGATGCTGCGCAGGCGCCGCCGGCAGTAGCCATCGGGGCCATCACGCTGCAAGCGCGGCCAAGCAGCCCTCCCACCATGAAGGCGGCACAGTGAGGACGACATCTACCAGTGAGTACCTCGCGGACCAGCTCGCGCTGTCCCGCCTCGATGACGATGGCGCCCCGCTCGGCCAGCAAGCGCCTACTCACGCCACCACCCCTGCCAGGGCCTCCCCGAACGGAGCGCGGCTCAGCCTGGTCCCCGCGACAGCGCCGCACGCAGGCCTAGGCGGCGGGTGGTGGCCTCGCTCCAGGGACGCCACCGCTGAGCTGCCCGGACTCATCGCCGAGCTGAGCGATCGGGCCGGGCGAGTGAGCCGGGTGGCACTGCAGGCCGACGCCTTCGACAATATTCCGCATAAGCTCACGGTCGGCGGGCGCAAGGTGCACGTGGCCTGGTTCAGGTACATGAACAAGAACACGGTCCTGCTGACCATGGCCAACCGTGACGACCTCGTCCTGCTGGTGGTCCCGCCGCTGGCTCCCCCGGCAGCCGCGGCGCAGGCGCTCCGCGCAGCATCCGGCCCGGGCGCCGGCCCGGCAGACGCCATACTGGCGGACGCCGGCATAGAGGCCGACAGCGAGCCCTTGCGCTCAGCAACATCACGACCGTGAGGAACGCGGCCGTATTCGGGCAGCGACGCGCGTGCGGGTAACCCGGCCTTAGCCGGTACCGGTGGCCGACGGGCCGGTATCAGCGTCGACACATCCACCGCTCCCCCGCCAGGACCATGATCAGCCACCCTGATGCTGCCTCCACGTACGACGATGCCGATCAAAGCCGATCGAACCGCAGGGCGCTCAAGGACGCGTGAGCCGTTCGAGCAGGAGGCTGAGGTTCACTACGGCGATCCGCACCGACGAGTCGCTGCAGCCGTAGGGCAGCACGATGCTCTCGCCGTGGATCATCGCACCACAGGAGTAGACGACGTTCGGGACGTAACCCTCGCGTTCCGATTCGTCGGCGACTAGGAGCGGCTCCGGTAGCGCGGCGATGAGACGCTCGGGACGCTCCAGATCGAGCAAGATGGCGCCGATGGCGTACTCCCGCATAGGTCCGACGCCGTGGGTGAAGACCAGCCATCCTGCCGGCGTCTCGATCGGCGAGCCGCAGTTGCCGAGTTGGATGAGTTCCCACGGACGCGTAGGTGTCTGGACTGTGATGGCCTCGCTCCAGCGGTGACCGTCGGCTGAGTAGCCGATCGCGTTGCTTTCCCTATCCCAGCGGGAAAGCGCGGCGTAGCGGCCGGCGATGCGGCGGGGAAACATCGCCATGCCCTTGTTCCTCGCCGACGGCCCTGACAGCGGAGAGACCGTGAAAGTCTTGAAGTCTCTGGTCTGCAGAAGATGCGGCGCGACTTGTGAGCCGTCGAAAGCCGTGTATGTCGCATAGTAGGTCAGGTCGTCACCATCGGTGAAGCGCACGAATCTCGCATCTTCCATGCCGTGGCTCTCGGCCGGGCCGACGGGCCACAGAACCCGCTCGGACAGCTCGCTGTGCTCGTCGAACTCCACCGCATAGCTGGACGCGGCCATGTGCCGGACCCGTTTGGCCAGCGCTGCTGAGTCGCCGCGGGTCAGCCGCTGCTCATGGAGCTCGGCTAGCGCCATGTTCAGTTCAGCCGTAGTGAACCGATACGGCAGGAGGTCCCACAGGAACCGCGCGTTGTCGTCTTCTGGGACGAGATCGGCAAGCTTCGCACGAAAGAGATCACGATCATGGGGAACGGGGAGAGCCTGGCCGGTGTCTGGGAACCGGCCCGGCGGGTCGAGGCGGATCGCGGAATCGCCGATCGTGCCGGTCCTGAACTCGATGCTCGAAAGGTGACCTTCGCCTACTGCGCGCAGGCTCATGATGAACCGGGCTTCTCCAGGCTGGCAGCCCGCCTGGTCGGGATGCAGAACCATCGACGGATTGAATACGGCCGCGGCCTCGAGCGCGTACTCCTGAGTGAAATACGCCCCGATCAGTTGCCGTCGCGAGCGTCCTACTCGAATGTTGCTGGCGAGCCGGTGCGCGACTAGCTGGAAATGACGCTCGAGCGCTCCTGTCAGGTCGCGATACTGCCCGGAGAATCGGGCCAACGTCCTGGCCAGCGTTGTCTCCACATCCTCCTCGCTCAGGTCGAGGACGCGGTCAATAACCGCCATCACGCGCGGCTCGCCCCGGATCAGGGTCTCCTGGCCGGGAACGAACAGCCGGCACAGCGTGCGCGAGGCATCCGGCCGCAGCCTGTGCGGGGTCCGCGTCAGCAGCCCTCCAGCAGACGGGGCGTCCGTCATCGGAGCGCCAGCGCCAGACGAGGACCTAGTTGCAGCACGGAGATCATCGCCAGCGTCGACTCAGCTCCCTGGTTGCGACTACGACCCTCGCGGCTGAGGCCGTCGCAGCCCCCGCCGGTCCGCTCGTCGAGCAGCGGAACTCTGGTGTCGTTGTCACCGAGGAACCAGGACACGCTCATCTCCACCCCAGCAAGCCAGCTGCGGTCACCGGTGACGGTCGCTGCCCGCATGCACGCATCGGCCAGCGCGGCCACCTCGATGGGCTGCTGATCGAAGGCGGGCCGGTCCTCACCCAGGCTCCAGCCCCCGGCAGGCACGACCGACAAATGCCCATCTCGGGTCTCGACGGTCAGCAGCCACTCGAGCATCCGCAGGCCGTTGTGCAGCACTCGGTCCCGGCCCAGTTTCGAGCCGGCAACGATGACTGCCTCAGCGATCGCCGCGTTCGCGTAGGTCAGCCTGCGCGCCGGCCACGGCCACGCCGGGTCAGCGGGTGCCTGGCCGATGATCGCGCCGGCTTTGTCGAGCAGGGTGAGCGCACCGGAGTGGTCGCGCCAGCGGTCGAGTATCTCGGCGGCGCCGAGCGCGGCGAATGCCATGGCATGCGGCCAGGGGGACGAGACTTGCGCGCCGAGGTCGAACCGACTCAGTGACTCCTCCCGGATCCCGCGCGTCGGCCCTCGTGCGGCGGCGGTGCCCAAGCCCCAGATGGCGCGGCCCCAGCAGTCCTCTGCCCCGGGATAGTCACGCCACCGGCGGTCGTAGCCGAGACGATTCCGGAACCGTCCGTCCGGCGCCTGTGCCTGCGCAAGGAAGTAGAGGTAGCGGCGTCCGAGCGTGATTAGCTCTTGAGACGGCGACGGCTCCCGGCATACCACGACTAGGCCGCGAGCCACGTCGTCGACGCAGTAGCCGTGTTCATGCCTGGGAACGATGCCCTCAGCGTGCTCAAGCAGGCCGACGTCATCAGTCAGCCGCTGCAAGTGCCGAAACGGAGCGGCCGGGTAACTCATGCCGGCGCTCCCGCCCGTTCCGCGGCAAGCGATGAGGCGAGCTCCCGGTACGAGCGTGCTACTGCCGGCCACAGCAGATACGGCGCGAGGTCCGCAGAACTTCTGCTCATCCGTGCCGGGAGGCCGGGCTCGGTGAGCACCCGCTGGAGCGCGCGCGCGATGCCTGCCGAGTCCTGCCGACCGACCAGTAGTCCCGCGCCACCGCCCAGGAGCTCGACTGCATGCGGGAAGCAGGTCGACACCACCGGCTTACCCGCGGCCACGGCCTCAATCAGGACCCCGGAGGTCACCTGCTCCGGCGAGTCATACGGCAGCAGCACGACGTCCGCGCCGCTAATCAGTTGTCCCAGGGCGGCCGCGGGAAGGAACCTACCGTCGAAGTGCACTCGATCTGCCACATCCCGGTCCCGTGCTCGTGCCATGAGCGCATAACGGTAAGCCTCGCCGTCGCGGTCCAGTACGCGCGGATGAGTCTGGCCGGCTACCTGATAGTCGGCATCGAGCCCGCGAGCGCGGAGCATGGCCATTGCGTCGATCGCGTGCTCGATACCCTTGCCTGGCCCAAGCAGCCCCCAGGTCAGCACCCTGGGCCGGACGGTGCCCACCTCCGGAGATGATGCCGGAGCTCGGTTGTCGGCGGCGCCATGCGGTATCACGAAGACCTTCTCGGGGGGCGTGCCGTAGCCGTCCACCAGGCGCGACCGGGCAGTATGTGTCATTGTGACGACAGCGCCAGCTGCAGCGATCACTCCACAGAGGATCGCGCGCTGCCGCGGCGTCGGCTGTGCCAGCACCGTATGCAGGACCACGATTGTCGGTGCGTACAACGCTTCAAGAAGCGATACGACGTCCTGTCCGTCGGCGCCGCCGTAAATGCCGTACTCGTGCTGCACGATCACGACATCGAAGCTGTTGAGCACGTCGGCCGCCGCCGCCGCGCTCGTAACCGAGCCTGCCACCAGGTCGTGCACGACCTCGCTGGCGGGGCGCACCGCCGGCTCATCGAGCACGCGCACGACGGCAACCTGATCGCCCGGCCCGGGCAGGTGGGTGACCAGCGCCGCGGCGAAGGTAGCGAGCCCGCACTGCGTCGGCGGGTAGGTGCTCAACAGCGCGTAGCTCGTCGGCATGCGATAGCTCCCTGTGGTGTCTTCCGCGATGCGAGCTGCGGCGCGGCCTAAATTTGAGTCGCTCGAGCGTCAACTGCGCATGGCCGGCCGGCGCGTGGCGGTCGCAGCCGACCACCCCCGGCGTCGAGCGCCGTTCTCCGTGGCCGACAGCCATGCGCATCGCATGGACCGAGACCGCAGGCCCCGCGAATGGAACTGAGAGACTGAGCTGAGTTCTCCTACGCTCGGCCCAGCGGGTGTCGTTCTTGTCTTCGAAGTGGTGTGCGGGTGCTGAGGCGCCGTTACCGAGGGGGTGTTCCGGCGGGTCGCGGCAGCCGCCGCCGTGTCCGGGCGGGCACGTGGGCCAGGCACGGCAGCCGACGAGGCTGGCACGCGGGCTCTGAGGTCTGATCTTCGGTCAGGCACGTGCCGGGCTGCTGACCGCCGACTGGACCGTCGGAAAGATCTCCAGCAGCCGGTCCAGTCCAGCGGCACGCACAGCCATGCGCAACGCGGGCGTCACCGCAGCCAGGCGCAGGGACCCGCCCAGCAGCCGGGCGCGCCGTTCGGTACCGACCAGGACGGCCAGGCCGCCGGCGTCGACGTTGCTCACCAGTGAGAGATCCAGGACGAGCCGGCTGGTGCCAGGTCGGAGCACGCGCAGGAGCTGCTCGCGAACTACGGCTGCGTGCGTAGCATCGAGACCGCCGCTCAGAACGACAATCAGGAAGCCGCGCTCTGTCCGAGTGGGAAGAGCCAGATCGTGAGTCCGGCTGGTGGCTGCGCGCATCACGTGGCCAGGATCACGGCCGCCCCGTAGCTGACTGGGGATAGCTGCCTCGGACATGAACGAGCTCCTTCAGAGAATGAAATGAGACGCATCGTCATCTGCGGCACGTGCCTAGCTATCACCTCGGGCGGATGGAGGCGAACGAAGTGCTACCCGCCGCCGGACAGATCGCGAGCCTGCGCCGTCAGCGCTGGCCCCAGCCGGGTACGCGGCACCAATATGGCCACGAGCAGGGCGGTCATGACGACCAGGCCCTGGACATGGACTCCTCCGGTAACCCCGGATAGCTAGCCGCCTTCGGCGGCTGAGACCGGCGCTTGTGTTTCACGCTATCTTAGTCCCGTAATACTAGCAACTCATTTCTAGTATTGAGCGCGGCCTGTACCAGCTGGGACCAGGCGGAGCGTATGCTCCTGGTAACCGTGTCCGTAGGCAGCCTGACCGAGTTCACGATCTGGTCCAGACCACGCGCCTGCTCTAGAGCCGCCTCGCTGCAAACCCAGATGGCGAGGCGAACGATGAGCGCGGACGTGATTTCAGGCCGCTATGACGGCACTAGCTCCTTCCCGGCTTGCGATGTCCCAGCGCAAACCCCGGCACAGCGCGCCATGCAGCTGACGGTGACCGCGGTGCTGGTGGCCGGGCCGTTCGCCGGCCTGGTCGCCGCAGTGTGGCTGCTGTGGGGCCACGGCGTCGGTTACGCCGACGTCGGGCTCGCGGTGTTCTTCTACCTGCTGACCGGATTCGGAGTGACGGTGGGATTCCACCGGTGCCTGACGCACCGGAGCTTCAGCGCCCACCCGGCTCTGCGCATCGGCTTGGCTATCGCGGGCTCGATGAGTTTCCAGGGCGAGGTGAACGGCTGGGTGGCTGTACACCGGCGACATCACGCCTTCACCGACAGGCCAGGCGACCCGCACTCTCCGTACCGGTACGGCACTGGGCCGGCCGGCCAGCTGCGCGGCGTCCTACATGCCCATGCCGGCTGGCTACTCGGAAACGACCCGACATCGCGTCAGGACTACGCGCCCGACATGCTGGCTGACCCGGCCATGCGCGCGATATCGCGGGCGTTTCCCGCTCTCTGCGTTGTGTCGCTGGCCTTGCCGTTCACGATCGGCTGGGCGATCGGCGGCGCTCGCGCCGCCCTGTTGGCGCTGCTGTGGGCCGGACTGGTCCGCATCTTCCTGTTGCAGCACGTCACCTGGAGCGTCAACTCCCTGTGCCACCTGCTCGGCAGTCGGCCCTTCACCACCCGCCGGTACGACCGGGCCACGAACCTGTGGCCGCTGGCCCTGCTGTCCCTCGGGGAGAGCTGGCATAACACTCACCACTCCGACCCGGCGTGCGCGCGGCACGGCGTTGACCGCGGCCAGATCGACCTGTCCGCCGGACTTATTAGTGTGTTCGAGCGCGCAGGCTGGGCGACGCGTGTCCGCTGGCCGAGCGCTGCCCGGCTCGAGAAGCACCGCCGCAGGCCGGTTAAGCCGGCAGGAACGGTGCTGGCCAAACCGGCTCCTCAAGCCAGTTCTCCCGTGGTCGCTCGTCCCGGCACCGCCGCGGATCCTGGTGTGCGGTAGCCTCTATCCGTACGGTGCAGCCATCCAAGGCCCGCCGGTCGTATGTCGCTCGGTCACCGAGCTGGTTTCCACGGACGTGGCGGCCCCAATGACGATGCGGCCACCACAGTCCTAAGGACAACCCCCTTTGTCAGTTCTGCCCATCGAATCACTCGATGCTGCCCGCCGCGGCCACCGCAGCCAGCCAGCCGCTATCACCCCCGACGGCACGTTCACGTCGCTCGGCGTGCCCGCCGAGATAGCCGCCGCGCTTGCCAGCGCGGGCGTCACCACCCCGTTCCCGATCCAGGCCCTCACGCTGCCGGACGCGCTGGCCGGACGCGACGTGCTCGGCCGGGGCCGGACTGGATCCGGCAAGACTCTCGCGTTCTCCATTCCGCTGGTCGCTGCCCTGGCCGGCGGCCATACCATGGCGTGCCGGCCACGCGGCCTGGTGCTGGTGCCGACGCGTGAGCTGGCCAACCAGGTCCACGCCGCGATCCTGCCCCTGGCCGCAGCCGTGGGGCTGAGCGCAGTGACGGTGTTCGGGGGCAGCCCGCAGAGCCGCCAGGTGGCCGCGCTCCGGGATCGGGCCGACATCCTCGTCGCCTGCCCGGGCCGGCTGGCCGACCTCATCCAGCAAGGCCACTGCCATCTCGGTGATGTTGAGGTCAGCGTGCTCGACGAAGCGGACCACATGGCTGACCTCGGGTTCCTGCCTGTGGTGAGGCGGCTGCTGGACGCGACCCCGGCGGGCGGCCAGCGGATGCTGTTCTCGGCAACCCTCGACAACGACGTCGACGTGCTGGTGCGCCGATTCCTGCATAATCCGGTCCGGCACGCTGCCGACGCGGCGGCTGCGGCACCAGCCGCGATGGTCCATCACCTGCTCACGGTCGCGCCCGCGGACCGGGCTGCCGTCGTTACTCTCTTGGCTGGCGGCAAGAACCGGTCGCTGATCTTCACGCGGACCAAGCGCTCGGCGCAGAGGCTGGCCCGCCAGCTGGCCGCAGCGCAGATACCCGCAGCCGAACTGCACGGCGACCTGGGGCAGGGTGCCCGTGAGCGGAATCTCGCGTCGTTCGCATCCGGCGCGGCCCGGGTCATGGTGGCGACGGACATCGCGGCCCGCGGCATCCACGTGGACGGCATCGATCTGGTCATCCACGCAGATCCGCCGGCTGAGCACAAGGCCTATCTGCACCGGTCCGGCCGGACCGCCCGCGCAGGCGCCAGCGGCGTCGTGATCACCCTGCAGACACCCCCGCAAGCCGGTGACGTGCGCGCGCTGATGCGCAAGGCAAACGTCACTCCGCTGACGGCCACGGCGCACCCCGGCTCACCGCTGCTGCGCTCCATCGCCGGCGAGCCAGCCGCGCCGGCCGCGCTTCCGGCCCGGCAGCCCGCGCCAGAACCGTCCCCGGTAACCACCCTGGCCACCGGCCGCGCCGCGGCCGCCATCTCCTCTCGATACCGCGGCCGACGCGGGCGCTGACACCGGAGCGGTTCCTGGCTGCACGGCACCGTGCCAGCCAGCGGGCACGCACCGTGAAACTGGACAGGTCCGAGTTCAGGGCGATCTGGTCAATCCGGGGCGGCATGGTGACCGCCTGGACCTGCCCCGTGACCCGCGAGGGTCTCGCGCAGCGCAAACTAACGTTGACCGCGTCACCGCTCCCGCAGCGGCCACTAAGAGAAGGGAACGCGCCATGGCTGCGTTGATCACCGCCGCCGACCTCGGCATCGACACCAGCACCGACCAGGGCCTGTTCGACTGGCTCTTGGCCAGCCTGCTGTTCGGGCGGCCGGTGCCGCAGCAGGCCGCCGCCAGCGCATTCCGCAAGTTCAAGGAAGACGGCTGGGACACCCCCGACCACTTCACCGCAGACGACCGCCACCCGCTCTGGCATGAGCTATGGGACGGCGACTACCACCGCATGAGCTCGGTCATGAGCGAGGAGCTGCGCGAGGTGATGCGCGCGCTCATCGCGGATTACGACGGCTCGGTCGCGCACCTGGTGCGCACTGCAAGTACGCGAGACGACATCAGCCAACGGCTGCAGCGCTTCAAGGGCGTCGGGCCCAAGACCGCCGAGATCTTCCTGCGCGAAGTCCCGGACGCGCTGATCGGAACCGGCTGACTGGATTGCCGTCTTCAGTCATGATCTGCTTGCGAGCAGTGCCGCGACGGCGGCTTCAGCGTCCGCGCCCGCCGGTAGTACCGCAGGCAGAACCGGGATGCCGGTCAGCCCGCCGTCAGACTCGTAGCGACCGATGAGCCGCGGGTCGATATAAGAGCTCCGGGCTACGGCGGGGGTATCGCCAAGCCACTCCGCGACCGTGCGAATGCTCGCGACAATCGCGCGCTTGGTGTCGCGGGCGGACGCCGGCCGGCCGAAGTTGGCCAGCTGCAAGGCCATCAAGACGGTGGCATTCCAGGTCCGGAACTCCTTCGCGGTGAAGTGGCCGCCAGCGCGTTCGGCGATGTAAGCGCTCACATCGTAGGAATGCAGCCGATGCCATCCGCTGGCGTCCTGCCAGGCGAACAACGCGTCGAGGCCGTTATCGCTGGCAGCTAGCGTGCGCAGGGTGGACAGGACGGCGCCGTCGGTGACCGTGATATCCCGTCGCTTGCCTTCCTTGGCAACGTAGTCGAACACCGCGCCATCGCGCTTCACCGTAACGTGCCGCTTCTGCAGCGTCACCGCGCCATAGTGGTGGTCAAGCTCGGCGTACCTCTCGCCACCCAGGCGGAACAGGCCAAGGTCGATCAGCCGGACCACGCTGGCGGTTATCCGGTCACGGTCAAGCCGACGCCGGTGCAGGTCGTGCATGGTCGCGACGCGCAATGTGGGCAGCGCGCCGGCGAATCGCAGCATGTGCTCGAACTTCTGCGTATCGCGCTGCGCCCGCCATAGTTCGTGGTAGCGGTACTGCGTGCGTCCCCGGCTGTCCACGCCCGTGGCCTGGATGTGACCAAGCGGATCCGGCGAGATCCAGACGTTTTCCCAGGCAGGCGGGAGTACGAGGGCACGGATGCGCTGCAGCGTCGCGACATCGGTCACATCCGCGCCAGCCGTGTCCGTGTATCCGAACCCGCCGGTCATTCGTACCCTGCTGATTCCCGGGCCACGCGGATCGCTGCGGGACAGCCCCGCGACTGCTGACGAGACCGCAACCACATCTACCATCGGCCCTCCCGACGGGGACTCCACGTCCCGCTAGGCGGCCACGCCGAGCAGCGCGAGGCGCTCCTGGCCGAAGAAAGACGCTGCCGCATGGCCGGCGAGCAAGTCGTCATGGCGCCAGTAAACGTGCTCGCCCGCACCTTTGCCACCTGCTCGGTGCGACCGTTGCGCCCACCGGGACCACCGGAGCCATGTCCGAGAGCCTGAACGAGCTCGCCAAGTTTAAGGCACGCCTGGCCTACTTGTTCGGAGAGCAGGCGAGCGGACAGCACAGGACAAAAACGGCGCTTAACTAAAGGCGCAAACCGCGAAATAGGCGCGTGGCGACGTCGCGAAAGCTCACCAGCCCGGTTCGATGGCACCTTCGGGCACCCGGGCTCGACGAGAGGCAGTTCGATCTGGCGGCCAGTCACAGGCCGGAAGCGCGAAGCACCGTCTGAGCGATCAACCCAGCCGGCGCCAGCTTCCAGGAGCTTCGTATGTCGCGTCTGCTTCCAGCACTGACATGAACCTGCTCATGCGGTCGGTGACGTCCTCCACGCAGCTCGCGATCAGGGCCACACTGCCGTCCGGGCCGAAGACCGGCGCGTTCGCCCCGCTCCAGTACCGCCTGGCGAACACTCCGGGGAGGCCCGGCACCTCAACGTCGTACTTTTGGAACTCCCTGGCGTCAGGCTCACCAGTGGTCAGGACACGGCGCACCGACGCGCTCAGGTCGCGCACTCCCGTTGTCTTGCGATCTGGCGGATCGTCGGGAAATGCGTCGGAGATGGTGCGGCCCAGCAGTTCCTCCCGCGTGCGGCCCGTCGCCTGCAGGAACGCCAGGTTGGCGTCGGCGATCTCGAACTCCGGCGTCAGCAGCAGGACCGGTACCGGGAGCTGCTGGTACACCGCCGCGTAGTCGATTCGCGGTCCGGTCATAGCATCTCCCCCTTCTCCGTCTGCTACTCCCCCGCCCCGCCTCGCCTGAACCGTCCATGGCGGGATGCCAGCGCAAGCCTTGAAACGGGGGAAAAGGGGCTTTGCTCTAGGTAAGAAGCGGTGAAAGAAACGTGGTCGGCGGCCGAGTACCAGATGCCCGGAAGACCGTTGGGGCCTGGACCGCGCCCCCTGGCGCATCAGAGATGCACCTCCGCAGGGAAAGGCACTCGTGCTCGCCTGCCAGAGCGGCCAACAAAGTGCGATGCACTCCGCCGAATTGATCTTGTAAGTTACCGGGGGCTCATCCGCGTCGCGGGTGTGACCTGCGCTGCTTCAGGACGGCAAGCTCTCGCATGCTGTCCTGACGGCCGACGGCCCGTACTTTCTCATGGCGACGGACAGCTCGCGGGTCATCCGGTCGTCGTTTGATCGCGGTGGCGTTCGGGCATTCGTGGGTACGAGAGGCTGTGTAACTTTCGATCTCGGGCAGCGGTCTTTGCTCGGCGCCTCTGGCCGCGCAGTTCTGATGAAATTGGGGATCTGTGCTTGAACAGGCCGGTACGGAGCTGCCCATATGAGCGAGTATGACGTAATCGTTCTGGGCGGCGGAGCGCCCGGCGAGCATTGCGCTGGCGCGCTGGCGGCGCGGGGGTTGCGCGTGGCCGTCGTTGAGCGGGAGCTGGTCGGCGGGGAGTGCACCTACTGGGCCTGCATTCCGTCGAAGTCGCTGCTACGCCCTGGCGAGGCACTGCAGGAGGCGCGCGAGGCCGCAGCCAGCGCCCAGGTTGACGTTCCCGCCGCGCTGGCTTGGCGAGACTTCATGGTGTCGAACTACTCCGACGCTGGACAGCAGCGCTGGCTGGCGGACCGGGGCATTGCCCTGCTGCGGGGCACGGGCAGGCTGGCCGGCACAGGCGTAGTCGACGTCGACGGTGTCCGACACACGGCCGAGCACGTTGTCGTTGCCACCGGCGCCGACCCGATCGTGCCGCCCGTCCGCGGGTTGCGCGAACTAGAGGGCGTGTGGGGCACCCGCGAGGCAACGAGCATGAAGGCTGTCCCCCAACGCCTGCTCGTGCTGGGCGGCGGACCTGCTGGCGTTGAGCTTGCGCAAGTGGTTCGGCGGCTGGGCGGCGAGGCGGTGATCGTCGAGGGCGCCGACCGGGTGCTGCCGCGCGAGCCCGCGCCGCTGGGTCAGGCGCTCGGCGAGGCCCTGCGCCGGGACGGGATCGAGCTGGTGCTCGGCATCCACGCCATCGCGGCCCGGCGGGAAGGCGACGAGTATGTCCTGGCTTTCGATGGCGCTACGGATCTGCGCGGCGACCAGCTGCTCGTCGCCACCGGCCGACGCCCGCGCGTAGAGGGGATCGGCCTGGAGACAGTCGGCGTGCAGGCCGGTGGCGACGGCATCCCGGTTGACGATCACCTGCGCGCGGGCGAGCGCCTCTGGGCCATCGGGGACGTCAACGGCATCTGGCCGCTCACTCATGTCGGCGAGTATGAGGGCGATCTGGTCGCGGCCAACATCGCCGGGGATGCGCGCCCGGCGAACTACGAAGCAGTTCCCCGCGTCACGTATACCGATCCGCAGGCAGCAGCTGTGGGCGCGGCCGAAGCGCGGTACACAGCCACCGCTCCGCTGTCGGACGTGCCGAAGACCGCTACCTACACACACGCCTACGCGCAGCTCAACGGCTTCCTGACGCTCCTCAGCGATGGCGAGCGACTAACCGGCGCTTATGCCCTCGGACCCGAAGCCGGTGAGTGGCTGCAGCAAGCGACACTGGCCATCCGCGCGCACGTTCCGATCAAGGTGCTGAGCGACACGATCCAGCCCTTCCCCAGCTTCTCCGGAATCTACGACGCGGCGCTCGAGGCCCTCCGCATGCAGATCGCGGGCAAGCCGCGACCGCCCCGGCCAAGAGCCGCTCAGACAGCGAGCCTGTCATCCGCCGGCAAGGTCAGTGCCAAGTAGCAGCTCTCCATCCACGGGGCGCCTGGCTACGCCTTCGGATCCCGTCGCAAGCGCGGGTAGGAGTCCTAACCAATGGAGGTACTAGATGGCCGAGCCCGTACCGCCCACCGAGAGAATCGTCCTGGCCCACTTCCAGTCCGCTTCCTGAGTGGAGCCGG
>DASXIA010000054.1:0-71623 GCA_036488155.1 Streptosporangiaceae bacterium | reverse complement strand
CCGCGATGAACCTGGCACCGCCTGCCGCCAGCGACGCGGGCATGTGCGCGGGATCCCGTCCGGTGAGGTCGACGTGCCAGCCGGCGCGGACATCGCAACGCGCGCGTCGAGCGCACCTGCGGACTTCAGCACGCCCATGATCATGTTCACCGGGACCGCGGCCAGGCCGACAAGGTAATCCGCCGTCGTGGCAGGGCGGTAACAGCCGATAATCACGATCCGGCCGCCGGGCGCGGCGAGCGGCCGCATCTTCGCCAGGGCTTCGGTCAGCGGAAGGTGATGCACGACGGAGACCGCCGTCACCGCGTCGTAGTGACCGTCAGCGCGCATATCCATCAGGTCGCGAACCGCGAACACTGCATCCGGCCGGGCCTGCGCACGCGCGCACGCTGCGGCAATCACGGCCGGGTCGGCGTCGATGCCCTCGGAGACATCAGCGCGCTGCGAGATCGCGAGAACGGGATTGCCGATCCCGCAGCCGACGTCGACGGTCCTTGGCAATCGGGCCGGAAGCTGTCGCAGCAGCCACCGGTGATAGAAATCGTTGTGGCTCCACGGATGCGCCGCGTTGAACCGGTCGATCGCCAGTCGCAGGGCTTCCAGCCGACATTGGAGTGATGGTTTAGTTCTGACCATTGACCGCCAGGACGCGCGCCTGCGGCCAGGACCTCAGTCTGACTGACCGGGTACCTGGAAAGCCTGCGCAGCGTCCCTTGCCAAAACCAGTCTCTCGCTGAGCTGCTGCCTGGTGAGTAGCTCATGCACGTCCACGCTCTTGAAGGCGCCTGTCTTGTTGATGGCAGTTTGCACCGCGCTGGCGGCGACCGTGTCGGGATAATCCGCGATCGACAGTCCGTCATGGCTATCCGTCGACCAGTAGATGCATTCGAGCGTTCCGCCGAGGGCTTCCACGACTTCCTGTGCCGCCGTACTCCGGTCTCCGGGGCTGTTGATCATGCGTGCCCAGGACCCGCTGGAGTAAGTAAAGGTAGTGAGGTATTTCGGCATCGTTCCCCCTGATAACAGCTCTGCCGGACTCGCTGCTTCTGGTTACGGCCTATGACGTCTCCCTGCGCTCGTGCCCTCGATTGCCATGAGGAGACGCCAACCGGTCATTGACCGGTTATGCCCAACCGACCATCACGAGACCAGGCCCCCACTCGTGCGCTGATCGCGATGCGGCAGGCCTACCGGAACGCCACGAGCGACGCCAAGCGTCGCGAGATCGCCGAGGGCTACGAGGCCGCCACGGGATCACCAACGCTCACGTCAGCCGGCACGCTGCCTGGTACGCCCAGGAGACCCGGGCGGCGGGTAGCTGCGGCACCGAGGCCTGCGGCCCCCGTCCTCGACGAGGACGCCGAACACGAGTGCGCGGGCACAACGGAAGATTCCTAAACGTCCTTGTGTGTCTTCTGGGCATCTGAGGCCACGTTAGTGCGCACTGCGCGGTCCGTGGACGTGGTCGAGTGCCTCACGAAGGTCGTCGGGCAGCGGGTCGCGCTTGCCGCTGAAACGTGGCGCAACTCAGGGCCACATCACCCCTTTGTCGGTCCACGTGACACCTTTGTGGCGGCACAGGCAGAAGGGATGCCCGACTGGGTCGGTGTAGACCTGCCAGCCGTAGCCATCGGGTCCGATGAAGTCCTTCTGCAGTGTCGCGCCGAGCTTGACGACGCGGCGCTGTTCGGACTCGATTTCGCCTACTTCGAAGTCGAGGTGGAACTGCTTGGGGTGTTCGTCGTCGGGCCAGCGCGGAGGGCGGTAGTCCTCCACCCGCTGGAAGGCCAGGTCGACCTCGCCGACGGTGATGCCGGCAAAGTTGTCGTCACTGCCCTCCATGATGGCGCGGCCTGTCACCTGGGAGTAGAAGGCCGCCAGCTTCATCGGGTCCGGGCAGTCGATGATGAAACCCAAGAGTTGCAGCATCAGGCGATCTTGCCACAGAGCAGGGCGTAGCCGATATCGCCCTTCTGTACGGATCGCTCAGGCCCCGCTTAGGCGGACCTGATGGACCTCATGGTGCCCGATGCGTCTACTGCGCCCCAGGAATGCAGGGCTCCGCTCTCGGCGACCTCGACGAACCAACGAGCACTTAGCACCCGAAACGGCCCTTCGGGCGTTCCATTATGAGCGTTATACCGGATTTCTATGGGCCATTTCGGATGCTAAGTGTGTCGGGTGTGGCGCAAAGCAGGGCGAATCAGGCGCGGTCTAGTTAGTCGGCGCGCCAACGCCAGCGAGTACCGCCAGAAGAGGCGGCGCCGAGTCCGCGCACCAGGCAAGACTCGAGCCGCTGCCTGCCGGATCTCGACCAGGGTGTGCTGCGGCGCTGCTGTCGGCGCGGACATCGCTGATGGTGGGGCTCACCGCGACGGCGGAGCGCCAGCCGGCCGGGCTGAAGTGATGGCGAGGGCGCTCATGGCGGCATGTGCTGTGCTCGTCGTGACACCACTCGTGGTGACACTGGGCGTGGTCATGCTGGCACCCCGCATGTGCCCCCGGCAGGACTCGAACCTGCAATCAACGGCTTAGAAGGCCGCTGCCTTATCCGTTAGGCCACGGGGGCCGGCAGCCGAACTGCAACCGACAGGTCCGGCTGAGCTGCGGGCGCCTACGCGCACATTGTGCCCGATACAGATCACGTACCGGACACGCGTCGTAGTTTCGCGGGCCGCAGTCCGGGTCCGGCGAAGCACAGGCCGGTTCAGGGGCCGGCGCTCTGAGCTGCTGACTGCGGGCCCGGCACGGCATCCGGCTCGGAATCATCTGCCGTCTCGGTCAGGCTCGAGTTCCGCAGCGCAGGGATTAGCGCCCCGAGCACGAGCGCGCCGGCAACACAGGCCAGACCTCCGCTGATGACGGAGAATGCCGGTGAGACGAGCCTCGCTACGCCTCCGGCCTCCACGTTGCCGAGGGCCGGCGCAGTGGTGACCTGGGCGAGGTACAGGCTCGACACCCGGCCGCGCAACTGGTCAGGCGTGTACCGCTGGAGCAGCGCGTTGCGCAGTACTTCGGAGATGAGGTCGCCCATCCCGGCGAGCGCGAGGAAGAACAGCGCCAGGGGCAGGCTGCTGACGACGCCGAACAGCGTGATCGCGCCCCCCCAGACGATCCCCGCGCCGATGACGACCACGCCAGGCCGCCGCACCCGTCCGGTCCAGCCGCTGGTCGCGGCCCCGATCAGCGCACCAAGACCCGGCGCGGCTACCAGCAGGCCGAAAGTGGCGGAGCCGCCGTGGAAGTGCGTGCTGGCCAGTGCCGGGAACAGAGCCGACGGCATGCCGAAGAGCATGGCGTTAGTGTCGATCAGCAGCATGCCGCCGACAACGCCGTTGCGCCGGACGTACGCCAGCCCCTCGGCTAGCGACTTCAGCCCTGGCCGCTGTGCCTTGACCGTTGGCGGGAGCGGTGAAATCCCGAGCATCGCCAGGCCGAACACGGCATAGCAGACGGCGTCGATGGCATAACAGCTGGCCAGGCCAGGGCCGGCGATCAGCAGCCCGGCGATGGCTGGTCCGCCGAGCTGGCCGAGCTGGCCTGCGGTCGCGTTCAGCGCAGCGGCTGCCGGCAGCTTGTCGATACCGACCAGGGCGGGAGTGGTTGCAGTCGAGGCGGGCGACGCCAGCCCGGAACACAACCCAAGGAAGAAGGTGATCAGGTAGAGCGGCCACAGCGCAGGGTGGCCAAGGAGGCTGTTAGCCACCAGCGCCGCTGCGAGGAGCACCTGCGGCAGCTGGACGGCCATGATCAGTTTGCGCCGGTCGTGCCGGTCGGCGAGCATCCCCCCGTTCACCAGGCCGAGCAGCATGCCGAGGCCGGACATCAGGGTCAGCAAGCCAACGGCTAGTGAGTTCCGGGTCAGGGCATAGACCTGCCAGTTAGCCGCGGTTGTTGCGAGGGCGTTCCCGCCCATGGAAACGAAACGCCCCATGAACAGCCTGCGGTAGTCGCGGCTCTCGCGCAGCGGTGCCAGGTCGATGGCGATCTGCCCGATGCGCACTGCCGGCTCCGAGTACGGGGTAAGCGAATTCTCCGGGGGCGGCCGCCCGCCAGACTGCCACGCGCTCGCTCAGGCTGAACGACCGCGTAGGCAGGTTACTTGCAGACAAGCAACGTTGGGGGTTCGGGGACCGTGCTAGCGATCGGCGAGGGCCGGTTCGGGCCGCGGTCAGGGCTGAGGCCGCGGTCAGCGCGGCTCAGGCCGGGGCCGGTTCGGCTTGGGCCGCGATGACTTCGGCCTTGTCGAATTCCCAGAACGCCCGCAGCGCAACGAGCTGGCCGGCGTCGTTGCACCGGTAGGTGTACACGCCGTGCACTACTGCGACATGCCTACCGCCGGATAGCACCGTGCGGATGATGCCTACATCAGCCACTTCGTTACCGCACAGGTAGGAGTTCTCGATCTCGAACGTGATCAGGTCATTCGGGGCGATAACGGCGTCATAGAAAGCGGCGATGGCTTCTGGCCCGTGATGACCCTTCCCGTCGGGGTCGAACGGCGATGGTCCGATGGGATCCTGCACCACGGCGTCGGCAGCGAACAAGCTCAGCCAGCCTTCGCGATCCTTGACCTTGACGGCGGCCTGCGACCGGCGCGCCAGATCGCGCGCCGTGAGTTTCTCCTCCGGCATAGCGAAAAGTAGAACAGGTTCTAGCTTGGACATCAACCCGCGCGACTTTCACCCGGCACAGTGCTCGGCCGAGACCTTTGATCCTGATAAGTCGGTTTCTGACGTCAAGTCCTGGGTGAATAGTCGCCGAGCGCCGCCGCATAACAGCGAAAAACGCCCGCGAACCCAGCAGGCGGCATCACCTTGTCCGGGTGGCTGCCGCAACTCGGTTGCTGACAGCGACACGAACCGCGGCTACCGCTGCTAGCAGCGGGTATGTGGGACAGTTGATCGACTCGACCGAAGGAGTGACATGGCTCTTCCGACACTGACACCTGAGCAACGCGCCGAGGCGCTGGCAAAGGCCCAGGCTGCCCGCAAGAAGCGGAGCGAGCTGCTGGCCTCAGTCAAGTCCGGGAAGGTAAGCATTGCGCAAGTGCTCTCCAAGACCGACGACATCACCAAGAAGACCAAGGTCTCGCAGGTCATCAGGGCGATGCCCGGGTACGGCCCGGCGAAGGCCGCCGCGGTGATGGAAGAGGCCGGGATTGACGACAACCGTCGCGTCGGCGGACTGGGTGAGCAGCAGCGCAAGAGGCTGCTGGACGCCGTAGCGGGCTGACCTGAGCCCGGGCGGCGGCCGGTCAGGGCGCTGCCCGGCTCGGGCTTGGTCCGGCTCGGGCTTATGTCCGGCTCGGGCCTTACCAAGCACCGGTGCGTCCGGCCGCTGCGCAGATCAACTGGAGCAAATACGGCAATTAGGCCGGACCGGGACGTCCGGGATGCCGTCCGGCTCGATCGTCTGGCAAGGATCGGCCAGGCCGTTCACCTAACTGCTGAACCTGCGGTGATGAGAGCCGGCAGGCTGCGCTGCGCGCGCATCGGGGCCGTCCAGGCAGTCACCGTGAAGCTACCTCCTGGCCAGGCGACGCCCGCCCGGCCAGGCAATCCCTCACGTCCGGACCCGGCAGGATCTCGAATCCCGGCCCGGCCGGGGCTGGCGAGCCGACGTGCGCGGGAGAAGCCGCATTCGGCATGATGAAGGTCTGGCCGACAGACCTGAGGAGCACGCGATGCATCAGCCACCTATCCCGCACGTCGCCGGCAGCGATCCGGACATCGCGGAACTGATCCAGGCCGAGGCGCGCCGCCAGCGCGACAAGATCAGGCTGATCCCATCCGAGAATTACGTCTCCGTAGCGGTGCTGGAGGCCAGTGGTTCGGTCCTGACAAACAAGTATTCTGAGGGCTACCCGGGCCGCCGGTACTACGAAGGCCAGCAGTACATCGACCCGCTCGAGCGGATTGCGCGCGAGCGGGCCGAGAGCCTGTTCGGCGTGGATCATGCCAACGTCCAGCCGTACTCAGGCTCGCCCGCAAACCTCGCCGTGTACTTGGCCTTCCTGGCGCCTGGCGACACTGTCATGGGGATGGCGCTGCCGATGGGCGGTCACCTCACGCACGGCTGGCCAGTCTCGGTGACCGGCAAGTGGTTCCGGTCGGTGCAGTATGGCGTCCGGGCCGACACCGGGCGTCTCGACCTGGACGAGGTCCGCGACCTGGCGAGGCGCGAGCGGCCCAAGGTCATCTTCTGCGGCGGGACTGCCATCCCGCGAACGATTGACTTCCCGGCCTTTGCCGAGATCGCCAACGAGATCGGTGCGGTGCTGGTCGCAGACATAGCGCACATTGCCGGGCTGATCGCTGGCGGCGCGCATCCGTCGCCCGTCGGCTACGCGAGCGTGCTCACAACAACCACGCACAAGACATTGCGCGGGCCACGCGGCGCGATGATCATGTCGACGGCCGAGCACGGACCCGCACTGGACAAGGCTGTGTTCCCCGGCCTGCAAGGCGGGCCGCACAACCACACCACGGCCGCGATCGCGGTCGCACTGCGGGAGGCCGCGCAGCCGTCGTTCCGGACTTACGCGCACCAGGTCGTCGCCAACGGCAAGGCCCTCGCCGATGCGCTGCTCGCCCGCGGTTACACGCTGGTATCTGGCGGCACCGACAACCACCTGATCCTGCTCGACCTCACCGCGCAGGGAATCGGCGGCAAGCCCGCCGCCAAGGCTCTCGACCGGGCAGGGATTGAGGTGAACTACAACACCGTGCCGTTCGACACGCGAAAGCCGTTCGACCCGTCTGGCATTCGCATCGGCACCCCGGCGATCACCACCAGGGGACTGGTCGAAGAGCACATGAGCCAGATCGCGACGTGGATGGACGAGGCGATCATGGCTGCGGCGAAGGACGACGACGAAGTTATCGAGCGCGTGGCCGGCGAAGTACGTGACCTGCTCGCGGGCTACCCGATGCCCGGCTGGGCCGCGGCCTGAGGGGGGCGTGATCGTTGTTGATACAGGGCGCTTATCGCGCCCCTGACTTCACTGCGATCAAGGAATTACGGCGGCTCTGATCATGGTCGTCCCTGTTCCAGGCCGCGAGCCCGCCGCTGCGCTGGCGCCCACAGGCCGTTCCCGCCCGGATTTTGAGGATGAGGCTTGCCTGGCTGCGGGCTTGCCCTCGCGGCTCAGCGAATGTATGTTCGAATGTAGTAGTTCTGCCTGTCTTCCCCTGGGCGGTGTGGCAGCACCCGCGTGGTGCATGTGCCAGGGAGCAGGAGTATGCGCGGTATCCGCGGCGAGCCGGTCGAGGTGTGGTTGCGGAACGGCCGGCCCGCAAGGTTCGTCTGGCGCGGGCGGATGCACACGGTCATGTTCGTGCTGGACCGGCAGGTCAGGCCGGCCGCGACGCCTGCCGACGCCGACCCGGCGCCGCCGGGCCCGGCAAGCAGTGGCCAGGCAACCGGTGGCCCAGCGACCAGTGGCCCGGCAAGCAGCGGCACCGCAACCAATAGCACAGGAGGATGCGAGTGCTGGCGCGTCGAGGCGACGCCGGAGCGAAGCGTGCCGCCGGCTACCTATGAACTCTGCCGCGACCTGGCATCTGGTCGCTGGCGGCTCTCGCGTTCCTGAAGCAACAGCAGTTACCCGGACGCGCATCAGGCTTTCGCGCGAAGCTCTGGTTAGGTTCCCGTACTGTATACGTGTCTGACCCAGCCGGAGCCATTCGTCAATCTAGGACACTCATGACTGCCGTACCGGACAAGATCGCCAAGGCTGCCTGGAGCGTAGTTCCTGCTCCGATCGAGCGAAAGCTGCGTACCGAGGCGGGCATGCGGTTCACCCGGTTCGTTCTGGTCGCCGTCGCCGCGGTGATCACCAGCCAGGTCGTGCTGGGCATCCTAACCGGTCCGGTCAACCTGAGCGCTGGGACTTCCGGCGTAGTCGCCTCGATGGTCGCGGCACTGGTGAGCTATCTGCTTAGCCGCTGGGCCTGGGAGCGCAAGGGAAAGCCGGACTGGCTCCGGGAGACCTTGCCGTTCTGGGGCGTTTCCGTCGCAGTGTGGGTCATCCTGGGCCTGACGTCACACTACGCGAGCGTCTGGGCGCACTCGATGGGCTACAGCCACCTGCTGAAGCACGTCGTCGTTCAGGGCGCGTACTTCCTGATGAACTGCGTTACCTTCGTGGCCCGGTTCCTGATCTTCCATTTCGTGCTGTTCAGGAATAGGAGCCGCGACGAGGAGGCTGCGGCCACGGTCGGAGCTGATCTCGCGACCGCGGAAACCTCGAGCGGAAGCGACACCGGGCCCCTGGCGCTCGTGCCTGGCGATTCCGCGCCGCCTCACCTCTGACGTTTCTGCGGGAACGAGCGGTCCGATGCGACCGCCTGGCCAGCCGCGCTGTGCCATGCTGAGACAGGGCGCAGGGAGGTACAGGCAGCATGACGTGGCCGGAGGTGGCGCCTGTAGTCATGAATCCGGTCACCGAGGAGTCGTTCCGGATACTGCGCTCCCGGATCGACCTGTCCCCGCTACCGAAGTTCAGCCGAGACGTCACTGAACAGGTCATTAACGCCAGCGCGGATTTCGACTACTTCACCGACCTGGTTTGTGACGAGGAGTCGCTCGCCGAAGCTGTGGCCGCGCTGGCGGCGGGCGCGCCTGTTGTCGCCGACTCGGCCATGGTCGCGGCGGGCATCACCGGAAGCCCTGTGCTGTGCAAGGTCGCTGAGCCGCTGACGCTGCGGCTGGCCAGGACAGCGTCGATCAGCAGGGCCGCGGCCGCCGTCCGGCTGGCGTTCGGAGACACCGGACCGGGCGCTGTCTGGGTTGCCGGCGGCAGCCCGGATGCGCTTGCGGAGATCCTCAGCCGCGGGGTTGAGCCGGCGTTCGTGATCGGCTTGCCAGTTGGCTTCGCCGGCGCAGCTGAGGCCAAGGACGCGCTGCGGGCGAGCGGCCTGAGGTCGGTGAGTAACGTTTCCGAGAAAGGCGGGCCGGCGGTCGCCGTCGCGGCGTTCAACGCCTTGCTGTCAAGCGCGCTGGCAGTGCCCGGGTCGCTAGCGGGCTGGGGACCGGGGGAGCAGGCCACCATGTCTGACGACGACGGCACCGCTTAGAAGACGCGGTCGCTAGCAGGCTCGGTGTAGAAGGGCATGGTGCGGACCAGAGCATGAGCGGTAACTTGTCACCTGAAATGCATATATTTCCTGATGAGCAGCGAGCCGCTGTCTACCGGGTGATCGAGGAACGCCGCGATGTCCGGCGCGACTTCCTGCCCGACCCGATCCCGCCGGATGTCCTGGAGCGCGTGCTCGCCGCGGCCCACCGGGCACCATCGGTGGGCTTCTCGCAACCCTGGGACTTCATCGTCATCGCTGACCCTGACCGGAGAGCCAGGATTAAGGCCCTGGCAGAGCGCGTCCGCGAGGAGTTCGCTGCAGCGCTGCCGGCGGCGAGGGCCCGCGCGTTTGACCGGCTCAAGACCGAGGCGATCCTGCAGACGCCGGTCAACATCGTCGTCACTTGTGATCCGACCAGGGGCGGCCGGCACACCCTGGGCCGGCATGCGCAGCCGCAGACGGCCGTCTACTCCAGCGTTCTCGCTGTTGCAAATCTCTGGCTGGCGGCCAGGGCAGAAGGGCTGGGCGTCGGCTGGGTGAGCTTTTTCAGCGAGCGCGAGCTTGCCGCAGAACTCGGCCTGCCCCCGCATCTGGAAGTCGTCGCCTACCTGTGCGTCGGTTACGTCGCCAGCTTTGCGCCGGAGCCTGAGCTTGAACTGGCGGGCTGGGCCCGCAGGCGCCCGCTCGGCTGGGCCGTGCATGCCGAGGAGTACGGCAGGCGGGAGCTTCCCGGCCGCGCCGCCGTTAGCCTGCTCGATGAGGTCAAGGCCGCCGTCCGGCCGCTTGACGGCGATGCGGTAGCCGCGGCGCAGCAGCGCCAGGCCCAGCTGACCAAGCCTGCTGGCTCGCTCGGCGTGCTGGAAGACGTTTCTGTCCAGCTGTCCGGGCTGGCCGGCAGTTGCCCGCCACCGCTACCGGAGCCCGCTGCCGTCGCCGTATTCGCCGGCGATCACGGTGTCCATGCGCAAGGGGTCACTCCGTGGCCCCAGGAGGTCACCGGCCAGATGGTTGGCAATTTCCTGGCTGGCGGTGCGGTCGTGAATGCATTCGCCGCTCAGGCTGGCGCCGAGGTCGTAGTGGTCGACGTGGGCGTCGCCAGTGACCTTGGCCAGGTACCTGGCCTGTTGCCCCGCAAGATCGCCAGGGGCACTGCCGACTTCACGGTGGGCCAGGCGATGAGCCGGGACGAGGCCGTGACGGCCATCGGAGTTGGCATCGAGGTGGCGCGGGACCTGGTCGCGGCGGGCAACCGATGCCTGCTGACCGGCGACATGGGCATCGCCAACACGACGGCCTCCGCGGCGCTGATATGCGCGTTCACAGGCCGGGATGCCGCTGAGGTCACCGGCCGCGGCACCGGCGTCGACGACGAGATGCTGACCAGGAAGGTAGCGGTCGTCCGCGCCGGTCTCGCGCTGCACCAGCCGGATCCGGCAGATCCGGTTGGCGTGCTGGCAGCCTTTGGCGGTTTCGAGCACGCCGCCCTGGCCGGCTTCATCATCGCGGGCGCGGCGCTGCGAGTCCCGGTCATCCTGGACGGTGTCATCGCCGGCAGCGCAGCGCTGGCGGCATGCGCTATCGCGCCCGGTGCAGCCTGCTGCGTGATCGCCGGACACCGGTCGGCTGAGCCTGGCCATACCGTGAGCATGGAGTACCTCGGGTTGCGACCGCTCGTCGACCTGGACCTGCGGCTCGGCGAGGGGACTGGCGCCCTGCTCGCGCTTCCCATCGTGCAGAGTTCAGCCCGTGCGCTGCGGGACGTAGCCACCTTCGACTCAGCCGGCGTGACCGAGAAATAGCCGTTGCTGGCTCTTTCGAATACCTGATCGATTAAAGCTTGCTGACTGCGTCGTTTCCGATAGCTTGGTGCGGCTCGTGATGCCGTCGGCAGTGCGCCCGGTCAGCAGCCCGCTCGGGCCGGCCCTTCCGGCCGGTCCAGGTTGCAGTATTGCTGCCGGTAATCTGCGCTTGCGGCGCACAATTACGTAAAGGGCAGATACTGTCAGCCCGGGACTGGACAACACCGGCCCTGGCGTTTGAAAGTCATGAAGGTAAGCGTGACCTGATCGGCGTAGCCGAACCGGGCAGTGCTGCCGGCTTGCGGGCCAGCCTGCGGGGCCGCCAGGCCGCGGCACTGGGCACGGCACGGGCGCAGGCAGACGTGCGAGTAAAGAGCACTGCTGGGGCAGGAGACCCGGAAGCATGACCGAGGGAATGGACGCGGCCGCGGTGCAGCCGCCGCCCGGCGCAGCCGGCCGGCCTGGGTCGGCTGCTGCCGGAAACCGGTCTTTCCGCGGTACCGCGGGTGCGCCCGACTTTGAGGGGCGGGCGGCTTCGTTCGCTGAGGTAGCCATGACTGCCCCGGTGCCGACCGGTTCTCCCGGAGTCGTGACGGCAGCCGAGCAGAGCGCCAGCGGCCGTCATGACGGCTCGGGCGATCCGGCCGGCACCGGTCGGCCAGGCGGTTCGGGCGACACCGGGGTCAGCACCGGCACCAGTGCGCGGACCGGTACCGGCTGGCCCGATGGCCTACCTGCAGGGTCGCCAACTGCAGCGGACGCAGCCGCGCCGTCGCGGGAACGCGAACAGCCAGTATCCGCCTCGGGAGGCTCGATCTGGGAGCGCACCGCGGATGCGGAACCTGGCAGCAGGGGCACCGCGGGAACGGATGGCGACGACGAGCCGTTCGCCCGGGTTGACGCCAGGAAGCTAGAAGCTGCCCTCCTCGGCCTGCGCCACCCCATCGTCACCGTGCCATTGCTATTCGAGTCGCCTGGTGTTGCTGGGGCAAGGGCGGAGCGAGTCAAGCTGCTCAGCCAGATCGATGACTACCTGCTGCCGAGGCTCCGGCAGTCCGGCGCGCCGATCCTGGTCGCTCTGGTCGGATCGACTGGCGCGGGCAAGTCGACGCTGATGAACAGCGTGGTCGCAAAGCAAGTCAGTGCCACCGGCATCCGGCGCCCGACGACGAACAGCCCGGTGCTCGCGTGTCATCCAGACGACATGCGGTGGTTCGCGGAGAACGTCTTCCTGCCGACGATGCCACGCGTCCGTCAGCAGGGCCTGGCCATGCCCGGCAGGGACGGACTGCTGGTGCTGGCTGCCAGCGAGGGCATGCCGAAGGGTGTGGCGGTGCTGGACACACCTGACATCGATTCGGTTGTGCAGGCGCACCGTGATTTCGCCGATCAGTTCCTGGACGCCTCGGACCTCTGGCTGTTCGTTACGACTGCCCGGCGTTATGCCGACGCCGCCGTCTGGCAAATGCTCCAGGACGCTCGCGATCGCGGTGCCTCGCTGGCGATCGCCCTGTCCAGGGTCCCGCCGCCTGCCGCAGCAGAGCTCGCGACCCACTTCGACGCCATGCTCGAGGCCAACGGGTTGCGTGAGGTTCGAAAGTTCATCATCCCTGAGACAGTCATCACCGACGCTCAGCTGCCAGCCGAGGTCACTGCACCGATCCGTGAGTGGCTGGCCGAGACGGCCAGGCAGGACGATCGCCGGGTCGCAGTGCTGACTCAAACCATGTCGGGAGTGCTCGACACGTTCCGGTCCCGGATACCGGCCCTCGCCGACCAGGTGACCGCGCAGCTCAGGCTGAGGCGGGAGCTGCGCGAAGCAGTTGATTCTGCGTACGAGGCCGGCCTGGCTGAGTTCGAGCAGGCCACCGGAAACGGGTCCCTGCTGCACGGCGAGGTACTGGCTCGCTGGCAGGATTTCGCCGGCACCGGCGATCTGCTGCGCACACTTCAGGTCCGGCGCAGCCGGGGCGGGGGCAAGCAGCGAAAGCAGCAGCTGCCAGCCAGAGCGATCGCACTGAAGGCCGCCCTGCGGGCGAGCATGGTTTCGCTGGTCACTGCTACCGCCGACCGGGCTGCAGAGCTCGTTGTGGCGCAGTGGCAGCAGCAGCCTGCCGGAAGCGGCCTGCTCGCCGACCAAGGGGCGGCAGCTAACAGCGCGGTGCCGAGCGAGGCAGACTACGTCGCTTCCGCCCTGGCCGATCTGGGCCTGGTGAGCGACATCAGCACCGACGCCGGGAGCCGGGATCCGGCAGCGCTCGCCAGGGCAACCGCCGGGCTTGCGGACGCTGCCGCGGTGGCGGTCAGCGCCTGGCAGGAGTACATCCGCGGGCTGGTCAAAGACGAGAACGTCACCCGGCGCTCGATCGCGCGCGTTGTCTCATTCGACGAGGAATCGCTGGCCCTGGTGCTCACCATCGGCGTCCTCGGTTCAGCGGCACCGGCAGACGCAGAGCGCGATGCGGCAGTCGGCGCCGTGCCCCAGCAGCTGCTGGAGTCGTTGTTCGGCGCCGGACTGCTGCGCGATATAGGCGCGCGTATCAGGCTGGACTTGCGCGAACGCGTGGGCCAGCTCTTCGGGGTGGAAGAGGAGCGGTTTTTCGCGATCATTAACTCGGCCGGCGTGCTCGAGGACAGCGCTGCCAGCGAGTTGCTGCAGGCTGGCTACGCGCTAGAGGCAGCGCGATGACCGCCACCCTGACTGCCCAGGTTTCTGACGGTGCCGAGCGTGCCGGGTTGTCCGGCCGGCTAACAGCGCTGGCCAGGCTGGTGCAGATCGGCGCTGCGCGGACGGGTCCTGACGGCTTCAGCGAGGAGTTGCTGGCGGACGCCACCGATCTGCTGACCAGGGCTGGTCAGCGGCTCACGCTCTCCTCCCGCCATACCGTGGTGTCGCTGGCCGGTGGTACCGGCAGCGGGAAATCCTCGTTGTTCAACCAGTTGGCCGGTGCCGACTTCTCCACCGTCGGTGTCACCAGGCCAGTGACCAGGGCAGTGCATGCCTGCGTCTGGGGCGTTTTCGGCTCCGGCGCGCTGCTGGAGTGGCTCGGCGTGCCGCGACGGCACCGTTATGCCAGGGCGAGCGCGCTCGGCAGCGGTGAGCAGTCGATGAGCGGGCTGGTGCTGCTCGACCTGCCCGACCACGACTCGGTGATGGGGCACGCCACGAATCTGGTCGACCAGCTGGTCGGCTTGTCAGACCTGATCGTCTGGGTGCTTGATCCGCAGAAATACGCGGACGCGGCTGTGCACAGGCGCTTCCTTGTGCCGCTGGCAGGGCACTCTGAGGTGATCGCAGTGGTGCTGAACCAGGCCGACCTGCTATCGGCTGGTCAGATCGAGGACCGCGTGCACGACCTTCGGCGGCTACTCGACTCCGAGGGCCTGCCTGATGTGCAGATCCTGGTTACCTCGGCTAAGAGCGGGGCAGGCATCGAGGAGTTGCGCAAGCTCCTCATCGAGGCAGTAACTGCCAGGAAGGCCGCGACCACCCGGATCTCCGCCGATGTCGACAAGGTAGTAGCCAGGTTCGAGCCCTATGGCGCGACCTCGCCGGCCATTGAGACCGGCCCGCCGAGGCCAGCCGGGACCGACCAGAACCGTCTGCGACCGGGAACGGCAGCTGAGCTGGCGGCAGAGTTCGCTACGGCGGCTGGCGTGCCGGCTATCGGGGACGCCTTGCGGAGTGCGCGGGAATTGCGTGCCATGGACTACGTCGGCTGGCCGGTGAGTTGGCTAGCAGAGCGGCTGACTAGCTCAGACCCTGTCCGCAAGGTTCGGCTCGGCAAGCTCTGGGATGAACTGCGCGGCGTCCAGGCCGGCCCGTCCGGGGCCCAGCAGGCGGAGATCGACAACGCGCTGACCAGGGTTGCCGATGAGAGCGTGCCACTGCTGCCTCCGCCATGGTCGCGGACTGTCAGGGCAGCGGTCAGATCGAGGTCCGCGAAAATCCCGGCCCGCATCGGCGAGGAGATCGGCTCTGCGCTGCCTGCTGGCGCGGTCGTCGACAGGTGGTGGCGGCTCATCGGCGTGGCGCAGGGTCTGCTGCTGGGATGCGTGCTGCTCGGCATCGTCTGGCTCGCCTCGCTGATCATCCTTGGTTTGGCGCACGTCGGGTCAGGCATCCCCGCGCTGTTCAGCGACCCGTGGCTTCTGCCCTGGGCAGCCGTCATGGTCGTAGTCGGCCTGGCGGGCGGCTGGCTGATAGCCCGCAGCTGCACTCGCGCTGTCAGCCAGGCGGCTGATCGCGAGACCGACGACCTGGTTGAGGACATCGCGCGCCGACTGAGGGCCGTGGCAGATGACCTGGTTCTAGCTCCGGCCGAGTCAGAACTCGATGAACTGGAGCGCTTCAGGGCGGAACTGCGGAGCGCGGCCGGTGCCGATGTGCCGGGCTCATCGCCTGGCTGGCCGGCCGGCGACTGAAAGTCCCTTCCGCAGCGCTTCACCCTGGTTTCCGGATTCAGGGCTGGCTCTGGTGCTCACCCCTGGGCGCATGCGCGCGTCTGGGCTGAACTCGCGGCTGCCGGCCAGGACGTCGGGGCACACGACCGGCTCGTCGCCGCTACCGCCATAAGTGCCGGATGGCAGGTCGGAACAGCCAATACCCGGCACTTTGACCGCATCGTTGGCCTTGACGTCCTGAACATCTCCTTCACTGGCTGAGAGCGTCATGCGCCACCGCATGCCCCTCGTCTGTCAGGCTCGCTAGCGGAGCATCGCACCGCTGATGACGGCCTGGTCACGATGTCCGGTACGGACCACTACCTGCTGCCGAGATCGGCGGGCGCCCATGGCGGCTTCCCGAAGGCCTCGAGCTACTGGTGGCCCGACCTGCTGCGGTGTGAATGATCCGGGCATATCCACAGGCCTCGCCGCGTGTCCTGTGGTTGTACACAGGTGCGCCGCGGCGGGCTGCCCTCCGTGGGGGCGCTGGCGCATCCTTGACACGCGCTGGCGGCGCACGGCCGCCGGCCTGCAGCGGTGGCGCTGGCGATACTGACGGCCGCCGCGGCGGATGTCGAGGAGGCCGGGAATGGTTAATGAGGCGACTTTTAGCGTGAGCGGATACGTAGCGACGCAGCCGAAGGGTGGCTGGACCAGGGACGGGACGCGCACCGTATTCATGCGGCTCGGCTGGACGCCGCGGCGGATCGACAAGACCACCGGAGAGTGGAGGGATCAGCCGAGTTCTTTCGTCAGCGTCATCTGCTACCGGAAGGTGGCTGAGAACGCAGCGCTGTGCCTGCGCAGGGGTGACCCTGTCGTCGTCAAGGGAAGTCTGCGTGTGCGCGAGTTCGGAGACGATGACGGGCCTAAGCGCACCGCGGTCGAGGTCATTGCCGATTCCATCGGGCACGACTTGTCGCGAGGTATCACGATCTTCAAGAAGTCGACAGAGCAGGTGGAAAAGACTGCTGCCGAGCGCGAACTCGAGGGAGCGGCCGCTGCCCGCGAGCCCTTGCCGGGAGACCTCGGGGCAGCCGAGCCGTCTGTCAGCCAGTCGGACGGGAACTACCCCGGCCCGGTCGACGTGCCGCCGGGCCGCGAGCCCGACTCGGACTACCCCGGCCCCGCCGACCTTGAGCCGGCGGGTGGCGAGGAATTCGACGAAGAGGAAGCTCGCCAGATGCTGGCGGACGCAGGTGAAGCGGTTGAGCCAGTCGGCGCCGCGACCTGAGCCGGGTACGGGTGCTCCGGGCCTGGCCGCGGGTTGACACCGCCGGCCTGGAGCATCCGCCGGGTCGTGGTCTGAAGCATTCACGCGGCGGGCTCGGAGTATCGCCCCGGGCAGGCCGGTTCGTAGCCGTTGCCGGAAACCCCTACCCTGGTGACATGCCGGAATTCATCTATCAGATGAGCCGTGTCCGCAAGGCACACGGCGACAAGGTCATCCTCGATGATGTCACGCTTGCGTTCTTGCCTGGCGCCAAGATCGGCGTGCTGGGGCCGAACGGCACGGGCAAGTCGACGCTATTGCGGATGATGGCGGGGGTGGAGCAGCCGTCGAACGGCGAGGCCAGGCTGATGCCAGGGTTCACGGTGGGGATCTTGGACCAGGAGCCTGAGCTGGATAACTCCAAGACCGTTCTCGGCAACGTCGAGGAGGGGGTCGCGGAGACTAAGGCGCTGCTGGACCGGTACAACCAGATCGCCGAGCAGATGGCGACGGATTACTCCGATGAGCTGCTGACGGAGATGGGCAAGCTGCAGGAGCAGCTGGACCACCGCGACGGGTGGGATCTGGACAGCCAGCTCGAGCAGGCGATGGATGCGCTGCGCTGCCCGCCGCCAGATGCGGATGTGAGCGTGCTGTCGGGTGGTGAGCGGCGCCGGGTGGCGTTGTGCAAGCTGCTGTTGTCGCAACCGGACCTGCTGTTGCTGGATGAGCCGACCAACCACCTGGACGCCGAGAGCGTGGCCTGGCTGGAGCAGCACCTGGAGAAGTATCCGGGCACGGTGGTGGCTGTGACCCACGACCGGTATTTCCTGGATAACGTGGCCGGCTGGATCCTGGAGCTGGACCGCGGCCGGGCGTACCCGTATGAGGGCAACTATTCGACGTACCTGGAAACCAAGGCGGCCCGGCTGAAGGTCGAGGGCGCTAAGGACGCAAAGAAGCGCAAGCGGCTGGAAGATGAGCTGGAGTGGGTGCGCTCCAGCCCGCGGGCGCGGCAGGCGAAGAGCCGGGCCCGGTTGCAGCGGTATGAGGAGATGGCTGTTGAGGCCGACCGCGACCGCAAGCTGGACTTCGAGGAGATCCAGATCCCGCCGGGCCCGCGGCTGGGCACCCAGGTCGTCGCGGTCGACGGCCTCACTAAGGGCTTTGGTGACCGTGAGTTGTTCGAGGACCTGAGTTTCAGCTTGCCCCAGGGCGGCATCGTCGGGGTGATCGGGCCGAACGGGGTCGGGAAGACCACGCTGTTCAAGATGATCGTCGGGGAGGACCAGCCCGACGACGGCGCCATCAAGATCGGCGAGACCGTCCAGATCGCCTATGTCGATCAGTCGCGATCGAGGATCGCGTCCGACAAGAACGTCTGGGAAGTCATCTCCGATGGCGAGAGCTACATCACCGCGGGCAAGACCGAGATTCCCAGCCGCGCTTACGTGGCCGCGTTCGGGTTCAAAGGCGGCGACCAGCAGAAGCCAGCCGGGGTACTGTCAGGTGGCGAGCGCAACCGGGTTAATCTCGCGCTCACTCTCAAGCTGGGCGGCAATCTGCTGCTGCTGGACGAGCCGACCAACGACCTGGATGTGGAGACGTTGTCGTCCCTGGAGAACGCCCTGCTGGAGTTCCCCGGCTGCGCGGTCATCACCAGCCACGACCGGTGGTTCCTTGACCGGATCGCTACTCACATCCTGGCCTGGGAGGGCGGCGCGAACTGGTTCTGGTTCGAAGGCAACTTCGAGTCTTACGAGAAGAACAAGATCGAGCGCCTTGGCGCGGAGGCCGCCCGGCCGCACCGCGTCACCTACCGCAAGCTCACCAGGGGCTGATTCGGCGCAGTTGCCGGCGTTCCTCCGGTTGCTGCGCATATGCTCGATCGGCGTGACAGCCGGGGTCGTCGCAGCTCCCGGCCGAGACAACGGCGATCGGGAGCGAGCAGCAGCATGACTACGGGTGAGCCGTCGGCAACCAGCGCCAGCCAGAGCCTGCCGGACCGGGCGCGGGTCGTCGTCATCGGCGGCGGGATCATCGGTACCTCGATCACCTATCACCTGGCGCATCTGGGTGTCCGTGACGTCGTGCTGCTCGAGCGGGACCGGCTGACATCGGGTACGACCTGGCACGCTGCGGGGCTGATGGCTACCTTCGGCTCCACCTCGGAGACGTCCACTGAGCTGCGCAAGTACACCCGCGACCTGTACCTGCGGCTTGAGGCCGAGACCGGGCTCGCCACCGGCATGCGCCAGGTAGGGCTGATCGAGCTCGCGATCGAAGCTGGGCGGCTGGAGGAATACCGTCGCGTTGCCGCGTTTAACCGGCACTGCGGCGTCGAGGTACACGAGATCTCGGCCACGCAAGTCGCGGAGCTCTGGCCGCTAGCCCGAACCGACGACGTGATTGCCGGTTTCTACATCCCGGCAGACGGCCGGGTGAACCCCGTAGACGTCACGATGTCGCTCGCCAAGGGAGCCCGGCAGCAGGGCGCGAGGATCATCGAAGGGGTTCCTGTCACCGGCTTCCTGACCAATGATGGCTCAGTCAGCGGCCGCGCTGTCACCGGAGTCCGGACGCCTCAGGGTGACATCGAAGCCGAGTACGTAGTGAACTGCGCGGGCATGTGGGCCCGGCAGCTCGGCGAGTTGGCCGGCGTCAGCATCCCGCTGCAAGCCGCGGAGCACTATTACCTGCTCACCGAGCCGATCGAAGCGGTGAGCCGGGACTGGCCGGTACTGGAAGATCCGGCGAACTACGGCTACTTCCGCGAGGAGGGCGGCGGCCTGATGCTCGGTATGTTCGAGCCGGTCTGCGCGCCGTGGCGAGTCGACGGAATCCCTGCCGACTTCTCGTTCGGCGAACTGCCGCCAGACTGGGACCGGATGAGCCCGTTCCTGGAAAAGACCATGTCCAGGATCCCCATCGTCGAGCGGGTAGGCATCCGCAAGTTCTTCTGCGGCCCGGAGAGTTTCACGCCGGACCTGGCCCCCGTTCTCGGCGAAGCACCGGAGCTGAAGAACTACTTCGTCGCGGCGGGCCTCAACTCGATCGGCATCCTGACCGGCGGCGGCGTCGGGCGGTTGATGGCGCACTGGATCGTCAACGGGCGCCCGGATGCGGACGTCACCGGGATGAACATCGACCGGCTGCACCCATATCAGGCCAACCCGCAGTACCGGGCAACAAGAACCGTCGAGTCGCTGGGCATGGTGTACGCGACGCACTATCCGGGCAGGTCGATGCAGACCGCGCGGGGCGCGAAGCTGTCGCCGGTCCACCACCGGCTGGTCGAACAACGCGCCTTCTTCCGAGACGTCAGCGGGTGGGAGGGCGCCGACTGGTACGCCCCGGAAGGCTCGGTAGCGCCGGGCGCGGCGCCGGAACCGGGCGAGCTGTCCTGGGGCCGTCAGGACTGGTACAAGTACTGGGAGGCCGAGCACCAAGCCTGCCGGGACGGCGTGATCGTGATGGACATGTCGTTCATGGCGAAGTTCGCGGTGCAGGGCCGCGACGCCGGCCGTGAGCTCGATCAGCTGTCGGCAGGCCGGGTCAACGGGGCGAGCGGGCTGATCACCTATACGCAGTGGCTCAACGACGGCGGGAAGCTCGAGGCGGACCTGACCGTCACGAAGCTCGCCGACGATGACTTCTACGTGGTCGCATCGGACACCGCGCACCGGCATGCGCTGACGCGGCTGCGGCGGCACTTCGCGGCGAGCGGCGCGCACGCATTCGTTACCGACGTCACGTCTGGTTACGCTCAGCTCAACGTGCAAGGCCCGCGGTCCCGCGACCTGCTAGCGGCCGTCACCAGCGCGGACGTCAGCAACGCCGCCTTCGGGTTCCGGGCGGCCAGGCAGATCGATATCGGTTTCGCGCGGGTCCTGTGTATCCGGATCACCTATCTAGGCGAGCTGGGCTATGAACTGCACATCCCCGCCGAGCAGGCCGGGCACGTTTACGACCGGCTGGTCGAGGCCGGCCGGGAGTTCGGCCTGCGGCACGCTGGGCTGAAGGCCCTGTCGAGTCTGCGGATGGAGAAGGGCTACCGTGATTACGGCCACGACATCGACAACACCGACACGGTGCTGGAGGCGGGCCTTGGTTTCGCGGTAGCGCTGGACAAGCCCGGCGGTTTCGTCGGCCGCGATGCGGTGGCCGCCCAGAAGGCCGCGGGCCCGCTGACCAGGCGGCTGGTCCAGGTACTGCTGACCGACCCCGAACCGCTGCTATTCCACGCCGAGATCGTCCGCCGCGACGGCGCCGAGGTCGGCTACATCAGGGCAGCGTCCTACGGCTGGACCCTTGGCGGCGCGGTCGGCCTGGCCATGGTCGACTCCGGCGGCCCCGCGGTCGACCAGGCGTGGCTGGATGGTGGCGACTGGACCGTGCAGATCGGCGATCGCATCGTGCCGGCCCGGGTTTCGGTCCGCCCGCTTTACGACCCGGAGAACAGTCGCATCAGGATGTGAGCGTGCTCGCGCGCGGTGAAGACAAGCGGGGCTGCGGCAGCGGTGGCGCCGGCCGCTAGCTCACCTTGCCCACATTGGTGCTGCTGATCTTCCCGTTAATGACTGTGTAAGTGCCCTGGAATTTCTTCACGGTGCCGTCGGTCTGCTCGGCAACGAGCGTTGCAGTGACCACATCCCCGTTCACGGAGTCGATCGTCACGATGTCGTGCTTGGTGCCAGCGAAGCCGAGCTCGAAGGCTTTGAGGCCTACGAGTGACCCACTATGACCACCAAGGCGGTAGGCAAGCAGGTAGCGATGGTCGTTGATCGCGGCAAAGTACTCGCGCACAACGCGGCCCTGTTTGGTCAGAGCCGGGGGCACTGACCTGGCCGCGGCTGGCGGCAGCGCGCCATGGTGACGATGTGATAGCGCGTACGCGATTCCCGCCGCGCCAGCCATGCAGGCAAGCGCGAGAACCACGGCGAGGACAAGACCGCGGCCGCGGTGGCTGCGCCGCCGGATGTGCCCCGGCGGCCTGGTGTCCGGCAGGGCCGGGCGTGCTCCCGCCACGAAGTCGGCCGGCCGCTCTGGCGTCGCGCTGGCCCCTCCAGCTGCCTCGTGTCGGCGGCTCAGCGGCTGTTCCAGGTCGAACGCGGTCTGGCCCATCGGGACAACTTTTCCCTGAGCGGGGCCGCCGGTTCGAGGCGCCGGAGCCCACGCTGCCTCGCTGGAAACTGGCCGAGGTCCGGCTTGCTGACGATCCGCCCACGGATCGGCCGGGCGCAAAGACGGCGATTGCCCGGCCGGAGCCGGTGCAGGCTGCGGGAGGGCATTCCGCGGGAAACCGTCCCGCGGAAGGGCGAAATGACCATCCTGCGGAACGGCAGGAATCGGCGAGGCATAAGGCGCTGGCGCCGCCTGCGTGTCAGGCCATCGCGCCGGGAATGGCGCAAGGGCCGTCCGTGGCCCGGTCGGCCCGTCGCACGCCGCCTTCAGTGCTAGCGCGAAGTCCCGGCAGGTCGGGTATCTGCTGGCCGGTGACTTAGCCAGAGCGGCGGCGAGCACCTCGTCCACCGCGGACGGCAGCTCGGGCCTGCGCTGCGTCACCTTGGGCGGCTCTGACTCCAGCTGCGCCCACATGATCGCCATGGAGTCGTCTCGCCTGAAGGGCGGCGCGCCGGTGAGCATCTCGACGACGGTGCAGGCCAGCGCGTACTGATCTGCCCGGCCGTCGACTGGATGGCCCTGGATCTGCTCAGGTGAGACATAATCCAGTGTGCCGAGGAACTGGCCAGTCGAGGTCAGCGTCGACGAGGCTAGCGAGTGCTTGCTGAGCCCGAAATCGGACAGGTAGACGTGGTCAGCGTTGTTGCTGGCCAGAGCCAGGAGCATGTTCCCTGGCTTGACGTCCCGGTGCACCAGACCGTGAGCGTGCGCGGTGTCTAGCGCCGACGCGACCTGAACAGTGATTGCCGAGGTGCGGGACGGACTCAGCCGGCCCTCGGTGTCTAGAAGCCGCCGGACGTCACCGTTCTCGACAAAGCGCATCGCGATGAACAGCACGCCACCCTGCTCGCCAGCCTCGAAGACCGGGATGATGTGCGGGTGGTCGACACCCGCCAAAGCGCGGGACTCGCGGATGAAACGCTGCCGGAAGGCGTCGTCCTCGCCAAGGTGCGGTGCCAGCACCTTCAGTGCGACAACCCGGCCGAGCCTGAGGTCCAGTGCACGGTAGACGACGGCCATGCCGCCGCGCCCGATTTGCTCCTGGATCTGGTAGCCAGCAAGCTGTTCGCCCGGAACCAGGCCCCCGGGGTCGGAGCGAACGTCCTGTGTCACTGCTCATGCCCTCCAGCGGCGGGGCTGTTCGGCGCCCTGGACTAAGCGTTGGCAGTGCCACGGTCGTGCCAGGAAATAACGGGTGGTCCCAGTATCTTGGGATGTACCGGGCGCCGCAAACGATCTGGGCCAGGATGTGGCTCAGAGCACGTTCAGGAGTCAGTCAGGCTGAGGTCAGGCCAAGGTCAGGTCCGCCGCTGCGCTCACCAGGCTGGTTCACGAGGCTGTGCGCGGCCATGACCAGGTAATCCCAGAACTGAGCGTCCTGCGCCGGGTCGAGTTCCAGTTCGTCCAGGGCAGTGCGCATATGCCGGAGCCAGGCGTCGCGCT
Organism: Streptosporangiaceae bacterium; assembly: GCA_036488155.1. Classification (GTDB taxonomy): domain Bacteria; phylum Actinomycetota; class Actinomycetes; order Streptosporangiales; family Streptosporangiaceae; genus JAJYUU01. Next base: position 48,455 of record DASXIA010000054.1, on the reverse strand, counting down.
CGGCTGGGCCGATGGCAAAATGCACGTGCCGCATCCGCAGCCGGGGGTGGCCGCGCCGTTCGTTGTAGGTGGCCGGGCCGCCCCAGTACTGGATAAGGAACAAGCGCAGGTGCTCTTCAGCGGGCCCCAGATCGCGGCTGGGATAGACCTGGCGCAGCTGCGGATCAGCGGCCACTTCGGCGTAAAAACGGTGCACCAGACGGCGGAACGCTGGCTCGCCGCCGATTGCCTCATACATGCTCAGGGCTTGGGTTTCGCTCATCTCGGCCCCCAGCCTAACCGGTAAGCCAGCGCGGATACGCCGTCGCCGCGGACCCGCCCGGGCGGTCAGCCGGAGGTCAGGACGGGTCGGCCCGCAGGCCAGTCTGGGCGGCCGCGAAGGCCAGGGACTCCGCCAGCAGCGCGATCGACCGGCTCAGTGAGCGGGCGCCGTGCCCGACTTTGGCCTCATTCCGCAGCAGGACGGGGCGCTCGCCGGCCGGAGCCTGCGTCGCGTGCTGTAGCGCAGCGCACATCTTCCGTGCGTGCAGCGGATCCACCCGGGTATCGCCGTCGAAGACCGTGAACAGCACTGCCGGGTACCTGACACCCGCCCGCACATGGTGGTAGGGCGAGTAGGAGATCAGCCAGCCGAACTCGGTCGCGTCGGCCGCGGTGCCGTACTCGTCGTTCCAGGACTCCCCGAGGCCGAAGCGCTCGTACCGCACCATGTCCAGCAGTGGGGCCGAGCACACTGCGGCGGCACTCAGGTCCGGCCGCTGCGTCACGCAAGCGCCCACTAGCAGCCCGCCATTAGATCCGCCCCAGACGGCCAATTGGCTGCTGGACGTCCAGCCATCGGCAATGAGCTTCTCGGCCGCAGCGTGGAAATCATCAAAGACGTTCTGCTTGCGGTCCCGCATCCCGGCGCGATGCCATTCCTCGCCCTCCTCGCTGCCGCCCCGCAGCCCGGCGACTGCGTACACGCCGCCCGCCTCAACCCAGGCAAGGATCCCGGCAGAGAAGGCAGGCGTCAGGCTGACGTCGAAGCCGCCGTACCCGTAGAGGATCGCCGGCCGCCTCAGGCCGGGAACGCCCGCGTGTCTCGTCGCGGCATCCGGGTCCGTCGCGGCATCCGGGTCCGGCGCGGCATCGTGCCCCAGATCGGGACCGCCGCCCGTGCTGGCCAGGTCCGTGCTAGCCGAGATGACCACCATCCGGACTGTGGTCCCGTCGGCCGAGGCGTAGCCGACCTGCCGCGCGCTGACGGCGGGCACGTCGACGGCCCCAGGGGCGCGCTGCCAGTCGCGGATGCTGTCGGTTGCCGCGTCATAGTGCAGCACCATGGCCGGAGTGGTGTAGTCGGTGTAGCCGATCCAGGCTTCGTGGCCGCCCTCGGGACGTTCGGACAAGCCGCTGACGGTACCGAGGCCAGGCAGTTCGATCCGCTGGATCACCTCGCCGAATGCAAGGTCATGGACGATGACCTCACTGATCGCGTGCCTGGCGCGCGCTGTCAGCAGGACCGGCTCAGTCACGCCCGGTCCGTCTAGGATGGCGAAGTCACTCAGTACCGCGTCCGGTTCTTCGGGGATAAGTTCCTGCCAGCTCGCGAACTCCGGAAACGCGGGGTCGGCTGGCTCGGTGACCATGATCCGGCCGCGCGGGGCATCCCGGTTGGTCAGCACGTAGAACCGGCCGTCGCGTCCCGGCCGCGGGTACGTACTGGCGTCCACGTCCTGCTGCATGACCTGCAAGTTCGGGGCGTCCGCGGCGCTGGCGGACAGGTCAGCGACCCAGACGTCATTGCGGGGCGCGGTTCCGGCCGAGGCGGTAATGGCCAGCCAGCGCCCGTCATGGCTCACAGAAAGCCCGTAGTAGTTAGTCTTGTCCAGCCCGTCGCCGAGTATCTGCACGTCCGTGTCCGGCTGGGTACCGACCCGGTGGAGATATACCCGCCGGTGGAATTGCTCCTCGCCGGCCGGCACGGCCTCCGGCGGAAGCCTCCGGCTGTAGTAGAACGCTTCGCCACCGGGCAGCCAGGCCACGTCGGAGTAGCGGCAGCGGTCGATGGGACCGTCGACGTCCTGACCGGTTGCGACGTCCATAACGCGCAGCACGGATTCCTCGCTGCCGCCCTCGGAAAGCTGGTAGGCCAGCAGCCGGCCCTCGGTATCGGGGTGCCAGGCGTCCAGCGTGGTCAGGCCCGATGGATCGATGGCAACCGGATCGATCAGTGCCCGCTCGCCCTCGCCCTCGGTGGCTGTGTAGAGCACGGAGTGCTCCTGGCCGGGCGCGCGCCGGGTGAAGAACTGCCGGTCGCCGCGCCAGGCCGGCAGGCCTACCTCGCCAGAGGCGAGCAGATCGGCAAGGCGCTGTGCGAACCCCTCCCGGCCGGGCAGGCCTGCCAGGTAGCGGGCGTACAGCTCGTCCTGGGCGAGTTGCCAGCTCTTGGTCTGGCTGCTGCCGGGGTCCTCGAGCCAGCGGTAGGGGTCGGCTACCTGCCGGCCGTGAATGGTCTCCGTGAGGTCCAGGCGGACGGCATCGGGGTAGGACGGCGTCGTCATGTATCGACTGTAGTGTCCGCCGTGCCTGGCCTGGTCCTGCCGTCACGCACAGTTGGGGGCGCTAGGCACTACGTGGTCAGCGCATCCCGTCGTCCCAGTTAGCATGACGTTGTCCTCGACTTCCTGCTGTGTTGGCTTAGCCGTCCCGTTGCGATCGCGCATTTGGTGTTGGCTAACCAGGCGGCTGGCCGTCACACTGGTCACGGGTGCCTCGGCGGTGCGACTCCGGCGGCACCGATTGAATGGATCGGACCCGTCCCGAACGGGAGGTGCAAGTGCGCCGGGTGCTGCTGCTCAACATCACCTATGAGCCGCTGACCACGGTCGGCCTGCACCGGGCCGTTTGCCTCGTTCTCGGGGAGAAGGCTGACGTCTTGCATTCCGACGTCGACGGGATAGAGCTGCGTTCCTCGTCCTTCCGGCTGGCCGCTCCCTCGGTTATCCGGCTGCGCCGCTACGTTCGGGTGCCGCACCGAAGCCGAGTGCCGCTCACCAGAGCCGCGCTCATGCGCCGGGACAACTACCTGTGCGCCTACTGCGGTACCAGGGCTGACACGATCGATCACGTGATCCCGCGCAGCAAGGGCGGCGCGCACGCGTGGGAGAACTGCGTCGCGTCCTGTACGCGGTGTAACCATCGCAAGGCCGATCGCCTGATCGAGGAGCTCGGGTGGACGCTGGCGCGCGATCCAGCTGCGCCGCGCGGGCCACATTGGCGCCTTATCGGCGCGATTAACGATGGCGACCCCCAGTGGGTCGCCTATCTTGAATCGACCGCCGCCTAGCGTCATAGAGCACTGGCACCCTCGGACTGCTCCGCGGGCTGGCACAGGCTCGGAGTCCGCGCTGGCGCGCGCGCGGACCGCTCGGCGGGCTGGCACACGTTGCCGAACCCGACGCCCGGCGAGCCCGAGGCGCGTTGTCCCGAGGGCAGAGCTTGGCCACGTTTACGCCCGCTTCCGCAGCCCGCCCCCGCCAGCGGGTCATGATCGTCGTTGATTTTGGGGGGCCTATAGGCCCCGCCAGATTTCACAACGATCAAGGAAGCGCACTCAACGTGAGGCGACCCCGGTCGCTGCGCCACGCGGTGACCGCCGCGAAATGACCGCTATGTCGCCGTTGTCGGTTGTCATGACATGGACCGCAGGCCCGAAATGCCTGCCTAGCAACTCCTCGCGCAGCACCTCGGCTGGCCGGCCAGTGGCCGCGATCCGCCCGTCGGCCAGCAGCATCAGCCGGCTCGCGAACTGGCCGGCCAGTGTCAGGTCGTGAATCGCCGACAGCACCGTCAGCGAGCGCTCTCGCCGGACCTCGTCGATCAGCTCCAGCGCTTCCATCCGGCGGCCCAGGTCCAGCGCGCTCGTCGGCTCGTCGAGCAGCAGCACGGGAGCCTCCTGGGCGAGGGCCCGAGCCAGCACAACGCGCTGAAGTTCGCCGCCGGACATCGCGCGCAGCTCGCGGCCCGCCATCGGGCCGAGGTCCAGCCGGCCGATCACGCTCGCGCAGGCACGCCGGTCCGCCCTGGTTTCGCTGCGCAGGTAGCTGATATGCGCGGTCCGGCCCAGCAGCACGTAGTCGCTGACAGTCATGTCCGGCGGCAGCAGCGGCCGCTGCGGTACGTAAGCAACGAGCCGGGCCAGTTGTCGCCGGCTTAGCTCGCTGGCCCGCTGCCCGCAGACGATGACCTCGCCAGCTGGCGGCAGTAGGCGGGCGATGGCGTTGAGCAGAGTCGTCTTGCCCGCACCGTTCGGGCCGATGAGCCCGAGCCACTCGCCGTCTGTCACCTGTCCGGACACGCCGTCCAGGGCCACCACGCTGCCGTAGCGGACTGTCAGACCGTCGAAACTGATCATCTAGAGGTCCTGCCTGGCCCGGCGTGACGAGAGCACGAACAAGAAGAACGGCCCGCCGATCAGTGCCGTGATCACGCCGATCGGAACCTCGGCGGGGGCCTGCGCAGTTCGTGCTACCACGTCGGCAAGCACGACGAACGCCGCACCCCCGATCATCGAGACTGGCAGCAGCACCCGGTAACTCGGTCCGGCGGTCAGCCGGACCGCGTGCGGGACGATGATGCCGACGAAGCCGATGAGGCCGCTGACCGCGACGGCAGCCGCGACGCCGAGTGTGGCAGACATCACCACCGCGAGGCGTAGCCGGGCAACGTTGACGCCAAGGGTCGCCGCCTCGTCCTCGCCGACTCGCAGCACGTCGAGCAGCCGGCGATGCGCCAGCAGGGCGACCGCGGACACAACGACGTACGGCAGGATCACCCATACGTCCGACCAGGTCGCCGCCGCCAGACCGCCGAGTATCCACGCGTAAACGCTGGCCAGTATTTGGGTGTGCTCCTCCTGCAGGTAGGTCTGGAGCGCGGTGAGCATCGCGGCGACCGCGATTCCGGCGAGCAGGATCGAGCCGGTGCCGCTGCGCGCGGCCGGGGTCTCGCTGCGCCGTCCCGCGCCGGCGCCGAGCGCATACGTGAGCGCGACCGCCGCTACGGCGCCAGCGAACGCGACCGGCGGCGTGAGCGCCGCGTTCACGCCGGACACGATCACGACGGTGGCACCCAGCCCCGCGCCAGCGGCGACCCCGAGCAGGTAGGGATCGGCCAGCGGATTGCGGAACACGCCCTGGTACGCGGCGCCGCCGCCAGCGAGCATCGAGCCGACGAGCAGGCCGAGTATCACTCGCGGCAGCCTGATCTGCCAGACGATCGCCGTGTCGAGAGCGGGCACCGCGAGGTGCGGGTGCCACGGAAGCCGGACGGCCAGCGCGTCGAGTACCTGGGGCACCGACATGCCAGCCGGTCCGATAGCCACTCCGAGTAGTACCGCCACGATGAGCAGGGCGGTCGCCACGGCGACTGCGCGGGCCGGCCGGATCCGCCGGACCAGAACCGCGCTGCCGTGGCCGCCAGGTAGCGGGGCGTCGTCGGCAGCCCGGGTGCCCGCACTTCGGGTGCCCGTCACGTCGGTGCTCGTGACCTGGGTGTTCGCGGTCAGGGCGGCCGTGACCCGGAGGTCTGCGCCCCAGGGGCTGTTATCGCGCGGCGCTGCCTCGTTCACTGAGCTCCGGATTTGATCCCCGCGGCAACGTCGCGCAACAGGTCGATGACGCGGGGTCCCCAGCGCGATGCAATGTCAGGGTTCAGCAGGACGATGTGCTTGTCCTTCACAGCCGTCAGCACTGACCAGCCGGGCCGCTTACTGACCGTGGCGGCGTCCTGGCCGCCGCCGGTGCTGCCGGTGTCCGCCAGGATGACGTAGTCCGGGTTGGCCTTGAGGACGTACTCAGCAGACAGTGACGGATATCCCCCGGCGGCCGCTGCGCCCTTGGCGGCATCGGCGATGCTCTTCATTCCGAGCAGCGACAGCAGGCTGCCGATGAACGTGGAAGACGTCACCGAGTAGTACGGGTTGGTCGAGATCTCGTAGTAGTACGTCAGCGGCTTCACATGCGCCGGCTCGGCCGCCACGATCTCCTTGATACCGGCCTTAAGCGTGGCATCGGTTGCCTGCGCCTGCGCAACGTGACCAGTGGCGGCGCCAAGCTCGGTGAACTCCGCGTACACGTCTGGCAGGTTCGCCGCCGCAGGCAAGTCGAGGACGGGAATGGACAGCGCGTTGAGCTTGGCCGTGATTCCGTCGATGTTGTTCGAGATGATCACGAGGTCTGGCTTGTAGGCCGCGATCGCCTCGGCGTTCGGGGTGAAGCCCGAAAGCTTGGTCATCGGTGCCTGCTTCGGATAGTCAGACTCATCGTCGACGGCCTTGACCTGGCTGCCGGCCCCGATCGCGTAGAGCATCTCGGTGGCGGTCGGGGAGAGCGACACGATCGCGCCCGGCCTGGACGTCAGATGAGTCGTGCCGGCCGCGGTCGTGACGGTGACCGGGAAGCCGGCAAGTGCGTTCGCCGCGCTGCCTGCGGCCGGCTTTCGCGGTGTCGGACTCGCAGAAGAACTAGCGCAGGCCGCCAGCGCAGCGGCCATAGCTGCTCCGGCCATCAGGGCCGACAGCTGACGGGTAATTGCCCGCATGATCATCCTCCGGTGTGCTGGAGGACGAAGTGCGTTTCGCTGCGACGCCCGGTGGCATCGGAACGAGCCGCCCTTCCTCCGAGGACTCCTCGTTGGCGCAGGCCAGGCGTCCGGGCTCGTCCTCAGTCAGAGGCATCACCGTTGCGGGACAGCGCCGGGATCTCACCGGCTTCGCTGGGCACAGCGCCCGCCCGGGAACTGGACCCGGGACGGCGGCAGCTTATCGCAGTGACAGGCTCACTGCGCGCGACCCTCAAACGATGGCCGGCCGGGATGCAAGCGCTAAGGCCCCTCCATCTCATACCTGGAGGGGCCCGTGCCCCATTGTCCTGCGCCACGCGCGTTCGCCCGTGCACCGACACGCCGGCTGCCGCTGCCGGTAGCTAGGCAAGCTGCCCGGCGGCCCGGATCGCGCGTTGCAGCCGCGCCGGTGGTGCGCCACCCGGTCCGCGCCCGGTAGCGTTCGTACATGACCGAGATAGCGAATGCGGGCAGCCGTTCGGCCGCGGCGCCGTTCGGGCGCATGCTGACGGCGATGGTCACGCCTATGGACTCCAGTGGCGCAGTCGACTACGACGGCGCCGCGCGGCTCGCCGAGTACCTGGTCACCGAGATGCGCAACGACGGCCTGGTGATCAGCGGGACTACCGGCGAGTCGCCGACGACGTCGGACCAGGAGAAGGCCCGGCTCCTTGACGTCGTGCTCGAGACCGTGGGCGATCGCGCCACCGTCGTGGCCGGCGTCGGCACTAACGACACGACCCACAGCTGCGAGCTGGCCAGGACTGCCGAGCGGGCAGGTGCCCATGCCCTCCTGGTAGTCACCCCGTATTACAACAAACCACCACAAAGTGGTCTGGTTGCGCACTTCAGGCAGGTGGCCGATGCCACCGGACTGCCGAACATGCTGTACGACATTCCTGGCCGCACCGGCACGCCCATCGCCGCCGAGACGCTGATCCAGCTCGCCGAGCACCCGCTGATCGTCGCGGTGAAGGATGCCAAGGCCGACTTCGGCGCCGCATCCCACGTCATGAACGCCACTTCGCTGGTCTTCTACAGCGGTGATGACATGCTGAACCTGCCCTGGCTGTCGCTCGGAGCGGCCGGTTTCGTCAGCGTGGCCGGGCACGTGGCGGGTGACCGGCTGCGCGAGATGATCGACGCATATTCGGCCGGGCAGACAACTGAGGCGCTGCGGCTGCATCGCGAGCTCCTGCCGGTCTATACCGGGCTGTTCCGCAACCAGGGCGTGATTATGACCAAGGCCGCGCTAGGCCTGCTCGGCCTGCCAGGCGGGCCGGTGCGACTGCCGCTGTCGAATGCGACCGCTGCGGAGACCGACCGGCTGCGGACCGATCTCTCGGCGGCGGGAATCAAGCTGAAGTGAGCCATCCGCACCCCGAGCTGGGGACACCGCCGCCACTGGCCCCTGGCGGCCTGCGCATTGTCGCGCTCGGCGGGCTTGGTGAGATCGGCCGCAACATGACCGTATTCGAGCATGCCGGCCGGCTGCTCATAGTCGACTGCGGTGTGCTGTTCCCTGAGGAGGGTCAGCCTGGCGTGGACCTGATCCTCCCGGACTTCTCCGCGCTTGAGGGCAGGCTCGACCAGGTAGAGGCGGTGGTGCTGACCCACGGGCACGAGGATCACATCGGCGGAGTGCCGTACCTGCTGCGGCAACGGCCCGACATCCCGCTGATCGGGTCGCCGCTCACGCTTGCGCTGGTCCGCAGCAAGCTCGCCGAGCACCGGATCACTCCTGTTGAGGTCGAGGTCGAGGCCGGCGTGAGGAGGGCTTTCGGGCTTTGGGAACTGGAGTTCCTGGCCGTCAACCACTCGATCCCGGACGCGCTCGCGGTCGCGGTCAAGTCCGCGGCTGGGGTGGTCCTGCATACCGGCGATTTCAAAATGGACCAGTTGCCGCTGGACGGGAGGCTCACCGACCTGGGCGGCTTCGCCAGGCTTGGCGCCGACGGGGTCGATTTGCTGTTGGCCGACTCGACGAATGCCGAGGTACCCGGCATCGTGACATCCGAGCGGACGATCGGGCCGGTCCTGTCGGATGTGTTCGCGGCAGCCGACCAGCGGATCATCGTGTCCTGCTTCGCCAGCCACGTGCACCGGGTGCAGCAGGTCATGGACGCCGCGGCGGCGCACCGCCGCAAGGTTGCGCTAGTTGGCCGGTCAATGGTCAAGAACATGGGAATCGCGCGCGACCTTGGCTATCTCAAGATTCCGTCAGTGCACGGCGGGCTGCTCGTCGACCTGGGCGAAGCCGAGCAGATGCCGCCGGACCAGATCGTGCTGATCTCAACCGGCTCGCAGGGCGAGCCCATGTCCGCGCTGTCGCGGATGGCTGGCCGTGACCACCCGATCCGGATCGCCGAGGGCGACACGGTCATCCTCGCCTCGTCCCTGGTGCCGGGTAACGAGTCGGCGGTATCCAGGATCATCAACGACCTCACCAGGCTCGGCGCCCGGGTAGTGCACCGAGGGAACTCCCTGGTGCACGTCTCCGGCCATGCCCCGGCTGGTGAACTGCTGTACGTACTGAACCTGGTACGGCCAAGTAATTTCATCCCGGTACACGGCGAGTGGCGGCACCTGAAGGCGCACGCCGAACTGGCGGCGCTGACCGGCGTACCGCAGCGCAACATCGTGATCGCGGAGGACGGCGTAGTCGTCGACATGGTCGGTGGCCAGATCTCGGTGGCAGGGCAGGTACCGTGCGGCTACATCTACGTGGACGGGCTATCGGTGGGCGAGATCACTGAGGCGTCGCTGAAAGACCGACTGATCCTCGGCGAGGAAGGATTCATCTCCGTTGTGGTCGTGGTCGACTCGACCAGCGGCAAGCTGGTGGCCGGCCCGGAGATCCATGCCCGTGGTTCCGGTATCGACGATGCGGGCCTCGCCGAGGTGCGGTCGCTCGTCGAGGAAGCTCTGGCGGACGCTGCCAAAGAAGGCATCAGCGAGGTACATCAGCTCCGCCAGCTGGTACGCCGGACAGTCGGCCGCTGGGTGACCGACAACTACCGCCGCCGCCCGATGATCATTCCGGTAGTCGTAGAGGCCTGACGCCGCTGGCCACAGCGCACCGCTTGAGCGCGGCGGCGGATCCGCCGATCGGCCGCTTCACGCTGGTCACGGCCCTATCCTGAGCGCCAGGATCGAGCAAGTGCGACGAGCGGGATCATCGTGCCAGCAAGTAACGAATATCCGCGTGCCCGGCAGCCTGACGGATCGGACCAGTTCCAGCCGAACCGGGGCCAACCCGGTGCGCGGCAGCCAGGCCAGTTCCAGCCGAACGGGGGCCAGCAGGGCACTCGTCGGCCGGGATCGCGCCCGGACGGACCGCGCCAGGCGGGATCGCGCCACTCCGCTGCGCGCCAGCTGGGCGCGTTCGAGTCAGGCCCGCGCCAGCCGGGATCGCGCCACTCCGCTGCGCGCCAGCTGGGCGCGTTCGAGCCTGGCCCGCGCCAGCCGGGGGCGTTCGAGCCTGACCCGCGCCAGCCGGGTAGTCGGCAATCCCATCGCGCCAGCACGACCGGACAGGGCCCGCAGCGCTCGACCCGCCAGGCTCTGCTCTCTGTCCTTGCCGTGCTCGTTGTCGCTGCAATCGGCGGCTGGGCCCTGGTGGCGACCAAGGCCAAACCGCCCGCCGGCCCCGCGGCCGCGGCGGCGTCGGGAAGCACCAAGCCGGCCGCTCAAAGCGCCGCGGCACCGGCGGCTAAGGGCACCGCGACGTTTAGCCTCACCTGGGTCGGTGACATGACGTTCGGAACGCTGAACGAGTGGCCGCCTGATGGCACCGGCTCGCTGATCGCGGCGATGAAGCCGTACCTGCACAGTGATCTCACCGTAGGCAATCTGGAGAGCGCACTCGGCGACCTGCCCATGTCCAAGTGCTCACCACGCGAGAAGAATTGCTACCAGTTCGAAGCGCCGACGTATACCGCGAAGGACCTCAAGCGTGACGGCTTTTCCGCGGTCAACGTGGCGAACAATCACACCCTGGACGCCGGGTCTGCCGGTGAGGCCCGCACTGACCGCGCGCTGCGCGCAGCCGCCTTGCAGTATGCCGGGCGGCCTGGCCAGATCACATACCTGACCAGGAACGGCATCAAGATCGCGCTGCTCGGCTTCGCGCCCTGGTCGTATGACGCGGACGCCCTCGACATCCCGGCGGCCGACGCACTGGTCCGCGAGGCCAAACAGCACGCGCAAGTCGTCATCGTGATGGAGCACCTGGGCGGCGAGGGTGACGACTACCGGCACGTGAAACCGGGGGAGGAGTACTTCCTCGGCCAGGATCGCGGTAACTCGATCGCCTTCACCCACGGCGTCATCGACGCCGGCGCGGACCTGGTGATGGGCTCCGGCCCGCATGTGCTGCGCGGATTCCAGTGGTACCACGGTCACCTGATTGCCTACAGCCTGGGGAATTTCAGCGGCTACGACACCTTCGGCCTGGACAGCTACACATCGGTCAGCGCGATCCTGCACGTCAGCCTCAGTGCCAGGGGCAAGTTCGTGAAAGGCAGCATCACGCCGCTCCGGCTCGCCGCACCCGGCATCCCGGAGCGCGATCCCGACCGCACCGCCGTCAGCTACGTCAACTCGCTGTCGCAAGACGATTTTTCCGGGAATGGGGCCGTCCGTATCTCGGCCGCCGGCAAGATCGAACGATCCTAGGCCGGCCCGCAACCCGCTTGGTCTGGTCAGTCCTCGCCGCTGATCACGGCATGTGATTGGTGACCCAGTCGGCGGGTTTGGTACCCAGCAATTGCAGCCGTTCCATCAGCTGAAGCGGCGACATGGCCAGGTGCGGGTGCGCGCCGACGCCTATCTCAGCGACATCGACCGACAAGCCATCGATCGAGTGAGCTGTCGTAGTCGGCCTGCCTGGCCGCCGTCTCCGGCGCCTCCATTTGGCTCACCAGCCTGCCCTCATACCGCGACGTCATGCCGCGCATCCCTCGGAGTTTCTCGTCACATCACGCAGAGGCCGCCGCCAGGTTATCCGGTTGCCTTGGTGGAGCGGCAAGCTTCGGAGTCACCTGGCGGCGGCTAGCACCGCGGATCGGAGAGCCGGTCTGCGAGTGATGTCCCGCCCTGCTTTAGCTGGGCGTGGGCGCCGGGCTGGTGCTGGTCGACTGCGTGGGTAGCGGGCTCGTGCTGGTCGACTGCGTGGGTAGCGGGCTGGTGCTGGTCGACTGCGTGGGTAGCGGGCTGGTGCTGGTCGACTGCGTGGGCGGCGGGCTGGTGCTGGTCGACTGCGTGGGCGCCGGGCTGGAGCTGGTCGACTGCGTGGGCGGCGGGCTGGTGCTGGCCTGCGGCGTGGCGATCGGCTGGGTAGTCCACGCGGCCGGGTTCGTGCCGAGCATGGTCATGTGTGCGAACACCCTGAGCAGCAAGCCGAGGCTCTGCTGGCTCCCGCTGAGTGAGACCGACAGATTGTCCGCATCCGGAGCCGAGATCTCGACCTGTTGCCTGCCGTCCTGCCCCCGGCCCAACTTCTGGACCTTCACGTGGTAGCCGTTGATTACACGGCAGCCAGGCGTGCCCTTTATGCACTGCGAACGCTTCGACGGGAAGACGTTGACGTTGACGCCAACAGTGGTCGCGCCGTCGGTAATCGTGTAACTCTCAGCCAGCAGCGCGCCGTGTTGCACGCCCATGTATCGCAGTTTGTGGCCGACCCTGCGGAACAGGTAGAAGTTCGCCGGGGGGACGACCCGCCACTTGCCCGGCAGGTTTCTGAACTGGGCCGCGAACTTGAACGATGGTTGCTGGCCGCCGAATCGGATCTTGCTGGCAATGCGGACGACTAGCTGCTTGCTGGGGTTGATCTCCACGTAGTTCCGCAGACTGGCCCACCCGCCGGGTGCGTATTCCCAGGTCAGGCAGCGCATGTGAGATACCGAAGACTGGCCTTTGCCATCATTAACCTTATCCACCTGGTCAGGATTGTGTTCCCAGAATGCCTGGCGGCCGTTGACCGGGGGGGCCTGCACCTCACCATCGTTCGAGCCGCACGGGTGCACCGGTCCCTTAGGCTGCAGCAGCCCCTGGTGGTCACTGGGGCAGTCGATCTGGTTTCCGGCCCGGTGGCATGCGCCGACGGCATAGGCGGTCAGCTCCCACGGGCCGTCGTTCAGGTCCTCCGTAGTTGCATCGATTGTTCCCCACGTGTTGAGCTGAGCAAGAGCCGTTTGCTGGCTACGGGCTGCTGGCTCCCTGGCTGGCAGCCATCCGAACGTCGCATACGGAGCCAGCGCACTGAAGTGCCGGCCTGTCCCGGTACTTGGTCCTTGGGTGTGGCTCCCAAGGGGGAGGCTGATACTGCCGACAGCGATTGCCGATACCGCGGCAGCGGCAAGTACGGGCACGCCGGCCGCACGCATCAGCCGACGCCGCCGCAACCGGGCGCGCCCGCCGCGGAGCGCCTGCTGGATGCTGACCCTGGACTGCGGTTGTTCCTTATCTGCCATCTCGTGGAAAGCCCTTCCTATCGACTCTCGCAGGACCCCGTCTCGCGACTGTTCAGGCATGGTTCAGTCCCTCCTCACCGCGGCCGCCCCTGCGGGCCGCGACGGATGAGCCGACGCCGGTGGCGTCAGCGTGGGTTGTGTCGGAGTTCGGGCTGAATGCGATGCGCAGCGAAGTGAGAGCCTTCGCCGTCTGGCTCTTGACCGTGCCTGGCGTGCAGCCCAGGACCTGAGCTGCCTGCTCGACAGACAGGTCGCAGTAGAAGCGCAGCACCAGCGTGGCGCGCTGGCGCGGTGGCAGGCTGGCTATCGCCGCCTGCATGTCCAGTGCGGTTTCCGGATCGATTCCCGCCGCCGGGCGGTCGGGCAGCTGGCTGGTCAGCGTGACCCGGCGCGCCCAGCTTGACCGGCGCTCGTCGAGGAACTCGCGAACGACGATGGCGCGAACGTACGCGTCCATGCTGTCGGCGGCCTTCGCCTTCCGCCAGTGCACGTACAGCTTGGTGATCGCGGACTGCACCAGGTCGTCGGCCTTGTGCCAGTCCTGGCAGAGCAGGATGGCAAGCCGCCTGAGGGAGGCTTCCCGCGTCGCGACAAAGTCCGCGAATTCTGCGTCGCGCGGTTGTGTCATCGGCGGAACCAGCCGCGCGTTGTGTTCACATTGCCAAGACGGGAGCAGCAGTCGTTTCGGTTGCCCGGGTTGGCTAACCGGCTGCAGTCAGTTCGCGCGACGGTGGTTCCGGCTCGTGGCCACCCGCCGCCTGGCTCTTGCTCGCTGCCTGCTCACGCAGCAGGAAGCGCTGCAGCTTCCCGGTGTTGGTGCGCGGCAGTGCGGTGACGAACTCGACCGCTCGCGGGTACTTGTACGGCGCGATCGTCGCCTTGACGAGATCCTGCAGTTCGCGTGCTTTGGCTTCGTCGCCCGTCACGCCGGTCCGCAGGATCACGTACGCCTTGACGAGCTGCCCGCGGGCTTCGTCCGGCACGCCGACCACGCCGCATTCAGCCACGTCGGGGTGGCCCAGAAGCACGTCTTCGATCTCCGGGCCGGCAATGTTGTAGCCACCGGAAATGATCATGTCGTCGGACCGTGCCTGATACCAGAAGTAGCCGTCGGCGTCCCGGACGTAGGTGTCGCCGGTCAGGTTCCAGCCGTTCCGCACGTAAGTTTGCTGGCGCTCGTCGCTCAGGTACCGGCAGCCGGTCGGCCCCTTGACGGCAAGCAGACCGGGCTCGCCGGCCGGCACCGCCTTGCCGTCCGTGTCGACGACCGCTGCGGTGTAGCCGGGCACCACCCTGCCGGTTGAGCCGGGCCTGATGTCGTCGTCGGCTGAGGAGATGAAGATGTGCAGCATTTCGGTGCTGCCGATGCCGTCGATGATCTTCACGCCGGTCGCCTGGTAGAACGCGGTCCAGGTGGACTCCGGCAACGGCTCCCCGGCCGACACCGGCCTGCGCAGGCCGCGGAGCTGTTCGGCCTTCCCGGCGGCGAGCATCGCACGGTAGGCGGTCGGTGCCGTCGACAACACGGTCACGCCGTGCGCGGCAATATGATCGGCCAGCTCGGCCGGTGTGGCCTTTTCGAGCAGGAGCGTCGCGGCACCCACTCGCAGCGGGAACAGCAGCAGCGCCCCGAGGCCGAAGGTGAAGGCCAGCGGCGGAGTCCCGGTGAAAAGGTCGTCCGGCACTGGCTTTAGCACGTGCGCAGAGAATGTATCGGCCACCGCGAGCAAGTCGCGGTGGAAGTGTATGGCGGCTTTCGGCCGCCCGGTGGTACCCGACGTGAAGGCGATCATCGCCACGTCATCGGCAGCGGTCTGGACCGAGGCGAAGGTGGCGGGCTTGGCCGCCGCCGCGTTAGTCAGGTCACCGGGGTCAGCAGCGCCGAAGCTGACGATACGCAAGCCGGGCACTGTCGCGGCAGAAAGTTCGGCTGTGAAGCGGTGGTCGCACAACGCCAGCTGTACTCGGGCGATGTCGCAGATGCGGCTCAGCTCACCAGCGCGCAGCATCGGCATCGTGGTCACCGCGACCCCGCCGGCTTTGAGCACGCCGAGCCAGCACACGGCCAGCCACGGGTTGTTCGGGCCACGCAATAGCACCCGGTTACCGGGCACTAGGCCAAGGTCTTCGGTCAGCACCCGCGCTACCTGGCTGGCCCGCTCCGCGACTTCGCTGTAGCTCCAGGACTCAGCTGGCGACTTCAGGCACTGGCGGCTCGCTCCGCCGTTCCCGATCGTGGGGTTGAGGAGTTCGTCGGCGGCGTTGAGCCGGTCCGGATAGTGCAGCTCAGGCAGGGTGAATTCCAGATCCGGCCACAGGTCAGGGCTGGGCAGGTTGTCCCGGCAGAACGTGTCGGTGTAGGCGGACGGTGATAGCTGCATGCCCGGACCCTCCTCGGGACGCCACCACGGCCGTCCCAGTATGCCGTTTCTGTGACGGTAGTCAATGAATCGGCCTACCGGGGCGGGAGCAGCGGCTTTGCTGCCGGCGTCCCCAGGGCTAGGTTCTGACGGTGAGCACCTCCAGCGCAACCGGTAGTCCGGCGTGTCCGGCAGGCTTCAGGCTGTGCTGCCGGTCCTTATTCGGCAACATGTGCGGAGGCGGCGAAAGTGGTAGGCAGGGTATCGCCGGTTTGACGACCGGTGCGAACGAACACGATACGGTTAGCGTGCTTGCGGCAGTTGAGGTCGTTCTGTACCGCCTGCGGCAGTTCTCGGCGGGCCGCGCCGCGACGGGGACCATGATTAAGGAGTCGCGATGAGTTACCAGCCCTATCCAACCGGCGGCGGCGCCAATCAGGTGGGGACGGCTGAGCGGCCGCCGCAGCCCCCGACCCTCCGCAACGCGGTCCGGCTGATGCTGGTGGGTGCCGCGCTCGCGCTGGTCGGCGTGATCGTCACGCTGTCGTTCAGCGGCAGGATCAAGACCGCCGTGACCAACGCGGCGGTCACGGCGAATAAGACTGCGGCGAGCCAGGGCAAGACCAAGCTAACGACAACGCAGATTCACTCACTGGCGAATGCGACTGTCGGCGTTCTCGTGGTCCTCGGCATCGTGGGCGTGCTGCTGTGGCTGTGGATGGCCTGGGCGAACAACCGCGGCAGTAGCTGGGCCCGCATCGTTGCCACGGTCTTGTTCGCGCTGGACACAATTTCGTTCGTCCTGGAGATCGGCCGGGCCAGCGTCTCGATCATCGTCATCGCGGTCGGCTGGCTGATCGGGCTGGGCGCGGTGATCTTGTTGTGGAACCGGCAGACGACGCAGTACATCAACGCCGGCCGGATGCGCTGACGCGCCGCAGGCGCTTGCCCGCCGGATCAGCCGACCACGGCGTAACCCTGCACCTCGACCAGAGCCGCGGCGTCCCAGAGCCGGGACGCGCCGATGGCGGCCATCGCCGGGTAATCGCGCCCGGCGAGCCGGCGCCAGACGGTGCCAATCTCGCGCCCGTGCGCCCGGTAGTCGGCGAGGTCTACCGCGTAGACGGTAAGGCTGGCGAGGTCGGCAGGCTGCCCGCCCGCGGCGGTTAGTGCAGTCAGCAGATTGGCCAGCGCCTGCTCGAACTGCTCGACGATGGTGTCCCCGACGATCGCACCGTCAGCGTTCAGCGCGGTCTGCCCGGCAAGAAACACCATCCGGCCGCCGGTCGCGATAACCGCGTGCGCGAAGCCGGACGGCTTCGCCAGCGCCGGCGGATTCACTCGCTCAATGCTCACTGGACATCACTCTCCGGGAGTAGGCACAAGTCTCAAGGATCATGGCGGATCCCGTCGTCAGTTGAGGCGACGAACTCGCCAGTAACAGAGTGTGCCCAGGCCCGCGGCGAGGATCAGGAAGATCCCGGTCTCCAGCCACTGGAATGCCCAGTACCTGCTGGCAGGCTGATAGCTGACCGCCAGCCGGACGCCATGGCTCTGCAGACACGGCAGGAAGTTGTTCGCGACGATGTTCCTGGAGACGCATGCCTGCGGCGCCATCGTGACCGGTCTGCCGGCGGCGTCAACCGGCTGGCTGACGGTGAACCAGGTGCCGGGCGGGTACCCGCTGATCGTGCCCGGCTGCAGGATCAGGTGTCCACCGTCGGTATCGCCGGTCCCGCTCCAGTTCACCGCGTTCAGCGGCTGGATTGCATGGGCAGGCGCGATCAGGTGCGCCCGGACGACGACTGGCCAGAAGATCTGGATCACCGCGAAGATCGCGAGCGTGATGGCCATCGCGGGCAGCGTCCGGCGGATCAGGACGCCAGCCGTGACACCGAGAGCAAAGCCGAACGCCGCATAGCCAACCGGCACGATTCCGGTCGCGCCGAAGAGCGCGGGTGCGAGCTTGGTGATGCTGAGCGGGTCGGAACTTGCCTTCTGAGCGGCCTGGTAGAGCGGGCTGGCCCACCAGCTGGTCATCAGGCTGAGCAGCCCGGCGACGACCATCGCTGCCAGCCCGATGGCTCCGAGCTTGACGGCGATCCACCGGTTCCGGGTGACGCTCTGGTTCCAAGCCAGCCGGAACGTGCCAGCCTCGAACTCACGCGTGACCAGCGGCGCGCCCCAGAACAGGCCGATCAGCGCCGGCACGGCATACACCAGGAGGATGCCGCCGTAGAAGATCAGCTCGGTCCCGCTGCCCTTCACCTGGTTGATGAAGTTGCCCGCGTCCGTGCCGCAGCCGGATCGGCAGGTTGCCAGCCCGCTGCTGTCGAACATCGAAACCACATTGGATCGGGTGACGCCCAGGGCGACCGCCACCGCGACCAGCGCGGCGCCTGCCACGATTGCCTGAGCGCGGAACTGGCGCCAGGTTAGCCAGATCATTGCTGGTACCTCCAGGTAACCGGGTGCCAGCTCATGCCCGCCGCCGACGGATCTGCCAGGTGCAGAGTGCGCCCAGCCCGGTGGCTAGGACGAGGTAGACGCCTGTCTCGGCGAACTGCAGCGGCCAGAACCGGTTCGCGGGCTGGTAGGTGATGAGCTGGCGCAGGTGCAGGCTGTTCAGCCAGTTGTTGCATACCTCGATAGGGGCCGAGTTGCTGGTGCATGCGCGGGCGGGCGGGCCGTCAAAGACGCGGCCGGACCGGGTGATCGTCTGGTTGGACAGGATCCATGCGCCGAGCCGGTTGTAGTTCCCCTTCAGGATCATCGTGGTCGGGCCGTTCCCGTTCTGGGTCATCACGAACTCGCTAGCCGTGTTGGCGTTGAACGGCGTGGTCGCTTTTACCGGGGGGATCAGGTGCGGCCGCACGAGCGTCGGCATGAGGACCTGAACACCGGCGAAGATGACAAGCGTGACGGCCATCGCGGGCAGCGTCCTGCGGATAAGCGCGCCCGCCGTCACACCGAGTGCGAACGCGAACGCGGCATAGCCGAGCGGCGCGACGCCCCGCGCGGCGAATACCAGCGGACTCAGTCGTGTGTACCCGCGCCCCGCGCCGAAGCTCAGCGCGTGATCGATCGGGCTCGCCCACCAGCCGATCATCAGGCTGAGCAGCCCGGCGGTGGCGACGGCGGCCAGGCCGACCAGCCCGAGCTTCACCGCGGCCCAGCGGGTGCGACTGACGCTCTGGTTCCAGGCCAGCCGGTGCGTACCGTGCTCGAATTCGCGGGCGACCATCGGCGCGCCCCAGAAGATCCCGATCAGGACAGGGACCACATACATGAGCCCGAGCCCGCCGAAGAACAATGCGCTGTACGGGCCGGTCTTGAGTTCGTTAATGAACGTGCTCGCAAGTGAGGTGCACGTAGCCTGGCAGGTGCTCAGGCCGATCTGGTCGTAGCGGGTGACAAGGCCGTGACCTGTGATTCCGAGTGCGATCGCCATTACGCCCAGAACTGCCGCTGATGTGATGGCCTGCCAGCGGAACTGCCGCCAGGTGAGCCAGATCATCGCTTCTCCTCAAGGATCTTGGTGGCGGCCGGCGCTGCCAGACCGGGGGGTTCCGTTTTTGCCAGGCCCATGTAGGCCAGTACCAGGTCTTCCAGGTCGATCTGGCTCACTGACCAGCTCGGGTCGAGCACCGGCTCGTCGCTGCGCACCAGGATCGTGCTCTGCCGGTCGGTGTGACTTGCCGTGACAACGTGTTGGCTCGAGGGCAGCGCGCCCGGATCGTGCCGCGCTCCGGTGAGCAGCTGATGCGAGGCGAGCAACTCGTCAACCTCGCCTGCCAGCTGAACGCGCGAGCCCATCAGCACGACGAGATAATCAGCGATCCGTTCGAGGTCTGCGACCAGGTGCGTGGACATAATCACGCTGACCTGACTCTCAGCAGTTGTCTCCATCAGCACTTGGAGGAACTCGCGCCGGGCGAGCGGATCGAGGCTCGCGATCGGCTCGTCCAGGATCAGCAGTTCGGGTCGTTTCGCGATGGCCAGGGTCAGGGCGAGCTGCGCGCGCTGACCGCCGGAGAGCGTGCCCGCCTTCTGGTCCGGTACCAGTCCGAGCCGACTGATTCGCCGGGCGGCCAGATCGGCGTCCCAGCGGGGGTTCAGGTGCGCTCCGAGCCGGAGATGGTCGGCGACGCTGAGCCCGGCGTAGACGGGGGTGTCCTGCGGGACGTAGCCAACTCTGGCGAGCTGCTGAGGTCCGCCCCCCGGCGCGCCGCCGAGCACCCGGATGGTGCCCGTTGTCGGCGCGAGCATTCCGGTGGCGAGACTCAGCAGCGTCGTTTTGCCGGCGCCGTTGGGCCCGACCAGGCCGACGACGCGCCCGACCGGGATGCTGAGCGTGCAGTCCGATAGTGCCCAGCGGCGCCCGTACTTCTTGCCGAGCCCGCTGGCTTCGATGGCTGCGGTCATACTGCTTCCTCCTGAAGGGCGGACCTCACGGTCTGCTGGTAAATGCCGTCGATGCTCTCGGCGTCCAGGCCAGCCGCCCTGGCCTTGCGGTACCAGAGCAGCAACTCCTTGCTGAGATGCTGGTGCGCCGCAATCGACGCGTCAGTCAGCGTCTTGGTCACGAACGTGCCGACGCCTGGCTTGGCTGCTGCCAGTCCCTCGTACTCGAGCTCGCGGTAGGCCTTGAGCACGGTATTCGGGTTGATCGCCAGGGCCCCCGAGACTTCCTTGACGGTCGGCAGCTGATCGCCCTCCCGGAGCAGACCGAGCCGGAGCGCCTGCCGTACCTGCTGGATCAGCTGCAGGTACGGCGCAACCCCGGACCGGCTGTCCAGGTGAAACTCGATCACCAGGCCTCCATTTAACTAGGTAACTAGCACAATAGGTTGCTAGAGTCCTCCGCGTCAACCGCAGGCACGTCGCTGGCTGCCCACTTCGGCGCCGGCTGGCGGGTTCAGGGCCTGGCCGGCTGGTGCTGCTGTCGCGGCTCGGTACTGGCGTCTGCGCAGTCGGGCCGAGTGACAATGGAGCGGTGCTCTGGTGCGAGCCATAGCGCGAGAAGCGGCGGCAAACTGCGCCGTGACACGCCGGGCGGCGTCTGACCGCTTTCGCGGTCTGCTCGCTATGGTGAGCATCATGGCGACTCGTGCGCCCAATGGCACAGCGCGCCCTCGTGGCGGCACGGCCACCCGCCCGCAGCAGTCGGGCAACTCGGCGCGCGGCAGGTCCGGGGGTTCGACACGCGGTCGCGGTGGCTCCAGTTATTCGAGTAGCCGGTCACGATCGACGGGTCGCGGCAAGTCGGCCGGCCGCGGCACGTCGCGCGGCCGCCGCGTCACCAAACCCGCCCCGCCAAGCAATCCGTTCGTGATCCTGGCAGGCTGGATCGTCGCCGTCCTCGCTGCAGTCTGGATGGGCCTTGCGCACACGGTGGGCGCAGCATGCCGGATGCTCGGCCGCAGCGCCCGCGAACTGGACCCGCTGCATCGCCGGGACGGGATCGGCCTGGCCGCCCTTTGCGCCGCGATCGTCCTCGCCGTCACGACCTGGTTTCATGTCGCCGGACCGTTGCGCTCGCTCGGCACCGTCGTGCACACGCTGTTCGGCTCCGGGGCGTGGACAGCGCCGATCTTGCTGGCGCTGCTCGCGTGGCGGTTCCTGCGGCACCCGGACAGCAATGCCGATACCGCCCGGATGGTGATCGGCTGGAGCGCGCTGCTGCTCGCGGTGCTCGGCCTGGTGCACATCGCATCCGGGACGCCCGGCATGCGCGGCGGCCTGCACGGCATCTCGTCGGCCGGCGGACTGATCGGGTACGCCATGTCGGCTCCGCTGGTCGA
Organism: Streptosporangiaceae bacterium; assembly: GCA_036488155.1. GTDB lineage: Bacteria > Actinomycetota > Actinomycetes > Streptosporangiales > Streptosporangiaceae > JAJYUU01. Next base: position 27,209 of record DASXIA010000054.1, on the reverse strand, counting down.
CATCATCACGAAGTGGGCCGCGGTCCCGGTACTGGTCCTTGTCGCCGGATTCGGCTTGCTGGTGGTTACCGGCACCCCGTTGCACCGCGTTCCCGATCGAATTGCCGAACTGAACGGCTTCCTGCTGCGCCGGCAGGTATTCGTCGAGGAGGACGAAGCTGGCGAGGCGGGCGCCACCGCTCGTCCGGCCGCGAAGCTGAGCCGGCGCAAGACCGAAGCGCTTGAGCTAGGCGCACGCGACCGCGCCTACGACACCCCATTGATCGGTGGATTCCTTGGCCGGCGGGACGGCCCGAAGGACCTCCAGCCGGGCGACGACGGGGCGGGAACGAGTGCTGCCGACGCGGCGGCCGCGGCGCCGGGCCTCGCGTTCGGGCTCAACGGGGCGGATGCCGCGGCCAATGATCCCTGGCACTCGGCTGGCGAGCCGGAGGTCGGGAGCGGGGCCGTCAGTAAACAGCCGAAGAAGGCCGAGCAGCTCACCCTCGCCGCGATTACCGCTGGCAGCTACACGCTGCCACCTGTCGCGCTGCTGAAGCCGGGCACCGTGGCCAGGGCCCGGACGAAGGCGAACGATGCAATGGTCGAGGCGCTGTCCGCGGTGCTCGAGCAGTTCGAGGTGGACGCGCAGGTCACCGGTTTCACCCGGGGACCTACGGTGACAAGGTACGAGATCGAGCTGGCTCCCGCCGTGAAAGTCGAGCGGGTCACTGCGCTGTCCAAGAACATCGCTTACGCGGTGAAGAGCGCGGACGTGCGGATCCTGTCGCCGATTCCGGGCAAGTCCGCGATCGGCGTGGAGATACCGAACACTGACCGGGACGTCGTCAGCCTTGGCGACATCCTGAGGTCGCCGGTGGCCACCTCAGACCAGCATCCGATGGTTGTCGGCCTGGGCAAGGATGTCGAGGGCCGGACCGTCGTCGCGAACCTCGCGAAGATGCCTCATATGCTCATAGCGGGCGCGACTGGCGCCGGCAAAAGCACGTGCATCAATGGATTGATCACTTCTATTCTGCTTCGCTCAACGCCGGACGAAGTGCGGATGGTTCTGGTCGACCCGAAGCGCGTGGAGCTAGCCGCGTACGCCGGGATCCCGCACCTGATCACGCAGATCATCACGAACCCTAAGAAGGCATCGGATGCCTTGCAGTGGGTCGTCGGGGAGATGGAACGGCGCTACGACGACCTCGCGGCCTCTGGATTCAGGCACATGGACGACTTCAACAAGGCCGTCCGGGCCGGCCGGGTGACGGCGCCGGCGGGGTCAGAGCGCGTGTATGTGCCTTACCCCTATCTCCTGGTCATCGTGGACGAGCTTGCCGACTTGATGATGGTCGCACCGAGGGACGTCGAGGACGCGGTCGTCCGGATCACCCAGTTGGCCCGGGCGGCCGGCATTCACCTGGTGCTCGCCACCCAGCGGCCAAGCGTGGATGTCGTCACCGGGCTGATCAAGGCCAACGTGCCGTCGAGGCTGGCGTTCGCGACGTCAAGCCTGACTGACAGCCGGGTGATTCTCGACCAGCCGGGCGCGGAGAAACTAGTCGGGCAGGGCGACGCGCTGTTCCTGCCGATGGGCACGAGCAAGCCGATCCGCCTGCAGAACGCGTTCGTCACCGAGAAGGAGATCCGCGAGATCGTCGCGCACTGCAAGAAGCAGGCGGAGCCGGTCTACCGCGAGGACGTCGTCGCGCCTGAGGGCAAGCAGCGCGAGATCGACGCGGACATCGGCGATGACCTGGACCTGCTTCTGCAGGCTGCGGAGCTGATCGTCACCACGCAGTTCGGCTCAACTTCGATGCTGCAGCGCAAGCTCCGGGTGGGTTTTGCGAAGGCCGGGCGGCTCATGGACCTGCTGGAGAGCCGCGGTGTCGTCGGTCCCAGCGAGGGCTCTAAAGCGCGTGACGTACTGATACGGCCAGACGATCTGCCGGGTTTGCTGGCGTCTCTGCGCGGCGAGGACTGAACAGCCGCCGCCCGCTGGCGGCGCAGCCAGGCTGGCGACAGACTTGACGTGCCCCTCCGAATCCCGGCCGGCCATCACCAGGCGGTAACCGGATGTCTACACTTAGTGACCGGTCCCAGGCTTGGGATCCGGGGGAATCGAACGTCGGGCATGCGGGCCAGCAGGCCGGCGGCCCGGGTCGGGATGCAGCATGATTAGTGGAGGCGCCGCGTGAGCATCGGCGACACCCTGGCGGCAGCGCGGAGCCAGGCCGGTCTCACCGTCACGCAGGTTAGTCAGCGGACTTGCATCAGGGAGACGATCGTCCGGGGCATTGAGCGGGGCGACTACTCGGCATGCGGTGGTGACTTTTACGCGCGTGGTCACATCCGCAGCATTGGCCGCGCCGTCGGTCTCGACCCCGAGGAACTGATCCGGGAGTACGACGCCACCCAGGCGCCGCCCCGCGAGATGAGCGCTGCGGATGTGTTCCAGCCGTTCACTCCGGTGAAGCTGAAGGAGCGCCGCCGCCCCAACTGGAGCGTGGTGCTGGCGGTCGGCATCGTCGCGGTCCTCGGTGTCACCGGATACCGGTACTTCGGCACACACCCCGCCACCCCGAGGCCGCAGCAGACGCATTTGGCGCAGCCTGCGAGCAAGAACAAGACGCCGGCCGCCACCCACTCGGTGGCCCCCCCGCCGCCGCCGACTCGGGTGCATGTCACGGTAGTCGCCTCGCACGGCGGCCTGACCTGGCTGCAGCTGACGACGCACAGCGGCCGTGTGCTCTTCCAGGGCGACATCGGCGCGTCAGCCGGCCTCTTGCAGAAGTCCTGGAGCGCGAAGCGCGCCATCAAGCTTCAGTTCGGGAATCCGGGCGGCGCGACCTTGTACCTGAACGGGAAGAAGCAGCCATTTTCCGAGACCACCAAGCCGATTACGGTCCGTTGCTCGGTCCTGGACTGCACGACGTCGCACGTGGGCTGAGTCTGACGGCCGTGGCGGCTGGCCAGCGGGTGCACTCGCAGCAGCCCGGTTACCGTAGTCTGCCGGTGTGTCGTCTAGCCAGCTAGATCAAGGTCCCGCCACGCGGCGGGTCCAGATGGTGACCCTGGGTTGCGCCCGGAATGAGGTCGACTCCGAGGAACTCGCCGCGCGACTGGAGGAAGGTGGCTGGCAACTGGCTGACGACGCGCAGGACGCGGACGTCGTCCTCGTCAACACCTGCGGCTTCATCCAGGCGGCTAAGCAGGAATCCATCGACGAGCTACTGGACGCAGCAGCGGGGGGCGCGAAGGTGGTAGCTGCGGGCTGCCTCGCCGAGCGCTACGGGTCTGGGCTGGCCGAGGCTATGCCAGAGGCGCAGATCCTGAGCTTCGATGACTATTCGGACATCGCCACCAAGCTCGACGCCGTCCTGTCCGGGCAACGATGGGACGCGCACCAGCCGCGGGACCGGCGTACGCTGCTGCCGCTCTCGCCCGCGTCCCGGCCCGGACGCGGCGGGGGGCATGTGCCAGGGCACGGGGTCATCGCGGCCGGCGGTGCCGCGACCCGGCCGGCGCCTGCGAGCCAGGTAACTCCAGACCAGCCAGCTCCCAGTCAGAACGCCGCGAGCCCGATCGCTGACCTGCCGCCAGGGGTGGCGCCCGCGTCGGGGCCGCGGGTGCTGCGGCGGCGGCTCGGCGGCGGCGTCGTCGCCCCGCTCAAGATCGCGTCCGGCTGTGACCGGCGCTGCACGTTTTGCGCGATTCCTGCCTTCCGCGGTGCGTTCGTCTCGCGGCGCCCTGATGATCTCATTGCTGAGGCGGGCTGGCTCGCCGATCACGGCGCCCGCGAGCTGCTACTGGTGAGCGAGAACTCCACGTCGTACGGCAAGGACCTGGGCGACTTGAGGTTGCTGGAGAATCTGCTGCCACAGCTTGCCCAGGTGCCGGGCGTTTGCCGGGTCCGCGTCAGCTACCTTCAGCCAGCCGAGGTTCGGCCGGGGCTGATCGAGGTAATTGCCGGCGCACCGGGTGTGGCCAGGTACTTTGACTTGTCGTTTCAGCATGCCAGCGGCCCGGTGCTGCGGGCGATGCGGCGGTTCGGCGACCGGGAGCGATTCGTCCGGCTGACGGAGCAGATCAGGAGTCTGGCGCCGGACGCCGGGATCAGGTCCAACTTCATTGTCGGATTCCCCGGCGAGACCGAGGCCGACGTGGCCGAACTGCAGGCGTTCCTGGCGGACGCGCGGCTGGATGCGATCGGCGTGTTCGGCTACTCCGACGAAGACGGAACCGAGGCGGCGAGCCTGCCTGGCCAGTTGCCGGAGGCAGAGATCGCGGACCGGGTGGAAGAGCTGGCCAGCCTCGCTGACGAACTGATGGCCGAGCGGGCAGCGGAGCGGATCGGCCAGTCAGTTGAGGTGCTGATCGACGAAGTTCTGGCGGATGGCCACTACCTGGGCCGGGCGGACCATCAGGCCCCGGAAGTGGACGGCGCGACTGAGGTCCGGAGCACGCGGCCGCTTCGGCCGGGCGATCTGGTCACGGCGGTTGTCACCGGCAGCGCCGGGGTCGACCTGGAGGCCGACGCTGACGCCGCGGGCGGGGACCGGGGCGCAGGCGCAGGTTGAGCTCGGTACCTCCTGGCGCTACCGGGGACAGCGAAGGCGGGCCGGAGAGGTCCGCCTCGCCGGGTACTGCGCGGCGGCTTCCGGGCGTTTCGGCGGAAGCCCTGCTCCAGGCGGGTGCGGGCTGTCCGGCTGAGCAGTCGGGTGGCGTGACGGATCATGCAGGCGACGACGTCCAGCCGGCCGCGTCGGGTGTCCAGCCGACCCCGTCCGGTCTTCCGCCGGCCGCGCCAGAAATGGAAACACTGCCAGCGCCAGGCGTGCTGAATGTGGCTAATGCCCTGACCGTGCTCAGACTCGCGTTGGTGCCGGTTTTTGTATGGTTTCTGCTCTCCGGCGGGACCGGTGACCGCGCGATCGCTTTCGTGGCATTCGCCCTGGCATCCGTCACTGACTTGCTGGACGGCGAGCTGGCCAGGCGCCGGGGCCTGATCACGGACTTCGGCAAGATCGCCGATCCGATTGCCGACAAGGCGCTGACCGGGTCTGCCCTGATCACGCTGTCGTACCTGGGCGAGCTCTGGTGGTGGGTCACTGCGGTCATAGTGGTGCGCGAGCTAGCCGTCACCGGGCTGCGGTTCTGGGTTATCAGGCGCGGCGTTATCGCGGCCAGCCGCGGCGGGAAAGCCAAGACCATGCTGCAGGTCATCGCGATCAGCCTGTACGTGCTGCCGTGGCACCTCGGCCTGGCCAGCGAGATTGTGATGGGGGCTGCCCTGGTGGTGACGGTGGTGACCGGCGCTGATTACACGGCTAGGGCGATCAAGCTGCACCGGGCGGTTCCGTGACTCCCGCTATGCCGCTGAGCCCAGACAGCCCGCCGAGTGCGGACAGCTTGCGGGGCCAGGGCGACATTGCCCACGTCGCCAGGGAGGCAATCAGGCTGCTCACGGCGATGGGGGAGACGGTGGCGGTCGCTGAGTCGCTGACCGGCGGTCTGGTAGCGGCCGCGCTCACGAGCGTGCCGGGTGCATCAGTCGTCGTCCGCGGCGGTGTGATCGCCTACGCTACCGAGCTGAAGACCGCCCTGCTCGGGGTCCCGGCCGACCTGCTGGCCCGGCACGGTGCCGTCCACCCGGACGTGGCGGCAGCCATGGCCAGCGGCGCGCGGAAGCGTCTTGGCGCGACATACGGCGTGGCCACGACAGGGGTAGCTGGGCCCGGTCCGGCTGAAGGGAAGCCGCAGGGGACGGTATTTGTTGCCGTCGAGGGGCCAGACGGGCCTGCGGGGGCTGGCCTCGAGTTGGGGGGCGACCGTCGCCAGGTGCGTGAACAGTCTGTCCTATCTGTGCTTTCGCTGCTGGTCAGCGCTTTGCGGGAAGATGATTCATGATTACAGTGTTACGAGCCTGTGAACACGCCTCTATGCCCTCTCCCACACGGTCCGTAAGGACGGGTACGGTAGAGGGGTCAGTGGATCGACCTCAGGGAGGGAGCGCGACGATGGTCCTGCTTCGTCACTTGCTCGGTGACGCGCTTAGGCGACTTCGTCTTCGCCAGGGTCGCACCCTGCGTGAGGTCTCTGCGACCGCGCGGGTTTCCCTCGGCTACTTGTCCGAAGTCGAGCGTGGCCGGAAGGAAGCCTCGTCCGAGCTGCTCGCTTCGATCTGTGACGCCTTGGGCGCGCCGCTTTCACAGGTTCTGCGGGAAGTGTCCGATGGATTCGCCTTGGCCGAATTGCAGAACGAACCCGCGTTCGTTGTGCCGCATGAGCCCGCCATGGCTGGCCAGGCCGGTCCGGAGGCAGTGCCTGCCGCCGGGGAGCCAGCGGCCGCATCCAGCGGTTCGCACCGGGAGACAGCGGCCCGCCTGCCGCAGCCAGCAGAGACTCTGCCGGCCCGGGCCCAGGCGACCCTGCCCCAGCCAGCACGCCCGCAGCCTGCCTCGCAGCGCCTGGTGATGCCGCCGCGCAAGCTGACCGTGCGGTCCGGCCAGCATCTCGCGCCAGCCGAACCGTTGCTCGAGCCCGTGAAGCTCTCCGGCTCGGAGCCGAAGTTCGACAAGCTAGCCCGCGACATCACCGATATGGTGCCGGTCTGACGCCTGAGTTCGCCCGGGGCGTTGGGGAGCGGTCAGACTGTCGAGTGTGACGTCCAGGCTGCCGGGTTGTCGGCGAGTTTCCGCACGCTGGGTGGCAGGTTGCCGGACACGATGTGCTCTAGCGTGACTTCTTCGAGAATCGCACGCTCGTTAGCGCGCAGGGCAATCCAGACTGCCTGGAGCGGTTCGGCCGCGCCGGTATAGCCGAGATTCTCTGGCCGTTCGCCGCGCACGCCCACCAGCGGGCCGTCGATTGCCCTGATGATGTCGGCCAGCGAGATGTCGCTCGCGGGCCGGGCCAGCCAGAACCCGCCGTCCGGGCCGCGCTGGCTGCGCACCAGTCCTGCGCGGCGCAGCTGGGTCAGGATCGCTTCGAGGAACTTGCCCGGAATCGATTGCGTCCGGGCGAGCTGATCCGCCGTGACGTGACCGCTGCCGGACGCGGCCAGCTCGATAACGGCGCGCAGCGCGTAATCAGAGCGAGCGGACAGACGCATATGCAACATTATGCAGGTAACCTGCGGCTGCCGTGCCCGCGGCGCTCCGGTGAGGGCACGTAACCGCCTGGATGCGATCGGCGAGGCCTAAGATTCGCCTGCTGCGCGGGCGTGCACGATGAGCACCGGCTGCAAAGAATGCGCTGCTACGTCCCCGGCGACGCTGCCGGACATCCGGCCAGTGAGACCGGAGCGCCCGTGCGTCCCGACGACGATAAGGCTCGCGTCACTGTCAGTTGCGGCGTCGATGATCGCTTTCCATGCGAGCGTTCCTTCGACTGCCCTGGCACGGGTTCGGAATCCTCTCGCACGCGCCAGCGCAGCTCCGCTTTCGGCGGTTTGCATGGCTGCCTTCTGTACGTCATGGCTACAGGCCGCATCGAAGTGGACCGGTGGGTCCGGGCTGAACCCGACGTTGAAGGCTCTCCAGACAGTCACCACAAGCGCGTCCCGCCCGGCGGGAACCTGGCGGCGGGCCTCGTCGATGGCTGCTTTAGCCACATCGGAGCCGTCGTAGGCAAACAGCAGCGGGCCGGGCCTTGCCCCGGCCGAGCCGCCATCGGGTAGACCGGTGCCGCTAGCGACGGACGCCACCTGCCCGTCGCCACCGGCAACGGCGGATGCCCGCGCGGGCGCTGCAGCCGAAGCTGCCCGGCCCCCGATACCGCGGATCGCTGCGAGCAGTGGCGGTGAGTACCAGGCCGCCTCCGGCCCGTTCATCCAGGCCTCTATTGCGGGTGCAGCCGGGCGAACTCCGCCGAGCAGGTAGAGCAGTACGGCGATGAGTACCCCGCCGGCTGCGATCGCGAAAATGGCCCACCAGACGATGCCCATCGCAGGGGTCGGCACGCCGGCCAGCGTGACGGCAAAGTGCGCCAGGATCGGTGTGACCATGAAGGCTGCGACTGCCCTGAAGAGCTCAAGGACGGAAAGGACACGCTGGACGTCACGCGACCGGAGCGACAGTGCAGCGAGGAACAATGCGGGCGTCACCGACGCGCCGATTCCGATGCCGGTCAACGCTGAGCCGAGCAGCGCAAGGGTTTGCGTTGGCGGGATGGCGCTGCGGAGCACTAGTATCCCGGCGATCAGGAAAATTAGTCCGGTCAGTGCGAAGTAGTGGATATAGCGGGTGCGGAACACCACCCCGAACATGATCGCGGCGATCGCCGTGGCGCCGAGCTCGGGCACGTACAGCAGCCCGACGTGCAGCGGCGGGTAGTGCCGGGCGAGCAAGCTCCCTGTCAGCCCTATCGCCGAGGTGGACGCAGCAGCAGCGCAGATCGCAATCACGGTGCCGCTGACCGGGATGGTATTGGTGAAGCTCCGCAGCCGCAGCAGCGGATTGGGGGAGCGGTATTGATAAACCCACAGCGCGATGATCAGCGCCAGCCCGCCGAACAGGGGGCCCAGGACAACTGGTGAGGTGAAGCCGTGTGTGGTCAGCTCTGCGGCCCCCCAGAAGGCTGCCACCGAGCCGGCGGCGGCCAGGGCGATGGCGCGGACGTCCCGTGGTGCGCTCAGGTCCGCCGGAGGGGCGTCCTGGAACGTCAGCAGCGCCATTAGCAGGCCGGCGGCGGCGATCCCGGCGACGATCCAGAACAGCGGCCTCCAGGCGTGGAAGGATGCCTGGACACCGCCCACCAGGGGGCCAGCCGCAACAGCGCCGAAGATGCACAGGTTTATGACCACGACCGTGTAGCGCAGCTTCCGCGCCGGGAAGCTCAGGAACAGCGGCGGCGCAGCCGCGATGAGCAGCATGCTGGTGCACAGTCCCTGCACGACATGCCCGGCTATGTACATGCCGGCGTGAGTCGCCGAGGCAGCGAGTACGGAGCCGATCAGCAGCGCCGTGGCGTACACGATCAGCATCCGCCGCTGCGGCAGGAGCTGGGCCAGCTGCAACGCCAGAACCGTGCCGAGCGCATACCCGGCGTTGGCCATGCCGTCGGCGATGCTGACCGTCTGCGGGGTCATGTGCAATTGCGCGGACAGGAACGGCGTGATCGGCTGGAGCGCACCTGACAAGCCGAGATAGGGCAGGAGCAGCAGGATGACCATCGCATTCGCCGCCGCATAATGGCCGGCCAGCGGACCTGGTCGCAGCTGAAGAGTGCCACCGCCGACGTGGCCCCGGCGCGGTCGGGCTCGGATCTCAGTCATACCGGCATGCTCCTCAGCCCCCTGGATGAGCACGCATCACAGACTCCGTGTCAGCTTACGGCCATTGCAGGTCAGGCCACTCGGCCGCGGCTGTGGCCGGCCTCACCGGCTACCGCCCGACCAGGCCCGCGATCTCGGCAGCGGCGCGGCTGTTGCTGCGCGCGGCTCCGTAAGTCGCCACATAGCTGCCAGCACCAGGCCGCCAGACCGGCAGCCCCATCTCCACGAGCACCGCGTCCGGCCGTGCGGCCAGCATTAGTTCCGCCGCCCGGGTAGCCACTAGATGCCGGTGCGCATCTCGGACCACGACGATGAGCGTGCGGCCGCGGGCCTGAGCCAGTATCCCCGCGACCACGCCAGTCAGCCGGTCCGCGGGCGTGCCAGTGCTGATTTCCCGGTAGCTGTCGGCCGGCACATACGATCGCAGGCCCCACGGCAGTGGGCCTGCCGCGAGGTTGGACGGCGGCACGAGCTGGACGACGAGCGGCCGGTCCGGCGCTGGCAGGGTTCCGGATACTGACAGAGCCCGCCGGGCCGCTGCAAGCCCGATGGGGACGGCCGCAGCAGCGCCTGCCCCAGCGGTGCCCGCCTCAACCGTGCCCGCCTCAGCCGGGGCTCCGGCACCCGGCGCTGCTGCCGCGGTCCACGCCCGCAGTTCGGCGACCCTGGCTGCGGCCTCTTCGAGGCGTTCACCGGGGAGCCTGCCGGACCGTACCGCCTCTATCAGCGCGGCCCTGACGCCGAGAAGGCTGAGCTGGTCCTGGTCGCGGCCCAGGCACAGCAGGTCGGTGCCGGCTATCACGGCCTGAACGGCGGCTTCGGGAATCCCGTACTGTTCGCTGACCGCCTGCATCTCCAGGCCGTCGGACACGATGACTCCGGTGAAGCCGAGCTCGCCGCGCAGCAGGTCGGTCTGGGCGCGCCGGGACAGCGACGCCGGCAGATCACCGGTCAGTTCCGGCACCCGCAGGTGACCCGGCATGATTGCGCGCACGCCTGCCGCGATGGCCGCCTCGAACGGCGGCAGGTCCCTGGCCCGCAGCACGCTGAGGGGTGCGTCCACGGTGGCGAGCACCAGATGGGAATCCTGGGTGGTGCTGCCGTGGCCCGGAAAATGCTTGGCGCAGGCGGCTACGCCGGCGGATTGCATGCCGGTCACCGCGGCTGCCGCGTGCCGGGCTACCAGATCCGGATCGGCCCCGAACGACCTCGTGCCGATCACGGGGTTCCCGGCCACGGCATTGACGTCGACTGCCGGCGCCAGATTCAGGTTGATGCCGAGTGCAGCCAGGTCGGCGCCAAGTGCCGCGTAGACAGACCTGGTCAGCTCGACGTCATCAATGGCCCCGAGAGCGGCGTTTCCTGGATAGTCGCTGCCGGCCTGGTGCGAGATCCTGGTGACGTCGCCGCCTTCCTCATCGATCGCGATGACGGGCTCGGGCGTGGCTGTCCGGAGCCGCGCGGTGAGCGCGGCCAGCTGGCGGTCGTCCTCGATGTTCATGCCGTACAGAGTGACGCCGGCCAGCCCGTCTGCCAGCGCGGCGCGGATCCAGCCAGGCGCGCGGCCGCCGGGGAAGGGCGGAATCAGGACTGCGTCGGCTAGCCGGCCCAGGACTGGGTCGGCGGCAAGCTCCTGTGTCATCCCTTCACCGCTCCGGCGGTGAGGCCTCCGACAAGCCTGCGGCGGACGATCAGGAAGAAGATGATCACCGGGATCGTGTACATGGTCGACGCGGCCATGATCGGTCCCCACTGCGCGCCGCCGCGCCCGAAGAAGTACGTGACGTAGATGGGCAGCGTGTAGTCGCTGTGCGCCTGCAAGAGGAACGTCAGCGCGACGATGAACTCGTTGTAGGCCGTGATGAACGCGAAGATGCTGGTGGCCACCAGGCCCGGCGCGACGAGCGGGAAGAGGATGCGCCAGAAGATCCGGAAGCTGGTCGCACCGTCGATGGCGGCGGCTTCCTCCAGTTCCTTCGGGATCGTGGCGACGAAGTTGCGCAGCATCCAGATCGAGACCGGCAGTGCCTGAGCGGCGTACACGATGATCAGGCCGAGCAGGTTCTCCAGCAGGTTAAGCCGCTTGAAGTCGAGGAACAGCGCGATGATCAGGGCCTGGGCCGGGATCATCTGCACGATCAGCAGCATCACCAGGAACGAGGCGCGGAGCCTGAAGCGGAACCGGGCGACTGCCACGGATGCCAGCAACGACACGAGCGACGCGACCAGCACAGTGGCGAGCGTGACGGTGAGGCTGTTGCGGAAGAACAGCCAGACCGACCCGATGCCGGACACCTGACCGCTGATGACGGCGTGGAAATTGCCCAGCGTCGGGTGTGCCGGGACAAGGCTCGGCGTCAGCGAGTAGATCTCTTGCGATGGCTTGAACGCCGTCGAGATCATCCAGAACAGCGGGAACAACGTCAGCAGCGCGATGACCACGCCGAAGGCGTTCAGGCCCAGCCAGCGGACGCGACGGGTCGCCCTGGCTCGCCCGGCACCGTCTGCCCTGGACGCACCAGACCGGCTAGCTACCGCCACCGCCGCAGGCGACGGCGCAAGGTGCGTGCTCGGCGTCATCATGTCAGGGCCCCCTGCCTGACGGAGGTCCGTACATAGCCGACCGTGATCACCAGCAGGATGAGTGCGAAGATCAGCGCGATCGCGCCGCCCAGGCCATAGCTCGGCGGCAAGCTGGCGAACGCCTTGTCGTAGAGGTAGAGGGAGAGGTTGTACTCGTTCTGATTGCCGGGAAAGCCGGTGATGATGTAGCTCTGCCCGAAGATGTTGAAGTCCCAGATCACCGACAGGAGCAGGAGCACCAGGAAGATTGGCTTCAGCAGCGGATAGGTGATTCTCCAGAACACGCGCCATGGGCTCGCGCCGTCAACCCTGGCGGCCTCCAGCAGCTCGGCCGGGATCGTCTTCAGGCCGGCTAGAACCGAGACGGCGATGAAGGGGAACGCCTGCCAGACCACCAGCACCGCGATGACCACGTACGCCTGGAAGGCGCCGGTCGTAGTCCAGTTGTACTGCGCCCAGTTGTTGCTCCCGACGAGCCAGTGCGGCAGCTTTGACAGCACCCAGTCCACGACGCCGCCGTCGGGATTGACCAGCCAGTAGAACAGCACCGCCGCAGATATCGGCGGCGTCGCCCAGGCCATGAGCGCCGCGGTGCTGACGAAGGCGGCCATCTTCTTGCCGAGCCGGTTCAGCAGCAGGCCGACGACGGTGCCGACGATGAGCGTGGCCGGAACCACCACCACCGCGAGCATGACGGTGTTGCGCAGCGACAGCCAGAACTCGGAATCCTTGAAGGTGCTGGTGAAGTTCGCCAGGCCGATCCACTGGGTGGGCGCCGCGCCGGTGATCTGCATCAGGCTGTAGTTCTGGAACGAGAAGATGACCACCTGGACGAGTGGCCAGAGCAGGACCAGTGCGATGCCGATCAGTGCCGGGGTGAGCAGCAGGTAGGGCGCCAGCTTGTGGCGCCGGACGAAGGCACCAAGCCGGTTCAGGCGCGGCATCGGCCCGCCGCCGGCTACTCCGCCCGGCAGTCGTGCTGGAAGGATGGCGTGAGGTTGCTCGATCATCCCGGCCATCTGGCTCGTCAGCTCCCTTCAGTTACCCGGTAGCCCGGCGGGCCGGCGGTCCAGGGGCTGGCGTCCCGGCCGGCTCGAGGCGAGCCGGCCGGGACACTCAGCGGTAGATCAGGACTCACTCCCTGTGTTGAGCACGTTCTGCAGTTCGGTGTTCGCCTTGTTCACGGTCGAGGTGAAGTTTGCGCCCTGCATCAGTGACTTCATCATGTCCGGGATGATCTGGTCGGTCGCGTCGGCAGTTGCCCAGTTCTTCGCATTGAGCGGGGAAATCTGGGTGTATCCGGCGGCTTTGGCGAAGCCGGACAGCAGCGGGCTGCTCGCGTACGTCGGGTTCGACAGCTGCGAGGTGAAGTCGGGGAAGAAGCCCTGAGAGTTCGCGAACGTGGTGGCGTTGGACGGGCTGTCCATCGCCGTGAGCAGGTCCCATGCCGCGGACTTGTTCTTGCTCTGCGCCCAGACGCCGAGGTCCGAGCCGCCAGCGAAGGCCGGCGCCGGGTTCGGGCCGCTCTCGCTCGGGATCGGGAACGACGCCCATTGCGCCTCGTTCTTGGTGCTGACGGCCGTCAGCGAGGCCTTCGCCCATGGCCCGTCGATGTACATGTCGAGCGTGCCCTTGGCGAAGTCCTCGTCGCTGCCGCCCGAGGTGGCACCGGGAGCACCGAGCTCGGTCTGGCCGATGTACTTGGCCGGCGAGACGTGCTCGGTCAGGAGCAGGTCCGCATAGAACTTGATACCGGCCTCAGACTTCGGCGAGTTGAGCTGTGCGACCCACTTGCCGCCCTGCTGCACCGCTACCTGACCGCCAGCGCCCCAGATAAAGCTGACGATCCCGTTGGTGAAGTTGCTCGGCGCACCCAGGCCGTAGGTGCCCGGGTAGGCCTTCATCAGTGCCTTGGCGTCACTGACCAGCTGAGCCCAGGTGGTGGGAGGCGATGAGATGCCGGCCTTCGCGAACTGGTCCTTGTTGTACCAGATCCCTCGGACGCCGCCGAACCACGGCACCGCGTAGTTCTGGCCGTTGACGGTGTCATTGGCCAGGTTCCCGGCAATGATGTCGGAGCCGTTAGACCACGACTTGACGTCGCTGGTGATGGCCGTCAGCGCGCCCTCGGACGCGACGCCGGGGGTGTCGGTGTTACCCAGCTCGGTGATGTCGGGTCCGCCCTTGCCGCTGCTGAGTGCGTTGGTCCAGTCCGCGGTCCGGTTGCCCCACGGGATCCAGTCCACGACGACCTTGGTCTTCTTGTACTGCGGGAAGTTCTTGTGGAATTGCTTGACGACGCCGTTCATCCAGGTGACCTGCGACGGCACGGACGCGCCCATGCGCCACACGACGAGCTTGGCGGGGGCCGACGAGGTCGAGGCTGAGGGGCTGCTTGAGCCGCAGCCCGCGATGCCCGCGGCAGTCCCCGCGAGCGCGACGGCCATCCCAAGTGCGGCCGCCGATCTGGTGAAAGTCACTGACCGATCTCCTTCCCGGCTGTCTGAGCGGAAGTGACGTCCTCCGGGCGAACGTCTCCGGCCGGGCTGTGGCCTATCGGCCGGCCCTAACGCTAGATGACGGACTCTGGTAGTTCGGCCCGTTTCGAGCGATTGGTACCTGCCGGGGCTGAGCCCCTCTGCTTGCTTGCCGAGAAACTAACAGGAAACTTTCCTATAAGATAGACTCCGTTGCCAGATTGAAATACAGACTGTGTTCGCGCAGGTCACACAGCGCGAAATCGTCTGCCCGGGCCTATGGTTTCGGCTGAGGGGCGTCCGGGTGGGGCAGAGCAAGGTAGAGGGGTGGGGAATGCAGCGACGGCCGGGAACGCCCAGCTTGCTGCGCGAGCTGAACGACAGGTCCGCGCTCGAGCTGCTGCTCGCTGGCGGGCCGATGACGCGGTCGCAGCTAGGCGAGCACACCGGGCTGTCCAAGGTCACTGCGTCGCAGCTGCTGGCCCGGCTGGAGGAGCGCGGCATTGTCGCGGTGGCCGGCGAACTCGCCGGCGGGCGCGGGCCGAACGCCGCGTTGTACGCGGTCGTCCCGTCCACTGCCTACGTAGCCGGGCTGCATGTGGAGCAGGACGAGGTGAGCGCGGGCGTCGCCGACATTACCGGGAACGTGGTCGCCCGGATCTCGGTCGACCCGAAAGACGCGGCAGACCCCGTCGCGCTGGTCCGCGGTGCGGTTCTGGCGGCCTGTAGCTCAGCCGGCGTCCCGGTGGAGTCCTTGCGCGCGTTCGTGATCGGCACGCCCGGTGTGCTCGATCCGCGCACCGGCGATCCGCGGCTCGCGGTCAACCTGCCCGCCTGGCATGAGGGCGTCCTGGACGCGCTACGCAGCGATCTCGGCAGGCCGGTGACGCTGGAGAATGACGTGAACCTCGCGGCCATGGCCGAGCGTGCCGTCGGGGCGGCGGCCGGCGTGCCGGACTTCGTGCTGGTATGGATCGGCGTGGGCCTGGGCCTCGCCACCGTCTTGTCCGGCCGGCTGCATCGCGGCGTCGGCGGCGCGGCCGGGGAGATCGGTTACCTGCCGGTGCCGGGAATGCCGCTGCCCGAGGACCTCTCCCACCCGGCGACCGGCGCCTTCCAGCGCCTCGTCGGCGCGCAGGCGGTGCTGCCGCTGGCGCAGTCCTTCGGGTTCACGGAGCCGACCGCGGCCAAGGCCGTCGCCGCGGCGGTCAGCGCTGTCGAGGCAGCCGATCGGCGCGGTGCGGATTTCCTGCGTGAGCTGGCCGTCCGCGTTGCCACCGGGGTGGCCGCGATCTCGGTCGTGCTGGACCCTGGCCTGGTGGTACTCGGCGGCGATGTGGGTCTTGCGGGCGGGACTGAGCTGGCCGGCCGGGTGGCAGCCGATGTCGGCCGGCTGTGCCCAGCCAAGCCGACCGTGGTGCCTACCGCGGTGGTCGGCTGGCCGGTGCTGCGCGGTGCGATCCTGGCCGCTGTCGATCAGGCCCGCGCGGAGTTGCTCGCGTCGGTCGCCGATCCGGCCTAGGAGCCCGCTCGCGCCAGGGATTTCCGACGGGCAGCGCCAAGGACGAGCATGCTGTGTGAAAGGTTGCCGCCTCGCCAGGAAAACGCCAGGGTATGAAGCTCGGGCCGGTATCCGACGAGGAGCGCTTCGAATGATCGTTCTGGACGGGACGTCGCTGACGTGCGCAGAGGTGGCAGCGATTGGCCGTCGGCTGGCGCCGGTTGAGATCGGCGAGGACGGCAGCACGAGGGCAGGCGCCGCCGCGGCCGCGGCGCGGGCAGCTGCCGAGCGCGCCGTCGAGACAGGCGGAGCGGTCTACGGCCGCACGACTGGTGTCGGCTACAACCGAGGGATCGAAGTCGCAGCTGACGACCTGCGCCTGAGCGGCCTGCGCTTGCTTCGCAGCCACGCGGCCGGGACAGGGCCGCCGCTCGCGCCCGAGGTCGGGCTGGCCATGCTCGCGGTCCGGGCTAACCAGATCGCGGCCGGCGGCTCTGGTGTGGACCCCGCCGTGCTCTTCGTCCTGGCCGAGTGCGTGAACCGCGGCTTCCGGCCGCCCGCCCTGCGCTACGGGGCGATTGGCACCGGGGACCTGACCGCGCTGGCCGCGGCAGGCCTTTGCCTCCTGGGCGAGCGAAACTGGCTGCCGGCCGATGGCGGCGAGCCGGCCGACAGTCAGCCGCGGTTCGGCCTGGACCCGGCGGACGTGCTCGCCTTCATGTCCAGTAACGCGGTCACTCTCGCCGAAGCCGCCATTGCCTGCGCTGACCTGACCGGGCTGCTGGCAAGCAGCACGGTGATCGCGGCGCTCAGCCACGTCGCGGCAGGTGCATCGGCCGAGCCCTACGCTGAGGCCGTGCAGTTGGCTCGTCCCCATCCGGGCCAGATCCAGGTCGGGCAGGACATGCGCAGGCTGCTGGCCGGCCAGTCGGGGACATCGGCCAGGGTGCAGGATCCGTACGGCTTCAGGGCGCTGCCGCAGGTGCACGGTGCCGCGATCGATGCGATCGGTCACTCTGAGCAGGTGGTCGCCCGCGAGCTGAACGCGGCAGCCGAGAATCCGCTGATCGACGTGGCCGGCCAGCGGATCTGGCACAACGGCAATTTCCACACCGCCTACCTGGCACTGGCGCTGGACTCCGCGCGCGCTGCGGTGTTCCAGACGGCAGCTCTGTCGGCTGCCCGGCTCGGCGCGCTGCTCGACGACCGTGTTACCGGCCTTGCCACGTTCCTTGCCATGGATGTCCCGCCAAGCTCAGGTCTGATGATGGTCGAGTACGCGGCACACTCCGCGCTGGCTGATATCAGCCGCCTGGCCGCGCCGGCCGTGCTTGGCGGCGCGGTGCTGTCGGTCGGCGCCGAAGAGCACGCGGGCTTCGGAACGCAGGCGGCGTGGTCAGCGACCGACACGGTGCGCGCCTTCCGGGCGGTGCTGGCCTGCGAGCTTGTCGCGGCGGTCCGGGCGCTGCGGCTGCGCGATCTGCGGCCGCGCAGCGCCGTGCTGGCCCAGGCTTTCGACCTCGCTGACGCGGCGCTGCCGACCTCGATGGCCGACCGGCCGCCCGACGAAGACCTGGCTGCCGCGGGCGAGTTGCTGGCCGGGCTCGCGGATCCCGCGGCGTTCCCTGCCTGACGGGGACGCCTGCGGGCGAGTCCGCGACGATATCGGTTTGGTCATCACCGTTGCGCTGACAGGTCGGCTACGCAAGAGTCCAGGCATGGAATACGTCATGTCCAGCCGCTGGTCGCTGATGGAGCGATTCGACATCACCGATGCCTCGGGCACGCCGGTATTCGAAGCGCGGGGGCATCTCGGTGGCCGGATCTCGCTGCTTGACGGCACTGGCCAGGAAGTTGCCGAGATCCGCAAGCACATCATGACCGACACTCACGATGTGTACGCCGGCGGTCAGCGCGTAGCCCAGGTCCGGCACGCAGGCATCTTCGGCGACAAGTACGACATCGAGTCGGGCTTCGGCAGGCTGGAAGCGCGCGGCCGCTTCGACGGCGGGGATTACACAGTCAGCCGCGGCGGAGCTCCGGTGGCCCGGATGGTGCGCAAATTCTCACTGCGGGAGAAGTTCGCGGTGGACATTGCCGATGACGAGAACCAGCCATTCCTGCTTGCCATCGTGCTGGCCATCGAGGCAATCCACGACGAGCGCCGGCAGCAGGAGCACCGCGGCGCCGGTATCGGCTGATGCGCGTCTCGGATCTCGACACCCCTGCGCTGCTGGTCGACGCCGCGGCACTCGAGGAGAATCTCGCCACGATGGCGGAGGCGCTGCCGGGCGCGCGGCTCCGGCCTCACGTCAAGGCGCACAAGTGCACAGGCCTGGCGCGGCGGCAGGCGGCTGCAGGTCATCGCAGCTTCACTTGCGCGACGATCCGCGAGTGCGAGGGCATGGTGGCGGCCGGCCTCGGCGAGGATCTCCTGCTGGCCAATGAGGTCCTGGACGCCAGGCGCCTGGGCAACCTGGTCGCCGCGGGCGCGCGGATCACGCTGGCCGTCGATTCGGCTGAAACCATCGAGGCGGCAGTCGCCGGCGGCGTGCCTGAGGTCCTGATAGACGTCAACGTCGGGCTGCCGCGCTGCGGCTGCTCTGCGCAGGATGCCGGACCGCTTGCGGAGCTTGCCCGGCGCCGCGGCCTTTCGGTCCGCGGCGTCATGGGGTACGAGGGTCATGTCGTCGGCCTTCCTGATGGGGCCGAGCGGGCCGAGCAGTGCAAGCTCGCCATGGAGATACTGGTCGCCGCGCACGCTGACGTCGGGGGCGAGCTAATCTCGGCCGGCGGCACCGGCACCTACGCGCTCAACACCTGGGCGAATGAGATCCAGGCTGGTTCCTATGCGCTGATGGACACCGCCTACGGCCGCCTCGGGCTGCCGTTCAGGCAGGCGGCCTTCGTCCTGGCTACGGTCGTGTCGCGGTCAGCTGACTGGGCGGTCGGCAACGCCGGCCTGAAGGCGTTCGGCATGGATCACGGGAACCCGGACCTGGCCGGCAGCACCGTCCTGTTCTGCTCCGACGAGCACGTGACGTTCAGTCCGCCGCGAGCGGTCGGTGAGCTGGCGTGGCTGGTGCCCGCGCACATCGACCCCACGATGGCCTACCACGAGCGCGTCTACCTGTTCTCTGGTGACACCGTCGTCGACGTCTGGCCCATCGACCTGCGCGGCTGGTAGGAAGTGGCGGGCTGATGGAACGGTATTGCCGCGGAATCGTGCTGAGTAGCGGACGTGTCATTGCGCTGACGGCATCCGCGTGCCTAGTGCTTGGCCTGATGTGCGTCAGCGGTACCGGACTGGCCGCCACGGCGCGTGACTCAGCATCCCTGGCGAGCTCCGCGA
The DNA here is from genome assembly GCA_036488155.1 of Streptosporangiaceae bacterium. Classification (GTDB taxonomy): domain Bacteria; phylum Actinomycetota; class Actinomycetes; order Streptosporangiales; family Streptosporangiaceae; genus JAJYUU01. The sequence goes on along the minus strand of DASXIA010000054.1, from coordinate 8,034 downwards.
AGCCGCTCGCGGGCAAGATCGTTGGTATCGATCCAGGGCACAACGGGCTTAACTACACCGATCCGGCTTACCTCAACCGCCAGATCTGGAACGGCCGGGAGCGGGAGAACTGCGACACGACCGGGACCGAGACGGCAAGCGGTTACACCGAGGCCAGGTTCAACTGGAACGTGGCAAAGTACCTGCGCGCGATTCTGGTCAAGGACGGCGCCCGGGTCGTGCTGACCCGTAAGAACAATCACGGCATCGGCCCGTGCGTTAACCGGCGGGCCCGCATCCTGGACCGGGCGCACGCGAATGTGTCCATCGACATTCATGCCGACTACGGCCGGTCCACCGGCCGCGGCTTCACCGTGCTCGAGCCAGTAGCCGACGGCCCGAACGACAAGGTCATTAAGCCCTCGCTGCGGTTCGGGCGCGATGTCCACGCCGCGATGCGCAACCGCACCGCGATGCGGGTCAGCGACTACTACGGGCACGACGGTTACATCCGCCGCGACGACCTGGCCGGGCTGAACCTCACCACCATGCCGAAGGTCCTGATCGAGTGCGGCAATATGAACAACGCCAAGGACGCAGCGCTGCTGGTCCGTCGCGGCATGCAGCGGAGCATCGCTCGGGCGCTGGCTGCGGCAATCATCCGGTTCCTGACCGGCCGCGCCTAGCACACTTCATGCGACCGTCGACCACAGATCGGTGCATAGCGGGCGGACAGTTGCCACAGTTGCATGAAGTGTGGTGCCGCTGCCCCAGCTGCGCTTCCACGGTTTGCGGACCGCACCTGGCCAGGGATCGTCAGGCATCCACGATCAGACCGGGGAGGTCGGCGACGGTGATGAGGTGCGCCTGCATGGGGAGGACTTTCTCGGTGAGGACGGCGTGCAGGTGCGGGTCACGGTCGGCGCTGGCGTCAGCGAGGACGTAGATGTGATAGTCGCGATCGGCGGCTTCGCGGACGGTCGACAGCACGACGCCGCTGGTGCTGACCCCGGCAAGGATGAGAGTGGTGACTCCGCGGTCTTTGAGCTGCTGTTCGAGGTCGGTGGTCGAGAACGCCCCGACGCGGGTTTTGCGCACCACGATGTCGCCGGGCTGAGGTTCTAGCTCGCCATGGATCTGGGTCTCGGGGGCCTCATGGTGCAGGGCGCGGCTCTTGGCTACCCTGGCGAAAATCTTGTTGGCCTCAGGAACCTGCTCATAGTCCTCGTCAGCGAACGCGACGCGGACGTAGCCGACGGTGATCCCGGCTTGCCGGGCGAGGTCGATTGCGCCGGACGCGAGGGTCAGCAACTGGTCGTGATCGGTCAGGCTGCCGAGGGTGGCGGGCTGGTAGTCCATGATCAACAGGGCAGCGCGCCGTGGGTCGATGGCCGGGTTCTGGAAGGTCAACGGGTTTCCTTTCGTTTCTGGAGCGTGTGGAGTGGCGCTGGTCAGGTCTTGGAGCCCCTGGGCAGCCGGCGGTCAAGGAGCGTCATGAGCATCACGACGGCCGCGACGCCGACGAGGATGAGCGCCATGTAGTGCAGGCCGGCGTCGCTGACGCGAGCGTGGAAGACGATGCTGGTGATCGTCGCCGAGGCGATCGACCCTATGTAGCCGAACGTCCGCGAGAGGCCTGAGGCGGTCCCGAGATTTTCCGGCGGTGACTGGAGGTACAACGCGGTCTGGTTGCCCACCGATGTGGTGCCGACGACTACGCCGAAGAGGACCATTACCCCGACGAGCGCGATGACCGGGCTGTGACCGGTGATGAACAGCGTGGCGATGGATGCGAGGAGCATGAAGAACGCGCAGGCGATCAGTGGTCCGCGGACGAGGTTGCGGCGCGACACCGGATGCGACACGAAGGCGGCGACGGCGCCCATCGGCAGCAGCACCAGGCCAGCCTGTTCGGGGGATAGCCCCCGGGCAGCTTCCATCCATTGCGTGATGCCGTACAGCACGACGTACACGCCGAGTAGTGTCAGCCCGAAGCGCAGGTACGTTCGGGTCAGCGCGCGCTGAGATGCCAGCAGCCGCAGGTCGATGAATGGTCGGGCGGCTCGGAGTTCCCAGGCCGCCAGGACTGCCGCCAGTACGGCCGAGATGGCGAGCGCGACCCAGTCCGGATGCGGCAGCGACATCAAGAACACCAGGAGGGCGGCGAGCATCCCGCCAAAGACCGCGATGCCGCCCAGGTCGATCCGGGTTGCGATCTCTGCGATCCTCGGTCTGCCAGTCGGCCGCTCATCGCGGGGAATCAGCGCGAGCGTCATCGCCAGCGCTGCGGCGGTCACGGGAACGTTGAGCAGGAATGCCGAGCGCCATCCCAGGCCGCCGACCAGGAGGCCGCCGATGGGCGGTCCGATCGCCACGGTGGCCGAGCCGGCGATCGCCAGGCTCCCGAGCACGCTGCCCGGTGGTTCGCTGAGCCCGGCCTGGTGGGAGCGGCGGCGGATGATCACCATGGCAGAGGGATAGGCACACGACGTTCCGACGCCGATCAGGACCCTGGCGATGACCAGGACGGCGAGGTTATTGCCGAGGCCGCCGACCACGCCGCCGACCAGCACCAAGATAATCCCGACGAGGAATACCCGGCGGGGGCCGAACTCCTCAGCGAGCTTGCCGGCGGTCGGCTGCGCGATCGCGCAGGCCAGGTACAACGAGGAGACCAGGATCGCCGTGCGCCCGACCGGGACGTGCAGGGCAGCGGCGATCGGCACGAGCGCGGTCGCGATCACTGAGCTGTTGACCGGGTTCAGCGCTGACCCCATCACCAGGGGCGTCACCGTCCTCCACCCGAACGGGGCGGCCACGCGCTGCTCAGATTCGGTCGTCGTTGTCACCGGATCTCGCCGCCGCGGTGCAGCTCGGCGTCAGCGATGCGCTCGAGCAGCTCGATCGCCTCTGCGAGCAGGGGGCGCTCCTCGGGCTTGACTGCCGCGTCCACGGCCTGAGTAAGCCACTCCTCACGCGAAACGGCGATGGTCTCCATGAGCTCTCGGCCCGACGCAGTCGCGCTCACCAGGCTCTTGCGACCGTCGCTGGGATCAGCCTCCTTCTCCACGAGGCCGCGCTCCTTCAGCGTCGCCAGGCTCTGCGCGATCGCTTGCTGAGTGACGTGCTCGCCGGCCGCGAGCGCAGAAGCTGTAGTGGGCCCCTCGTCGATGATGCGGGCCAGCACGGCCAGCTGCGAGATCGGGATGCCGGTAGAGCGGAGCCCGGACTCGATCCTGATCCGCGATCGCAACCGGGAGACCGCAATCCCCAGGCGCACCGCATCGCTCGTCTCATTCGGAGATCTCGTCCTGTCCATATCCTCACCGTAGCAAAGTCCTAAAGTAACTTGTGCAAGTAGTATGATGATGTGGTGGGGAGCGACAGACGACAGGACACCGAAGCTCGCGGTGCGGAGCGGTGAGCTTCGCCGGGAGAGGAGGACAGCGTGACGAGCACCGAAGGAACGACGACGACCCGGCGTCGGATCGTGGTGGGTGTCGATGGGTCTGAATCTTCGCTAGCTGCTCTTCGATGGGCGGTGCGCCAGGCGGAGCTAACCGGTGCGCCCCTGGAAGCCGTGTCCGCATGGGAGTGGCCAGTGAGCTATTCGGGGTGGGAGACTCCCATGCCACCCGACTACGACCCGGCTGACGAGGCGCAACGGCAACTCGACAAGGCCGTTAGCGCCGCCCTGACCCCGGCTGATGCGATTGAGGTCCGGCGATCAGTCATCGAGGGCCACGCGGCGCCGGTGCTCGAGGCCCTGTCGAAGACCGCTGATCTCGTCGTCGTCGGGAGTCACGGACATGGCGAGTTCGCGGGCATGCTCCTCGGCTCGGTCAGCGAGCACTGCGCCACCCATTGTCACTGCCCGGTAGTGGTGATTCGCGGCGAGAATCAGCCACGGAGCCGGAGGCCGCGCGGAGTCGGCCGGAAGCCGGCCGCCTCGAGTGCCTGCGCGAGCGGCGAGTCGTAGACCTCGGCACCGTCAGCGCGCTCGACGGTGAGCCGGCCAAGCGCGCCGCCCCTGACCGCCGCGGCCAGCGCGGATGAGGCCGGCTCGAGGAGGGCCGGGTCACTCGTCCAGGACAACAGCGTCTTGCCGCCGCGCTCGACGTACAGGACAAGATCGCCGTCCGCCAGCACGACCAGCGCCCCGGCCTTTCGGCCGGGCCGGTGCCCGCCCGGGGCCTCACCCGGCCGGTCCGGCCACGGCAGTGCGGCGCCGTAGGCGTTGGCCGGATCTGTGGCCGCCAGAACGGTGACGTGCGGTCCCTGCGCTCCGCTAGCGATCGCCTTGGTGTCCCACGGGTCCGCGGCCGGATCCGGCCCGCGCGCGGCATCGGCCATGGCGCGCATCCGGTCGACCGCCCCCGCCAGCGCGAATTGCGCGGCACCGAGGCCTTCCACGAAGTATCCGCGGCGGCACTGGCCGCCGTCTTCCAGCGCGCGCAGCACCGGGTAAAGGGCACCGAATCCGCCTTCGATTCGCTCGGCGGCGACCGCGCCGCGAATCAGGATGCCGTACCGCTCCAGCAGTACGAGCGCCTGGGCGTGCAAGCGGCGCGTGGGGTCCCGGGCCGGCAGCGGCAGGGCCGACCACCGGCCGCTTACCGTGGGCGGGCCGGTATGCGATGGCATCGAGCCGCGGCCGAAATGCGGGCGCCTTGAGACGACCGAACCAGGCCGGGCGGGCGCCTGCCGCTGGCCGGTGTCGCCGTCGGCCGCGACAGGCCGGCCGGAACCGAGAACCGTGCGCAGCGGCGCGAGCGTGTCGTTCGTGAGACGGCCAGCCCAGACCAGGTCCCAGATCGCGCTGGCGACATCGCGGTCGCTGACCGCAGCCGGCTTGCCCGCCTCGGCCGCAAGCGCAGCCTGAACTCGCTCGGCGATCGTGCGGAAGAACAAGGCGCCGCCTCCCGCGAGCGCCGCCAGTACGGCTTCGTGCACCAGCGTGGTCGTGATCTCCGCTTGCTCCGGCAGCAGCAGCGGTGCGGCAACGGCCGGCGCCAGCACGATCCAGCCGTCACTTCCGGGCAAGCCGCCCGCACCCGCCCACACGACCTCACCCGCCGCGGTCAGCTCGTCGAGCAGCGCCGGAGAGTAGCCGGGCACCCGCTCAGGCAGCACCAGCGTCTCCAGCGCGGACGCCGGGATAGCGGCGCCGGCGAGCTGGTCGATGACCTCGTATACGGCGTCGGCCCTTGCCGCTCGCGGACGTGCGGCGCCGTCTGCCCGGCTGCCTCCTGCGCCCCTGGCAGCTGCCCTGTCGGCATGCTGCCAGACGGGCAGGAACGCGGCGTAGGCTGACGGCGGTACCGGCTCGACCTCCTTGCGCAGCTTGGCCAGGCACCGGCGGCGCAGCAGCCGTAGTACGCCGACCTCGCACCACTGGATGCCCGCGGTCGGCTGGAAGTCTCCTTCGGACAGCGCGCCTTCGGCAGTCAGCCGGTGCAGCGCCCCGGCTACGACGGCGACACCAAGCCCGTACCGGTCGGCGACCGCGGCCGCGCCGAACGGACCGTGCGTCCGCGCGTACCGCAGTACCAGGTCCCGGAGCGGGTCGGGAACCGGTTCGGTGAAGGCATCCGGTACGCCCGGCGGCAGAGCCACTCCGAGCGCGTCGCGAAGGCGCCCGGCGTCCTCGATGGCGCTCCAGCGCTGCTGTCCGGCGATGCGGAGCTCGAGAACGCGCCGCTGCGCGGCCAGGCTGGCAAGCCACGTCGGTGCTTGGGCCGGGTCAGCCGAGCGATCCGCCACCTCGGCGGTGGTCAGCGGGCCAAGCGCGCGCAGCATGTCCGCGACAGCCTCGGCGTCGCGGCAGACCCGGCCGGGGGCAAGCCGCTGAAACTCGCGCTCCGTCTCGTCGACAACCAGCGGGTCGAGCAGCTCGCGCAACTCCGCCTGCCCCAGTAGCTCGGCCAGCAGCGCCGAGTCCAGTGCCAGCGCCTGAGCCCGCCGCTCGGCGAGCGGCGCGTCGCCTTCGTACATGAAGGCGCCGACGTAGCGGAACAGGAGCGACTTGCTGAATGGTGAGGCAGTCGGTGTCTCGACCTCAACCAGCCGGACGCGCCGCGCCGCGATGTCGCGCATCAGCGCGGTCAGGCCGGGCACATCGAACACGTCCTGCAGGCACTCCCGCATCGTCTCCAGCGCGATCGGGAACGTGCTGTACTGGCTCGCCACTGCAAGCAACTGCGCGGATCGCTGGCGCTGCTGCCACAACGGCGTGCGCCTGCCAGGCTGCCGTCGCGGTAGCAGCAGCGCGCGGGCGGCGCATTCCCTGAATCTGGACGCGAACAGCGCAGACGTGCCCACCTCGGCAGTCACCAGCTGCGCGACCTCTTCCGGGTCGAGCATGGCGATGCCGGCTGGCGGCGGGTCGTCGGCGTCAGGGACCCGGATCACGATGCCGTCGTCGGTGTGCTGAGCCTGCACGTCCATGCCGCCGTACCGGTCGCGGAGCCTGGCCGCGATCGCCAGTGCCCAGGGCGCGTGCAGCTGGGCGCCATACGGGCTGTGCAAGACCAGCCGCCAGTCACCGAGCTCGTCCCTGAACCGCTCGAGCACCAGGGTTCTGTCGTCGGGCAGGTAGCCGGTCGCCTCTCGTTGCTGATGGAGGTAGGAAACCAGGTTCGCGGCGGCCAGTTCGTCCAGGCCGCCGTTGCGGAGCCGGGCGATAGCCTCGCTGCGGGGCACCGCGCCGAGCTCACGGCAGAACGCGCCGATCGCCGCGCCGAGTTCGGCCGGGCGGCCGGGCGCGTCGCCCTTCCAGAACGGCAGCCTGCCGGGCTGGCCAGCCGCGGGCGAGACGAGCACCTGGTCCGCGGTAATGTCCTCGATCCGCCACGACGTCGCACCGAGCACGAAGACGTCACCGACCCTGGACTCGTAGACCATCTCCTCGTCCAGTTCGCCCACTCGCCGGGAGTGCCTGCCAGACCGGTCGGTCTGTCCTCCGGCCAGGAATACCCCGAACAGCCCGCGGTCCGGGATCGTGCCGGCATTGCTGACGGCCAGCCGCTGGCTGCCAGGCCGGCCGGTCAGCACCCCGGTGGTGCGATCCCAGACCAGCCGCGGCCGGAGACCGGCGAAGTCCTCGCTCGGGTACCGGCCGGACAGCATGTCCAGTACCGCGTTGAGCACCGGGCGGGTGAGCCCGCCGAACGGAGCAGCCCGGCGGATCACTTGCTCAAGCTCGCCGACCTCCCAGTCGTCCATGGCCGTCATCGCGACGATCTGCTGGGCGAGCACGTCGAGGGGGTTGCGCGGCATCCGCACTTCCTCGATCTGCCCGGCGCGCATGCGCTGAGTGACGACGGCGGTCTGGACGAGGTCGCCCTGATATTTCGGGAAGAAGATGCCGCGGGACTCGTCGCCGACGTGATGCCCGGCCCGCCCGGTCCGCTGCAGCCCGCTGGCGACCGAGGGCGGCGACTCGACCTGGATCACCAGGTCGACCGCGCCCATGTCGATGCCGAGTTCCAGGCTGGAGGTGGCGACGACGGCAGGCAGCGTTCCGTTCTTGAGAGCTTCCTCGATCTGGCTGCGTTCCCGGCGGGAGACCGAGCCATGGTGCGCGCGCGCCACGATGCCGGCCGCACCGGCGCTTAGCCCAGCCTGACCGATTAGCTCTGCGGGCGGCCGGGTGTAGTTGTCACCGAAACCGGGGGAGAACGGGTCCGAGTTCTCCGCGACGCGCTCCGCCGCCAGGTCGTTCAGCCGCGCGCAGAGCCGCTCGGCCAGCCGCCTGGAGTTGGCGAACACGATCGTCGACCGGTGACTCTGGATGAGGTCAAGCACCCGCTCCTCGACGTGCGGCCAGATCGAGTGCTGCCGGGCCGGATCACCGTCTCCGGGCGGCGGCTGGCCGCCAGCCCTGGATCCCGGCCCGGTCGCCCGGACGACCCGCCCGTCGGCCATCGGAACAGCAGCGGCGGCAAATTCAGCAGTGCTGACCACCGCAGAGCTAGCTCCATCTGCGCCCTGCAGGTCGGCCATGTCCTCAACCGGGACGACGATCTGCAGATCAAGCCGCTTCTCGCTGGGCGG